>CADCWF010000252.1 GCA_902806345.1 uncultured Thermomicrobiales bacterium
GCTCACCAGCCGGCTAGTCGGTACCAGCCGCTCCGTCACGATCCGGGTGTGGCCCACGCCGAACTGGTCGCCTCGAGTGGCGAGCGCCATCACCACCTCTTCCAGGGAGGTGTTCCCGGCCCGCTCGCCGATGCCGTTCATTGTCACCTCAACCTGACGGGCGCCGGCGGCGACGGCCGCCAGGGTGTTGGCGGTCGCCATCCCAAGGTCGTCGTGGCAGTGGACCGAAAAGATGACGTCCTGCCCACCATCGACCCGGTGCCGAAGCTCCTCAATCAGCGATGCGTACTCCCGCGGCGTGGTGTAGCCGACCGTGTCGGGCACGTTCAGCGTCGTCGCCCCTGCCCGCACCGCCGCCGAAAAGACCTCGACCAGGAAGTCGCGGTCGGAGCGAGTCGCGTCCTCGGCCGAGAACTCGACATCCTCGGTGAAGGAGCGGGCCAGCGCGACCATCGCCGCGACTCGCTCCTTCACCTCAGCCCGCTCCATCCGCAGCTTGTGCTTCAGGTGGATGTCGGAGGTGGCGATAAAGGTGTGGATGCGCGGGCTCTCCGCCCCCCGCACCGCCTGGGCCGCCCGCTCGATGTCGCTCCGGTTGCACCGGGCCAGCCCCGCTACCGTCGCGCCCTTGACGCGGGCCGCGATCGAGCGCACGGCTTCGAAATCGCCGGGGGAGGCCGCCGGGAAGCCGGCCTCCATCACGTCGACGCCAAGCTCCACGAGGGCGTCCGCCACCATCAGCTTCTCGTCCGCCGTCAGCGTCGCCCCGGGAGACTGCTCGCCGTCTCGTAGGGTGGTGTCGAAAATGAGGACCCGGTTTCCGTGGAGGATGTCGGCAACCGCCCCTAGCGTCGCCACCGGGGTGGTGGACGAATTGACCGCCGGTACGCTCGATCCGTCCATCGCTACACCTCGACTACGCCGGCCGCGTTGGGTTTCCCCTTCGCCAGCCACGTCATCATCTTCCGCAGCTCCGCGCCCACCTGCTCGACCTGGCTGTCGGCTCCCGCTTGCCGCATGGCCAGGAACCGCTGCCGACCGGCCTCGTTCTCGCCGATCCACTCTCGGGCGAACTCGCCCGACTGGATCCGGCCGAGCAAACCCCGCATCGCTCCCTTGACGTGGTCGTCGACGATCTGGGGTCCAGCGTAGTAGTCGCCGAACTCGGCGGTGTCGCTGACGGAGTAGCGCATGTAGCCGAGGCCGCCCTCGTAGATGAGGTCGACGATCAGCTTCAGCTCGTGCAGGCACTCGAAGTAGGCGATCTCGGGCTGGTAGCCGGCCTCGACAAGGGTGTTGAAGCCGGCCTCGATGAGGTGGCTAACGCCGCCGCAGAGCACCGCCTGCTCGCCGAACAGGTCGGTCTCCGTCTCCTCCTTGAAGGTCGTCTCGAGGACGCCAGCGCGCAGGCAGCCGAGCCCGCGGGCGTAGGCGAGGCCGGTTTGCCGGGCGTTGCCGCTGGCGTCCTGCTCGATCGCCAGCAGGGCCGGCACGCCGACGCCCTCCTGATAGAGCTCGCGCAACCGGTGGCCTGGGCTCTTCGGAGCGATCATCGAGACATCGACCCCCTGGGGGGGGGCGATCGCCTTGAAGTGGATGTTGAAACCGTGGGCGAACATCAGCGTCTTGCCCGGTGTCAGTCCCGGCTTCAGGTCCTGCTCGAAGACGCGCTTCTGGACGTGGTCGGGAACGAGGTGCATGACCACATCGGCAAGCTCCGCCGCCCCGGTCGGGGTCGTCACCCGGATCCCGTCCGCCTCGGCCTTCGCGCGGCTCTTGCTCGCCTCCGGCAGGCCGACCACGACGTCGATCCCAGAGTCGCGGAGGTTGAGGGCATGGGCGTGGCCTTGGCTGCCGTATCCGATCACCGCGACCGTCTTGCCGAGCAGCGGCTCGAGCGTCGCGTCCTCTTCGTAGTAGACCGTCGCGGGCATCCGTCCCTCCCCTTCGTCGGCGACCGAACCCCTCCGGTTCGGCCTCCCTCTCGGTCCGGAACCGTTCTCCGAACCCAGTCCAAACGGAGAGCGCCGCCCTGCGGCGGCGCTCTCCCATCAGGTAGCCATCCCCGCGGAGCCGTTGGCGACGATCACCGTCTCGCGCTCCGCCCGACCGTCCTTGATCGCGGTCGCTTGGGCACCACGCGCCATCGCTACCGCGCCGGTGCGGACCAGCTCGCGGATGCCGAACCCCTTCAGCATTGTCAGCAGGTTGTCGATCCGGTCCTCCGAGCCGACGGCCTCGATCAGCAGCGAGCTGGGGGTGGCATCGACCACCTTGGCGTCAAAGATCTGGGCGACCTGGAGGATCTCGGCCCGGTGTTGCGCCTTGGCCGCCACCTTGACCATTGCCAGTTCGTGGGAGACCGCGTTCGCTTCTGTCAGGTCCTGGACCTTGAGGACCTCCATCAGCTTGTAGAGCTGCTTGCCGACCTGCTCGACCTCGTCGTCGCGGCCGACTACGACGAGCGTCATCCGCGAGACACCCGGCTGCTCCGAGTGGCCGACGGTGATCGAGTCGATGTTGAACGACCTCCGCCGCATCAACGAGACGACGCGGTTGAGCACCCCAGGGTGGTCTTCCACCAGCACGACCAGCGTGTGCCGCTTCTTCACCGCGTCCTCCTTACTCCGTATCGGCGAAGCGCCGCTCGTGCATCATCTCGGTGTTGCTCGCGCCGGGCGGTACGATCGGCCAGACGTTCGCCTCCGGCTCGATGACGAAGTCCATCAGGACCGGCCCTCGGATCGAGCGGGCTCGCTCGATCGCCGGCCGGATCTCGACGGTGCGGCGGACGGTAATGCCGGTGATACCGTAGGCCTCGGCCAGCTTCTCCAGGTTCGGCCCACCGATCCGCACCTCCGAGTAGTTCTTCTCGTGGAAGAGATCCTGCCACTGGCGGACCATACCGAGGTAGCCGTTGTTGATGACGGCGATGTTGATGTCCAGGTTCTCCTGGACGCAGGTGGCCAGTTCGTTCATCGACATCTGGAAGCCGCCGTCGCCGATCACCGCCCACACTTCCAGGTCCGGCCGGCCGATTTTGGCCCCGATCGCCGACGGCAGGCCGAACCCCATCGTCCCCAGGCCGCCCGAGGTGATCCAGCGGTCGGGATGGTCGAAGCCGAAGTACTGGGCGGTCCACATCTGATGCTGGCCGACGTCGGTCGTCACGATCGCCTCGCCGTTGCTCGCCGCCGCGATCTCGCGGACGATCGTGTACGGCTCCGGCGATTCCGGCTGATGTTCCAGGGCGACTTCCAAGGCGATGTTGCGGCGGGCCTCAATCCAGTCCGTCCACGCCTGGTAGCGACGCTGCTCGACCTCGGGCAGGAGCTGGCGGAGGACCTCGCCCGCGTCGCCGACCACCGGCACGTCGGTCCGGATGTTCTTGCCGAGCTCGGCCGGGTCGATGTCGACGTGGACGATCTTCGCCTTCGGCGCGAATCCGTTGACGTTCCCCGTCGCCCGGTCGTCGAAGCGGGCGCCGACATTGAGCAGGAGATCGCACTCGTCGAGCGCGTCGTTGACGTGCTTGTGGCCGTGCATCCCCATCATCCCCAGAGCCAGGGGATGGGATTCGGGGAAGCAGCCGAGCCCGAGCAGCGTGAAGATGACCGGGATGCCGGTCATCTCGACGAACTGCCGGAACTCCTCCGTCGCCTCGCTCAGCATGATGCCGTGCCCGGCCATGATCAGCGGGCGCTCGGCTCGGGCGATCGATTCGGCGGCGAGCCGGACCTGGCGCATGTTCGGAGTCGAGGTCGGCTGGTAGCCGCGGCGGCCGACCGTCGACGGGTACGAATACAAAGCCTTCTGGATAAAGAGCGTCTTCGGGATGTCGACCAACACCGGGCCGGGCCGACCCGAGGTCGCCAGGTAGAACGCCTCCTTGATCGTCGGCGCGATATCTTCGACCCGCTGCACAAGGTAGTTGTGCTTGGTCACCGGCAGCGTGATGCCGGTGATGTCCACCTCCTGGAAGGCGTCGCGACCGATCAACGGTTGCACCACCTGGCCGGTGATCGCCACCATCGGGACCGAGTCGAGCATCGCGTCGGCGAGACCAGTGACCAGGTTGGTGGCACCGGGGCCTGACGTCGCCATGCACACACCCGGCTTCCCGGTCGCTCGGGCATAGCCTTCCGCCGCAAGCGCCGCCCACTGCTCGAACCGGACCAGAACGTGCTTGAACCCGGCCCGCGGCAGGGCGTCATAGAGGGGGATGACGGCCCCCCCGGGGTAGCCGAAGACGGTTGTCACGCCCTCGGCCTCGAGCGACCGACAGGTGATCTCGGCGCCAGACAGCAACTGCCGCTCCACCCCGTGCGACGCGCCGGCACTCGATGCGGTTGCCGAAGGGAGCTTCTCGGTCACGGACATCGCCAGTTCCCTCCTACCCCGACGCCGCGCGGGGCGTCCCCGACTGCCCTGATCGTCCGGGCCGGACACGAAAACGGCCCCCCGCGAAAACGGGGGGCCGGTCCAGATCGACAATGCTCGGTGTTTCGCCCGGTATTCCCCCGGGACCGCCCCCCTAACGCGCGCAGCTCCCAATCGGGAGCTCGCTAAGTACGAGCCCGATATTGAGCGACTCGAAGCGGCGAAGGTCCGTAACCATCGGGGTTGGGCAACCTGTCGCGAACGTCTGCTTTCACCACTTCCAGTCTACGCAGTGCTTGGGAGTGCCGTCAACCCCCGGTTTCGTCGTCGTTGTCGTCATCGACGCCGGCCAACTCGCGGGGGAAGTGGCCGTTCTGCTGCGGGCAGGCGTGCGGTCCGGGGCCCATTGGGGCACCGCACATCGTGCAGCGCGGTCGCCCCGCGGCGACCACCGCCGCCGCGTCGGCGCTGACCTCCCTCGCCTGATCGCGGGTGATGGAGCAGGTCAACGCCGGCCGATCATCGTCATCGTCGATGCTCCCGGGATCATCTTCGTCGCCGCCATCGCCGATGTCGTGGGCGATGATGACGACCCGGTCGGTCCGCTCCTCGTAGCCCAATTCCATCCGACCGACGCGGAATTGACGCCTTGTCTCGGCGTCGAACTCGATCGGGATCGCCGAACTCCCAAGCAGTGGGGCGGCTTCGGGCAACTGTGCCAGCATCTGCTCCAGCGCCAACCCGAGGGCCTGCAGCTGCTGCTTCTCCATCCAGGCGACGTGTGTCTCGCCCCCGACAACGACCAACATCCGGAAGCGACGCTGGCCGGGTTGCCCGATCGCCTCAACCCGGACGCGCTGCGCCTCGATCTCCATACCCCGTCGGAACTCCCGGTTCGCGGCCACCCCTGGACCGCCGATCCGTCGCCCGGTTGGCACCGTGTTGCCCTCGGGGTGACGGGAGAAAAGCGGGCGCAAGGATAGCACCCCTCGCCCCGTTCCCTGCCGCACCGAGACTTTTCATAGCCTGGAACAACCCGGCAGGTTCTCCGAGCAGCCTAGCCGAGACCGTTGCTCGATGTAACCGGTGTCCCGTCCGAGGCAACCGCCGGCACGACCACTTCTCGTCCGTTTCCCCGTTTCGTCTCCGGGAGCGACTCGATCATCTTGTTGACGTTGACCCCGGTTAGTCCCTCGACGAGCGCCGGCACTTGAGCCACCATCGTCGCGATGTCGGCGGTAACCCGGTTCACTCCGGCTCCCGAGCCGGCGGCACCGTCGGCTCCGGTCGAGACGACGGTGATCTTGTCGACGCTGGCCAGCGGTTCGGCCAGGGCGCGGACGACCTCCGGCAGGACGCCGACCACCCGATCCAGGACCGCGGCCTGGTTGTATTCCTTGAATGCCGAGGCCTTGACCTGCATGGCGTTCGCTTCGGCCTCGCCCTTGGCGCGGAGCACGTCGGCATCCGCCTGGCCGCGGACGCGGGCCACCTCGGCGTCGGCCTGCCCGCGGAGCCGAGCGGCCTCGGCGTCGCCGTTCGCCTGCAACACGAGGCGCTGGCGCTCGGCTTCGGCCAGGGTCTCGATCCGCTGCCGCTCCACCTCGGCGCCGCGGAGCACGGTCGCGATCAACTCCTTCTCGCGGCGCAGGATCTCGGCTTCCTGGACCGCGATCTCGCCCTGTTTCCGGACTTGCTCGATCTTGACCGCCTCCATCGTGATCTTTTGCTGCTGGATGGCCGTCTGGATCTCGTAGGCCTTGTCGGCTGCGGCCCTCTGCTGCTGGACGGCGGCGTCGTACTCCGCCCGCTTCAGATCGAGGTCGCGCACCGCTTCCGCCTGGCGGGTATGGCTCGCGGTTTCGGCGATGACCTTCTCCTGCTCTGCCGCCGCCTCGGAGATCTTCGCTTCGCGCATCGCCTGCGCCCGCTTGATCGCCGTGTCGCGTTCCGCCTCGGCGGTCGCGATGTCGGCGGTGCGCTTGATGACGGCAACGTCCGGTCGTCCCATATTCAGGATGTAGTCGTTGCTGTCTCGGACTTCCCGGATCGTGAACGAGATGACTTCGAGCCCCATCTTGCTCATGTCCTCGGCCACGTTGGAGCGCATCCGGTCGGCGACCATCTCCGGCTCCTTGACGATCTGCTCGACCGTCAACTGGCCGACGATTCCCCGCAGGTGCCCTTCCATCACCAAACGGATCAACCCCTCGCGCTCGGCCGAGTCCTTCGTCAGGAACTGCTCGGCGGCGGTCAGGATGCTGACCGGATCGGACTTCACCTTGATCTGGGTGACGGCTTCGACGTTGACCGCCACACCCTGGCTCGTGTAGAGGTCCTGGGTCGGCGCGACGTCGAAGCTCATCAGTTCGAGCGACAACTCGCGTCCCTGCTGGACGAGCGGCCAGACGACGGCGCCGCCCCCCTTCACCACCTTGGTCCCGCCCATGCCGTAGACGATCAGCGCCTGGTTCGGCCCGACCTTGCGGAACATCGAAGCCAGCAGCGCCAGCACCAGGAGGACGACCGCCGTCAGACCGACGACGATGAACAAGACGCCCGAGATGTCCATTGCAGGCTCCGTTTCTCCGGTTCGCGCGCCCTGCCGACCGGGGGCCCGCCGATCGAGGTACCAGACCCGCCCCGACGACTCTTCACGAAAACGCCGGAGCCGAACTCAATCCGTCAACGACATCCGAACGACGGGAGGCTGGAAGGATCGGTCCTCGTCGCCCGCCAGGAGGGGCTCGAAGGGCTCAACCGTCGCGGTCCCCCGGTCCACCTTGAGGACGATCACTTCTGTCCCCTGAGCGATCGCCTCGCCGTCGGCCGCCCGAGCGGCGACGACGTGCCGCACGCCGCCCTGTTCGTAAATCACCTCACCGACGCCGCCGGCCCGGATCGGAAGCGCGACGTGGCCCAGGGTGCCCGGAAGTCGGAAATCCTCGGGCCGTAGGTTTCCGTTCGAAGCCCTCCCGAAGAACTTGACCACCCGCTGCACCACCGCCCCGGCAAGGCCGCCGACGAGGGCCGCGGCCGGGAGCGCAACCGGGACCGGCCAACCCGCAGCCCACCGGAGGAGGTACCCGACTCCACCGAACCAGGCGAGCGCGACGAGGACCGCGCCGACTCCGAACGGCAGTGGCGAATCGCCCGGTTCACCGCTCTCGCCCGCGTCGAGATCGCCGCCGATGACGAAGAAGGCCACCGCCAGGAGGAGCCCTAACAGGAAGCAGCCCAGGAGAAGGGCGTCCACCCCGTCGCGGACCTCGGGCATCCTTGGCCTCCGTCCTGAGGCGGCCGCGAACCGGAGTTCCGGCACCTCGCGCCGACCGCCAAACTCTGTTCAGCTGTTGTCTGGCCCGATTATACGATGCTCCCCAGGCGAGAGAACCACCTCATCACCACCGAACTCATACGAGGTTCAACCATGGCTCGCCGGCTGGTTGGGACGGTGGGAGGCAACGACCAGGTATGGCACCCTTAACCGGCCGGTTTGCGGCGCAGCCAAAGGGAGCTTCCCGTGGCAGATCCTGGCCAAAGCGTCTCCGTCGCGGTCACCGCAGTCGACGAGCCCACCATCCTTCCCCTGGGCTCGGAGCCCCGGTACGGGAAAACCGACATCGAACCCACCGAGGCCGCTGCCGCCGAGCGCACAACGCCGAGCATCACCCTGGCGGAAGTCCGGGCGGAACCGGAGATCCAGGCACTAATCCGACAGGCGAACAAGAACCTTGGCGTCCTTGGTTTCACCGAGCACGGGTTCCGACACGTCGGCCTCGTCGCCAACATTGCCCGCAACGTGTTGCGGTTGCTGGGCTACGACGAGCGGCAGCAGGAGCTCGCCGCCATCGCCGGATTCATCCACGATATCGGCAACGTGATCAGCCGCCACGGACACGCGACGTCGGGGGCGCTGTTGGCGCAATCAATCCTCGTTCGCCTGGGGATGGCCGCCGACGACATGGCGGTCGTCCTCGGAGCCATCGGTTCCCATGGCGACTCCGAGCACCGCATCGGAGAACCGGTCCATCCGGTCTCTGCCGCCCTGATCCTGGCAGACAAGTCGGATGTCCACCGGTCTCGGGTCCGGAACAATGATCCGGCCAGCTTCGACCAGCACGACCGCGTGAACTACGCCGCCACATCGTCCTTCCTGCGCGTCGACGCCGAAGCGAAAACGATCACGCTCGAGCTGACGATCGACACCACGATCGCGCCGGTCATGCAGTACTTCGAGATCTTCCTGCCCCGCATGCTGATGTGCCGCCACGCGGCGGAGTTGCTCGGCTGCGCGTTCCACATCACGATGAACGAGGTAGTCGTCCTGTGAGGACGCGTACAGTTCCGGGGCGGCTCCCGAGTAGCGTCCGCCGGTTCGGGGCCACCAACATCCATCTCGGTGACTTCGACGGCTTCATGCTGGTCACGACCCTGGTCTTGATGACCTTCGGCGCGATCGCGATCTCCAGCGCTTCGGGGATCGAGGCGACGACGCTCGAGAATCCCGGTGTTCGCCAAGCCCTGCTGGCGCTCGTCGGGGTCGCGCTGAGTTTGGTCGTAGCGAGCATCGATTACCGATTCTTCGCGACGGCGAGCTGGGTGCTCTATTACGCTGGAGTCGTCTTCCTCGCCCTCGTTCTTGTTCCCGGGATCGGAACCGAGATCCAGGGCGGTCGCCGCTGGTTCGACCTCGGTTTCTTCACCCTCCAACCCTCCGAGTTCGCCAAGCTAACGACCATGCTGGCGCTTGCCTCATTCGTTTCCTCGCGCGCCGACGGCCTCAAGGAGTTCGGCAACTTCCTGCTCTCGCTCGCCATCGTCGGCCTGCCGATGGCACTCGTCATGGCCGAACCCGATTTCGACTCGGCGCTCATGTTCGGCGTTGTCTGGGCGGCGATGATGTTCGTCTCGCGACCCCGCCTCGCCTACATCCTGGGCCTGGTAGCGATCACGCCGGTCGTCCTGTTCTTCGCCTACACGTTCCTCCTCAGGGAGTTCCACCGGGTTCGCATCCAGGCCTTCCTCGGCCAAGTCGAGGACCCGCTCGGCGTCTCGTACCAGTCGACCCAGGCCCGGATCAGCATCGGCTCGGGCGGCGTCTTCGGGTACGGACTGGGCGGCGGTACGCCCAGCCAACTCGATCTCCTCAGCGTCCGCACCAGCGACTTCGTCTTCGCCCATGCCAGCTCGATGTTCGGCTTCGTCGGCATGTTCGCCCTGCTGGCCTGCTTCGTCATCCTCCTGCTCCGGGTGTTGAGGGTCGCCGAGATCAGCAGCGATTCGTTCGGTCAGTGCATGGCGGTCGGGATCGCCGCCGTCCTCTGTTTCCAGGCGATCGTGAACATCGGGATGAACCTCGGTTTGCTTCCGGTCGCCGGCATCCCGCTCCCGTTCGTCAGCGTCGGCGTCTCGTCGCTGTGGACGTTCCTGCTCGCCGAAGGCATCCTGCAGAGCATCCTGATGCACCACCGCAAGCTCGCGTTCCAGCGCGTCTGACCCCCAAACTGGCAGGATTCGACGACCCTGCGTCAGGGGCGTTCTCGCTCGGCGTGCTCGGCATTCGAGGTTGGAACGGTTGAGTGCCATGCCCGGGCCATCTCGTACAGTTCGGAACGGGGGCGGCCGGTAATCGCGGCCGCCTCGCGCGCCGCGGCACTCGCCGTCAACCCCGAGCGGCGCAGCGTCCCGACAAGCGCCGGGATGTCGTCGCCGATCGCCGCTGCCGGCTCATCCTCCGCACCCGCGACGACGACCACGACCTCGCCCCGAGGTTCGTCCGCGGTGGCCCAGACCGAAAGGTCCGCGAGGGAGCCAGGGCGCACCTCTTCGTGCAGTTTCGTCAGCTCCCGTAGCACCACCGCCGGTCGGGGTCCGAGGGCGTCCCAGAGTTCGCCGAGCGTCGCGGCCACGCGGGAGGGTGCCTCGTAGACGACGAATGGCATCCCGGTTGCCGCGACGCGGGCGATCACGAGCCGCCTCGCCGCCGTCTCCCGCGGCAGGAAGCCGATCGTGACGAACGGCCCGGGAACGAGACCGGAGGCGCTCACGGCCGCCGCCAACGACGATGCACCGGGAACTGGCGAGACGGGGTAGCCGGCCGCGTGGGCTGCGGCGACGAGGTCGTTTCCCGGGTCCGAAATGCCCGGAGTGCCGGCATCGGTGACGAGCGCGACATCGCCTTCGTTCAGCGCTGCCAAAAGACGGGCGCGGCGCCGGCGCTCATTGTGGGCGTGGTAGCTAACCATCGGCGTCGAAATCCCAAAGTGCCGGAGAAGGGCACCGGTGCGTCGTGTGTCCTCCGCCGCGATGAGCGCGACGTCCGACAAGACGCGCTGGGCGCGAGGCGTCATGTCCTCCAGGTTGCCGATCGGGGTAGCGACCACGTGGAGGGTTCCCACGACTTGCTCCGGTTCTGGTGCGATTCAGTCGCTCGATAGGAGTCCGCTCGTGGCGGCGCTATACTTACTGTACGAACAACCGACCGGTGGTCCACCCACCGGATCCCCGAAGGGTACATCCCGATGACCGCGCTCTCCCTCTTCGGGGCCGCCGAGGCCTCGCCCGAACGGTCTCCGGCGAGCGCCGTCTCCGCCCTCGACTCTGCGCCAGCGCCGCAGCAATCACTCTATCGAAAATACCGCCCGCAGAGCTTCGACGACCACGATCTGGTCGGTCAGGAGCACATCGTCCGGACGATCCGCAACGCCATCCGGCTCGGTCGCGTCGCCCATGCCTACCTCTTCTGCGGGCCGCGGGGGACGGGCAAGACAACCACCGCTCGGCTGCTGGCGAAAGCGGTCAACTGCCTTGATCCCGATCCGGATCGGCGGCCCTGTAACCGCTGCGACGCGTGCATGGCGATCAACCGCGGCTCGGCCACCGACATCGTCGAGATCGACGCCGCCAGCAACCGCGGCATCGACGACATCCGCGACCTTCGGGAGCGGGTCAAGTATGCCCCCACCCAGTTGCGATCCAAGTTCTATATCGTCGACGAGGCGCATCAGATCACCGGTGCCGCCGCCAACGCCTTCCTCAAGACGCTGGAGGAGCCACCCCCGCATACCCGGTTCGTCCTTGCCACGACCGATCCCGAAGAGCTGCTGCCCACGATCGTCTCGCGGTGCCAGCGGTTCGACTTCCGGCGGATCGGGTCCGACGCGATGGTAGGCCGCCTCCGGGTCGTCGCCGACCACGAAGCGATCGCGATCGACGACGGGGCGCTGTGGGAGATCGTTCGCCACGCCAGCGGGAGCCTCCGTGATGCCCTCGGCCTCCTCGACCAGCTCGCCCTCCACGGCAACGACTCGACGAACGAGGGAACAATCGACGCCGAGTCGGTGCGGGCGCTGCTCGGGATCAGCCGGAACGATCGCGTCGCCGCGTTGCTCTCGGCACTCTCCGACCGCGATGTGACATCGGCATTGACGGTGGTCAACGAGGCGGTCGAAGCGGGCGAGGATCCGCGCCAGCTCAATCGACAGCTTGTTTCCGCGCTACGGGATCATCTCCATGGTCTCGCGGGCGGGCGCGTCGACCGGGACGTACGCCTCTCCGCCCCGGGCAAGGGGGCCTCGCTCGATCTCGGCCGGGTCGCGGAGTTGCTGCGGCGGTTCTCCGAGGTCGATTACAAGATCCGCCACTCGCCCTACGCCCACCTTCCGCTCGAGCTCGCGTTGGTCGAGAGTATCGTCGGCCCTCCGGAACGCCAGGTCGGCCGGCACGACAGCCTGGTTGTCGAAGAGGCGCGATCGCTGGAGACCCTTCCGGTGTACACCGGCTCACAACAGGCAGCCGAGCCCACCGAGACGCGGGCGTCGACGAGCCTGAGGGACCGGGTCCGCGGGGTTCCACCCTCTCCATCAACTCTGACCCCGCCTCGGCAGGGGTCGCGAATGCCTGCGTCAGGGTTGGGGTCGGCTCCGGCTCGCCCCGATGTCAACCTCGTTGACGGCGCGAACACCGAAACGTCACCGCTCGGCAACTCGCCCCGAACAACCGAGCCGGCGATGCCATCCGTATCCGGGGACGGAGCGATCACCGTCGAGCGCCTCGCCGACCTTTGGCCGCGCATCCGGCAGGATGTCAAGGCGCTCAATCGACGGGTGGAGGCGCTGCTCTCGTCTTTCGATCCAGCCCGGGTCACGGGCGACAGCATCCACCTCGCGACGCCGTACGAGTTCCATCGCGACAAGCTGAACAGCGACGAGGTGCGTGCGCTCGTCGAACAGGTGATCGGTCGGCTCGTCGGGCGGTCCGTCTCTGTCTCCGGCGTTCTCGTCGGCGACGTCGGACAGCCGCCGCACGCTGTTCCCTCGGTTCGGGCCGTCGCGCCCGAGTCAATCCCGGCACCCGAATTGGCGAAGCCCAATCCTGACGGCATGGGCGTGATCCCGGACGAAGTTCACGACCGGCGGCTGCAATCGGCCAAGAACATCTTCGACGCCGAGGAAGAGACAGAGACGGCCTAGCCAAACCCATCGTCGGCAACGCTCGACGCCTCGCCGTGATTCACCGGCCGAGCGGGGTCGCCTCCGGCGTCGCGCGGTCGACCGTCGCTCGCAGGATCGGGAGCGCTGCGCCGTCTGTACCCACCCGGTAGAGTTCGAACGAATCCGCCGGAGGAGTCCCCTCATCGGCCTCGCCGTTGGTGCGAAACACGAGTCCGGCACTGGTCCACCAAAGATCGGAAACATTCGCGCCGGCGGGGACTGCAATCGGATACGCCTGCCCCGCTGCGAGGTCTCGAATCCAGAGGCTGTGAAACGTGTCGTCGGGATCGCTCGGCACCACCACGGTGTACGCAACGGAGCGCCCGTCGGGAGACGGAGCGAAGAGGTCAATGTCGGCGACCGGGGCGGCGCTACCGGCGCTTGCGGCGAGCCGGCGCCCCTCGCCGTCCGCATCGATCCGCCAAAGATCGGTGTTGGTGGATCGTGCCGGTGACCCGTCGCCTTCGGTGAACAGCAGCGCCCTCCCGTCTGGCAGCCAGGCAAAATCGAGGATGGAGCGCTCGGTCGGCTCGTCCACCAGCGGTCGCGGCGGCTCCGAGGACGCAGAGGTGGCGAAGAGGTACAGGGCCTGGCGACGATCCCCCTCCCTGCCCGAGGCGTAGGCGACTTGCTCGCCGGTAGGTGACCAGGCGGCGCCCTTCGGCGCGTAAGCCGCGGTGACGGGGAGGAGCCGTCGGGACTCGCCGCCATCTCCCAGCCCGAGCGCGACCAGCCCCCCGGGTTCGTATCCAAGCAAGAGCTGATTTCCTTGAGGGGACCAGTCGATCGATGTCGCCGAAGGATTACCAGGGATCGGCATCGATTCGGGATTCGTGGTCACCCGTGCTGAGTCGGTCACCGGGGTTGCGCCCGCGGTCGGTGACGCGACGGGCGATGCTCCCGGCACTTCCATCGTCTCGGGCTTCGGGATCTCGTCGAACTCCTCAACCACCTCGCCGTCGGGGGCAAAGACGCGGACCGATGACGCCCCATCCGACGCTTCGACGAGCACGGCCACCCGATCGCCCGTCGGCGAGGAACTCAGTGCCAGGACCGATTCGCCGCCGGCCGGAGCGAAGACGCGGCCTGGTTCGCTGCCGTTTGCCGCGACGGTCCACACCTCTGGCCCGGCGGCGAAGTAGATCCGCTCGGGTGCGCCCCGCGCCACGATGAGTTCCGAGAACGGGCGAAGCGCCGCCGCCGGCGATGTCGGCGGCGGCGCAGGCTGGGTCGCGGTCACGGCCGGAGTTGCCGCCGCTCGGGTCGGCCGAGGATCGTTCGCGAACTGGTATCCGGCGGTGTCGTCGGTGCATCCGGCCAGGACCAGAGCGAGGCCAATCCACGAAACCACGATGCTCGACCGGCAGCTGCCGGTTGCATTGGTTGAGAGGCAACTGGAAATTGGATTCGATCGGAAAGTCGCGCTCGCTCTCACCCGGCCACCAGGAAGGTTGTGCATCTCACAGACGTACGAATCGACACCGGCCTATAGTGGGCGCGGAGGGACCAGCCAAGTGGGGTTGTTCAGCCGGCTGCCGTCGGCGCCAGTCTACAACACGCGTGCGGTGGTCCAGCGGACCGGCGTACCGGCGGATACCTTCCG
The DNA here is from genome assembly GCA_902806345.1 of uncultured Thermomicrobiales bacterium. Taxonomy (GTDB): domain Bacteria; phylum Chloroflexota; class Chloroflexia; order Thermomicrobiales; family UBA6265; genus CADCWF01. The sequence goes on from CADCWF010000252.1 coordinate 14,479, forward strand.
CGCCTGGGAGCGGCGGTACGGACTTCCCATGCCCGCTCGGACCGCTGGGAACCATCGCCTGTATTCCGATCGCGACATTGCCACGATCGCCTGGCTCCGCGATCAGACAGAAGCTGGCCTCACGATCAGCCAGGCGGTCCGGCTCTTTCGCCAGCGAGCTGGCGATGTGCCGGCGACGGACATTACCTTGCCTTTGTCCGAGCAGACGCCGGACGACGATCCAGATCCGCGGATGTCCCGGTTCGCAGCAGAGGCGGTCGAAGCCCTCGTCGGCTATGACGCTCTGGCGGCGTCGCGGGTGATCGAAGAGGCGCTTGCGCTGCTGCCGCTGGAGGAGGTCTGCCTCCACGTCCTCCAACCCGCTCTCTACGAGATCGGCCGCCGCTGGGAGCGTGGTGAGGTCGAAGTCAGCGCCGAGCACTTCGCCTCGGCGTTCGTCATCCGTCGCCTGGGGGCGCTGTTCAATCTCTCCCAACCAGAGGCCGGGCGCGGACCGGTTGTCGCCGCCTGCCTGGAAGGCGAGTTGCACGAAATCGGGCTTCTGCTCACCTGTCTCTTCCTCTCGCGACGCGGGGTCAAGATCCTTTACCTCGGGCCGAACCTCCCATTGGACGACCTGATCGAAACGGTCCGCCGGTTACGGCCACCGTTGGTCCTGCTTTCGGCGACGACCCCCGAGGCCGCCGAACAGCTCGCCTCGGCCACCTCCGAACTGAAGGCCCGTTGTGCCACCACCCGGCCAGAGCCCTACGTGCCGACTATCGGGTTCGGCGGCGGGATCTTCATCGAGCACCCCGAGTTGCGGAACGGGATCGAAGGGGTGTTTCTCGGTCACGACGCTGATGAGGCGGTTGCGGCCGTCGACTGCGTGCTCGCGCGTTAGGCGGTCCCGCTTCCCTCGCAGGGCGGGTAGTAGCAGACGGCTCCTGTGCTAGACTCCCCCGCTTGAAAAACAGGTGGCAAGCCGAACAGCGCGACCAGGTGGCAGATGACGCTCTCCCGTGCCGATGTCGAGCACGTCGCGGCTCTCGCCCGGCTGGGCCTGACGACGGACGAAGTCGAGACCCTCCGCGAGCAGTTGTCGTCGATCCTCGATCACATCGCCATGCTCGACCGCCTCGATACCGCTACGATCCCCCCTACCGCCCAGGTAATCCCGTTGACAAACGTCCTGCGCGACGACGAGGAGCGGCCGAGCCTGCCGCGGGCCGCGGTGCTCGCCAATGCACCGCGGCAGACCGACGGCTTCTTCGAAGTCCACGCCGTGCTCGGTGGCGCCGACGGTGAGGAGGCGTAGTGCCGTCCGCTTCGACCGAACTCGCCTTCCTGCCCGCGGCGGCTGCACGCCGCCTCCTTGGTTCGCGCCAAGTTTCGGCCGTCGAGCTTGCGGAGGCCCACCTCGCTCGGATCGAGGCGCTCGACGCGGACCTCGGCTGTTACCTGCACGTCATGGGCGAGACCGCCCGCTCCCAGGCCGAGGCCGCCGATGCCCGCATCAAGGCGGGCAGTCCGGCTCCGCTGACCGGCATCCCGGTCGCCCTCAAGGATGTCCTCTGCACGACCGACGCACCGACGACTGCCGGGTCGCGCATCCTCGCCGGCTTTCGCTCGCCGTACGACGCCACGGTCGTCGCCCGCCTCCGCGATGCAGGCGCCGTCGTTCTCGGCAAGGCGAATACCGACGAGTTCGCGATGGGCTCCTCGAACGAGAACTCCGCCTACAAGCCGGTCCGCAACCCGTGGCGGCGGGAGCGCGTGCCGGGCGGAAGCAGCGGCGGCCCGGCGGCGGCGGTTGCCGGCGGTCTGGCCACCCTCGCCCTCGGTTCCGACACCGGCGGTTCCATCCGGCAGCCAGCGGGTTTCTGCGGAGTGGTCGGCGTCAAGCCCACCTACGGGCGGGTTTCCCGCTACGGTTTGATCGCCTTCGCCAGCAGCCTCGACCAGATCGGCCCGTTCGCGAGGACGGTCGAAGATGCGGCGATGCTCCTGACCGCCATCGCTGGGCCGGACCCGGACGACGCGACCTCGGTCCCTGTACCGGTCCCCGACTTCGCGGCTACCCTCGATGGCGACCTCCGAGGCCTCCGCATCGGCATCGCCCGCGAGTACAACGTCGACGGGATGGAACCCGGCGTCGAGGTGGCGGTGGCGGCCGCGATCCGCAGGCTGGAGTCGCTCGGGGCCGAGTTGGTCGAGGTCAGCCTGCCTCACACCGAGTACGCCTTGGCGACCTACTACATCACAGCCCCGGCGGAAGCCAGCGCGAACCTGGCGCGATTCTACGGCGTCCGCTACGGCTCCGTCGTGGAGGCGCCGACCTTGCTGGAGACGTACCAGAGAACGCGCGGCGAGGGGTTCGGACCGGAGGTGAAGCGGCGGATCATGCTCGGCACCTACGCCCTCAGCTCCGGCTACTACGATGCCTACTACGTTAAAGCTCAGAAGGTGCGGACGCTCATCAAGCAGGATTTCGACCGCGCCTGGGAGTCGGTCGACGTGATCGTCGCGCCGACCTCGCCCACGGTCGCCTTCCACCTCGGCGCCCGAACAACCGACCCCTACCAGATGTACCTCGCCGACGTGTTCACCATCCCGGCGAACATGGCAGGCATCCCGGGGATCTCCATCCCCTGCGGCTTCAGCGACGGCCTGCCGGTCGGTCTCCAGTTGCTGGGCAAGCCGTTCGACGAGGCGACGATGCTGAAGGTGGCTCACGCCTACGAGCAGGCCGAGCCGTGGCACACCATGCACCCGGAGGTTAGCGGCCACGCCTGAGCGGCGTTGGACAGTCCGGAGAAGGGCTTGCTATACTCCGGCGGCACGGGCCGCTAGCTCAATTGGCAGAGCAGCTGACTCTTAATCAGCGGGTTGTAGGTTCGAGTCCTACGCGGCTCACCGTTCGAGGCCGGGCACTTGCCCGGCCTCGATTGCGTTTCCCGTCCCGACGCTCGCGGGAGAGGTAGCCGATGGCCGAGCGTCGAACCGCCACCGCCGGGCGAGCCCCAGGGCCGGTGTTCGCCGAGGAACTGAGGCGCCTGCGGGAGGCCCGCGGACTGAACCGGAAGGCTCTCGCGGGTAGCGCCGGCATCGATCCGAGCACCATGACCCGCCTCGAGAAGGGCGAGCGCGGCCCCAGCCGGGAGGTGGTCGACCGGCTTGCCGATGCGCTCGGGGTGACCCCGACGGAAGAGCATGCCCTGCTGCGGGCGGCGGGGTTCCTCACCGACGAAGCCGCCGAACTGCTGGACCAACCCGAGGTCGCCCGCCTCGCGGCGCTACTGGCCCGCGACGACATCTCGCCCGGCCATCGCGCCGTCCTCCTCCGCCACGTCCGCCTGGCACTGGACCTTGCCACCATCCTCGGATATGAGGTGCGGGAACCGCTCGGCGATGGATAGCAGGGGGTCACCCTATCGGGGAGGGTCAAACGCCTCCGGTCCCTGTCGGTGGCGGGTCCGAATCCGCGTCCACCGAACCGCCTCGTCGGATCTCCGCTGGCCCATGCTGCGGAGTCCGACGAAGACCAGGAGGAGCGCGACGACGCTGAGCACCTGGACCACCCCAAACAGGTCGGCTGCCGCTGCCGCGAAGAAGATGGGGATGAACGCGACCGTGTTGGTGATCGTGTAGAAGGTGGCGTAGACCCGCGCCCGGACGTTCTCATGTGACCGCTCCTGGAGGATGGTCTGGGCAGGCACCAGGACGCAGGCGTTGCAGACCCCGAGAATCGCGGCCAGTCCCCCAGCAAACACCGTCTCGACCGTGGTCGGCACCGTGCCCATCAGTAACCCGAGCAGGACGCGGCTCAACGCCAAAACCAACAGCACGCCGCCCGCCCCGGCGAGCGCCCAGTCGATGATCGCCTCCCTGGGGAACCGCCGGACGAGGCGGGGTACGAGGAGCACTCCGGCTACGACGCCGACCCCAGCCGGCGCCACGATCAGCCCGATATCCTCCTCCGACAAGCCGATCACCCGCGTCACGAACGCCGGGCCAAGGGCGGCGACGAGCATGAACGACGTCGAGGCAATGGTGAGGTAGGCGATCGCGCGGATCAGCAGCGGGTCGTTGAGGATGTAGATCAGGCCCTCCCGGACATCGGCCAGAAGGCGGCGGAATGGTCCCCCTTCTCCCACGGCCGGGAGGGCAAGCCGTGGTGCCGCTTTCGGCAACGTCATCGTCAACACGGCGCAACCGAAGAACAGCACCGCGGTTACGAAGAATAGGAGGTCGACTCCCAGGATCTTCGCGGCGACGGGACCCAACACCGTGAAGCCGAGCAGTTGGGCCGCGGTGAACGTCAGGTTGAACAGGGCATTGGCCGGCACCAGGTGGGCTCGCGGCACCAGCTCTGGAATCATCGCTCCCTGGGCGGGAGCGAAGAACTGGCCCGCCGTCCCGAAGAGGAACGTGATCGCATAGTAGGCGGCCAGGATCGTCTGGACGTGCCATTCGGGCCGGATCAAGAGGAAGAGGAAGACCGCTCCGGCCCGGAATAGGTTGACCACGGCCATCAGCAGCTTGCGATCGACCCGATCCGCCACCGCGCCGGCAAACGGCCCGAAAATGACCCCGGGCAGCGAGAACGCCAGGATGACCAAGCTGATCGCCGTGTTCGCCTGGGGCACGTTGTGGTAGTCGACGACGCCGCTGACGCGGAGGAGCAGCGCGAAGTCGACCATGCTGTTGGCGGTCTGCGAAATCGCCTGGGCTAACCAAAGCCTGAGAAACGGACCGTTGCCGAGGACGGCGGCGAACGACGCCGGTTTGTCCACCCGCCCGACCGAAGAGCGGGGGCCGGCGGTCGCTCCGATCGCCTCGCCCGAAGCCGCTGGAACGGCAGGATCGCTGCTCACCGGGCAGGCTCCGCATCGACCGCCGGGGCTGCGACGTCGACGCCCTCAGCCCCGCGGCGGATGAACGACTTCAGACGCTTCTCCAGCGTTCTCCGGGGTAGCAACACCTTGTGCTCGCAGCCTTGGCAACGCAGCCCGATATCGGCCCCCAGCCGGACCACCGTCCAGTCGTGCGAGCCGCACGGGTGGGGTTTGCGCAGCCGCACCTCGTCGCCGAGAAACAGCTCAAGCGGCCCGCCCATCGCCGGCAAGGTCGGGACCTCGCCTACATCAGACCGGGAATCTTCATGCCGCCGGTGAGCGCGCCCATCTTCTCCTCAGCGGTGGCCGCCGCCTTGGTCATCGCATCCTGGATCGCCGCGGTAATCAAGTCCTCGAGCATCTCGACATCGTCCGGGTCGACCGCTCCCGGGTCGATCTTGATTCCGTGGAACTCGCGCTGACCCGTCACCTGGGCTCGCACCACACCGCCGCCAGCGGTGCCCTCGATGACGGTCTCGGACAGCTCCTGTTGGATCTTCTCCAGCCGGTTCTGCATCTGCTGGATCATTTTCATGTTGACCGACATCGTTCCCTCCATGGGCTGACATCCCTCGCCGCGGTCGTGGACCGACTGTCGAATCCGAGATGCACGAGCGCCGGCGACCGGGCTGGCCCAAGTATAGCGATCAGCCCCGGCCCGACCGGGTCGCGGGCGACTGCCCCTCCTTCGCCGCGGTGACCCGCTCCAGCATCTCCCTCGCGTTCCGCCGGGCGGCTTCGGTCACTGGTGTGCCGTCCAGCATCGCCGCCAGTTCGTCGATCCGCTCGGCCCGCTCGATCGGCGTCACCTCGGAGACGACCCGCCCGTCCCGCTCGCCCTTGGCGATCCGGAAGTGGGTCTCGGCGAACGCCGCGATCTGCGGCAGGTGCGTCACGACCAGCACCTGGTGGTCATCCGTCAGGCCCCAAAGTTTCTCGCCGACGACCTGCCCGGATCGCCCACCGACCCCGACATCGACCTCGTCGAAGACCAGCGTCGGCGTCTCGTCGGCCTCCGACAGGATCGACTTCAATGCCAGCATCAACCGCGCCATCTCGCCGCCGGAAGCGACACGGGCGAGGGGCTTCAAAGCTTCGCCCGCGTTGGGCGCCAGCAGGAACGACACGTCGTCGACCCCGCTCTGGTCCACCCGCACCCGGTGCGGCGCTCCGGAGCCGTCGTCGAACTCGACCCCGTCGGGATCCTCTGTTTGCGACAGCGACACCGCAAACCGGGAGCGTCCCATCTTGAGGTCGGCAATCGCCTGCTCTACCTGCCGCGCTAATCGCTCGCCGGCTTGGGTCCTAGCCGAAGAAAGCGATCTCGCCCGGTCGCCGATCTCGCGACCGAGTGTCGCGTGCCGCTCTCGGAGGCTCTCGACGTTGGACTCGGCTCCCTCGTACCCGGAGAGTTCGGCCGCCGCCGCCTCCCCGAATCGGATGACCTCGGCAATCGACGGTCCGTACTTCCGCTTCAGCGCCGTCAACTCGCCGAGCCGCTCCTCGACGGTTGCCAACCTGGCCGGATCGGCCTCGACCGCGTCACGGTAGGCGCGAACCTCGGCCGCCACGTCCTCCAGGAGGAAGCCGATCTCGGCCAGACGGTCGGCGTGGGGACGGACCCCTTCGTCGATCCCAGCGATGTCGGCCATGTGCTGGCCCGCTGCGCGAAGCGCCTGGAGGGCCGGCACGAGCCCCGCCTCGACTTCGTCGTCGCCGGCGAGGAGGCGATAGGCGGCGGCGGCATCGACGGCGAGGCGCTCCGCGTTCGCCAACACCGCACGCTCGGCTACGAGCTCCTCGTCTTCGCCGATCCGCAGTCCGGCGGTCGTGATCTCGTCGGTCTGGAAGCGGAGAAGATCCGCCCGCTGGGCCCGGCCTCGGACATCGCCCTCGATGGCATCGATCCTCGCCCGCGTCTCTCGCCACTGCCCGACGAGCCGCGCCAAATCGCGCCGCTCATCGTCCAGTCCCGCGAACCGATCAAGCACCTCCAGGTGTTCGGCCGAGCGGAGCAACGAGAGATGGTCGCTTTGACCGTGGATGTCGACCAGTAGCGAGCCGATCCGGTTCAACGCCGAGGCGGTCACGGCGCGGCCGTTGAGGCGGGCGGCGCTTCGGCCGTTGGCGGCCACTTCGCGGGTAAAGATCAGTAGCCCGTCCTCGGGCTCGACCCCCACTTCGGCGAGGATCTCGCCAATACCGGGCCGTGCTGCCAAGGCAGCAACATCGAACGTCGCCTCGATCCGCGCGACGCGGGCTCCGGTGCGGACCACATCGGGCCCGACCCGCTCCCCGAGGACGGCGCCGAGCGCGTCGATCAGGATCGACTTTCCCGCTCCGGTCTCGCCGGTCAGCGCATTGAAACCCGCCTGAAACTCGATGCGGGTCGCCTCGATGATGGCAAAGTCGCGGATCGCCAGTTCGAGCAGCATAAGGTCCAGGCGGCTCCGCCCCGTCGGGATCCGCTACGCGTCGTCCCGCTTCAGGAAACCGGTCATGCAGTGGATGCCGCCGCCGCCCTTGATCAACTCGCCGATCTCGACGACGTGGCACTCGACGCCGGCAGCCTCGTAGGAGCGACGGAGCCGCTCCCCGCCGGCCGGCATCAGGACCTTCCCGGGCGCCAAGGCCACGAAGTTCATCGGCAGGCAAGACTGCGCCTCCCGCTCGTCTTCCACCTCGACGAACCTGAACCCCCGCTCCCGCAGCTTCTGGACCACCTTGAGCGGCGTACGTCGGGGCCAGACCACGGCAAGGTCGCGATCGAGGATGTTT
>CADCWF010000253.1 GCA_902806345.1 uncultured Thermomicrobiales bacterium
CCGGCCGCTGCCTGGCCCACGTCCACTCCTCGTCGAGCAGGTTGTAGGCGTAGATCCACGCCCACGGTTGCCCGGCACCGCGGGCGATGCCCTCGACCTCGTCCAGCAGGTCCGGGGTCCAGCGCCGGATCGCGGGCAGGTAATCGGTGCCCTGGACGAAGCCCGCGATGTAGGCGTCAGGGTCGACCCGATGGGTGGTCGCGATCGATGCCGCCCACCGGCCGAGCCCCTCGGCGATCACGGCGCGCAGCGCCTCGCCGTGCTGCTCGCCCCGATTCCTGGGGGGGCCACCACAGGTAACCTCCGCCAGGGTGGCGGTTCGTGTCGTCGTGGTGCTCACCTGATGGTTCTCCCGTCGCTTGCCTTGAGGCGGCCAGTGGCCACCGCGCGAGAGCGTGTCCCGCGCGGTCGATTCGTACCGGGCAGCATACCGAATGATCCGCGCCGGCCGTCGGCGGCGTCGCGTGCGACGAGCCCGGCGGTCGCCGCCGCGACCGAGCGACTCTGGCCCGATTACGGTGGTGCGGGGTGGACCCCGCGGGGCGCGACCGGAAGAGAGACCAAACCCGGCCAATGCGGCAGTTACCGAGGCCGCTGCTTCCATCCGTCCAGGCGACGTGCGATGATCCGCGCCGGACAGACACGTCCGGCCCGTCGGCGTTCGACCGGAGGCATCGCCCCAGGTCTTCTCCGCCCGGCGTGCAACACGATTCGTGGCCGCCTGGCCAACACCATCGGAGGAATCGACGTGCCGAACGTCAACGATGACCGGACCGGACCGGACTCCCGCCACCCCCTACTCAGCCGCCGCGCGGTCGTCGGGGGTGCCGCGGCCGCCGGGTTGAGCGCAACCCTGGGCGGCGGCGTCGACCCGGCGCGGGTGCGGGCGGCGGTCGTGCGGCAGGAGGGCAACGGCTCGACGCTGATCGTCGGGCTGGACGGCTCGCCGTCCGACCTCGACCCGCACTCGCAGTACGACTTCCGCTCGACGCTCGTCATCCGCTCGATCTACGAGGGGCTCGTCGGGCTGGTCGGCAGCGCGACCGACGAGTTCGAAGGGCTGGTCGCCGAGAGCTGGGAGGCGAACGAGGACCAGAGCGTCTGGACGTTCAAGATCCGGCCCGACCTGACCTTCCAGGACGGCTCGCCGTGCGACAGCATGGCGGTCAAAGCGTCGTTCACGCGGCTGCTGGAGATGGGCCGCGGGGCGGTCAACGTCATATCGCGCTTCGTCCCCGAGCCGGACCGGATGAGCACGCCCGACCCGGCGACGATCGTCTTCGATCTCGGGCAGCCGCAGCCGCTCTTCCTGAGCGCCCTGGCGGCGACCTACGGGCCGCAGATCGTCAACGCCGCGGCCGTCATGGCGCACGAGGAAGAGGGCGACTTCGGCAACACCTGGCTGCAGCTGAACGCCGAGGGGACCGGCAGCGGGGCCTGGCGCCTGGTTTCGTTCGACCCGGAGGAGGTCGTCCTGGAGCGCAACGAGAACTACTGGCGCGGCTGGGAAGGCAACCACTTCGAGCGGATCATCGTCCGCGTCGTCGAGGAAGCGGTGACGATGCGCCAGCTCGTGGAGGCCGGCGACGTCGACGTGATCGACCGCTTCAGCGTCGACTTCGAGTGGATCGACGAGCTCAAGCAGGTGCCGACGCTCAACGTCGTCACCAGCGACAGCACCGAGGTGGCCTACCTGATCATGAGCGTGGCAGGGCCGCTGGCGTCGCCCGCGGCGCGGCGGGCGATGTGCTACGCCTACCCCTACCAGGAGGTTCTGGAGGGGCTCTACCGGGGGTACGCCACACAGGCGAACAGCCCCGTCGCGCCGTCGGTGCTGGGTTTCCAGGAAGACGGCTTCTACTTCCAGACGGACCTCGACCGGGCGCGGGAGCTGCTGGCCGAGGCCGGGGTGGCCGAAGGGACGGAGTTGACCGCCGCCACCACCGGCGGTTCGGACCTCGCCTTCCTCGAGCTGTTCCAGGCAAACCTGGCGGAGATCGGCATCCCCCTCACCATCGAGCAGCTCGACCAGACGACCTACGTCGGCCTCATCTACGGCGATGCCCCGGTCGAGGAGCGGCCGAACTTCATGTCCCAGAGCTGGTGGCCGGACTACAACGACGCCTGGAACGGCCTCTACCCGACGACCTCGTGCGATTCGTGGGGCTCGAAGGGCGCCAACTCCGGGTTCTACTGCAACGAGGAGTACGAGGCGCTCCTGGACGAGTCGCAGGACGCCTCAACCCTGGAATCCTACGAGGAGATCCTGGGGCGGGCCCAGGCAATCATCACCGAGCCCGACCCGCCAGCGATCTACTACGCCCAGCCCAAGTGGACGACGGTGCTCCAGCAGGGAATCGAAGGCTTCGCCTTCAACCCGATCAACATCGGTACGTACGACTTCTGGAAGCTTTCCAGGACGGCGTAATTCGGAGTCCGGGGCATCGGGGACGCAGCCCTCATCCCGGCCGCTCGCAACCCTCCTGATCCACGGAGGGTTGCGAGCGGCCGCCATCCCCGGAGCGATCAGCCGGAGTCCATCCAACCTGGCGTTTACATTTGGCGTCACACGGCCCGCCCGGCTCCAGAGCGGGGGCCGGGCGGTTCAGCGTCCAACCTGCCCGTCGCGGACCCCGAGAATCGGGGCGCGACGGATCGACGGGCCGCTGCCTCGGCAACCGGCGTGCGATCTCCGCTCTGCCGCGGTCGATCGAGCGCGGTCGGCAACTTGCCGATCGCGGAGGCGGACCGGACCGTGAAACTCCATCTCGACACCGACTTCGGCGGTGACCCCGACGACGCCTGCGCCCTGGCGATGCTCCTCGGTTGGCCCGGCGTCGAGCTGGTCGGGGTCACCACCGTGCTGGACGTCGACGGGCTGCGGGCCGCCTCCGTCGCCCACGTTCCGGGTTTGGTCGGCCGTGACTGGATCCCCTTCGCCGCCGGCGCTCCCCTGTCGTTGACGACGGGACTCCGGGCCGACCCGGTCGTCGACGACGAGCGCCACTGGCCGCGCAACCTGCCGCCGCGCCCGTCGCCTCCCGGCGCCGCGCTCGACCTGCTGGCAGACGGCATCAAGGCCGGCGCAACCGTCGTCGCCATCGGTCCTCTGACCAACCTTGCGCTTCTGGAGGCGGCCCGGCTTGGGGCGCTGGGGCGGGCGCGGGTGGAGGCGATGGGCGGCTGGGTGCGGCCGCCGGCGTCGGGGCTGCCTCCCTGGGGACCGGAGATGGACTTCAACGCCCAGTGGGACACGCAGGCGGCCGAGATTGTCTTTGGCGCCGCCGGCGAGCTGACGTTGGTGACGCTACCGGCGACGCTGACGGCCCACCTCCGCGACGCCGACCTGCCGCGCCTGCGCTCCTCCGGGGCGCTCGGTGCCAGGTTGGCAAACCAGAGCGAGGCGCACGCCGAGGAGTACGGGACGTCCGTACTCGGTCGAGACCACGTCGCCCTGCCGGACGACCTCCTGAATTTCCACTACGACCCGGTCGCCTGCGCTGTGGGGGTCGGCTGGCCGGGGGCGGTGGTCGAGGAAGCGCGGCTGAGGTTGAGGGTGGAGGGCGGGCTCGCGTCCTTCCGGTCCGAACCAAAGGGGAGGCCGGTGCGCGTGATTGTCGACGTGGACGGGGAACGCTTCCTGGGGGCTCGGATCGCC
>CADCWF010000254.1 GCA_902806345.1 uncultured Thermomicrobiales bacterium
CGTCTCGAAAACGAGGTGTTTCGAGACGCGGCAAAACCCCTTACCGCCGCACGGCCAGCAACGCCGTCCGGACGGGCTTGACGCCGCGGCGCCGGGGTGTAGGCTGACCGCCTCGAGGGGCGGGGATCCCGGCCGCCCCGAGGCGACCGGCGCGGTTGTCGGCCGATAGCAGTCATCGCTCGTGAGGAGGAGACCCCATGCGACGCCTCGGACTCTTCGCGCTCGTGCTGGCGATTGTTTCCGGCACGGTGCTCGGCGCCGTTCCCGCACCGCGGACGATCGCTCGGCAGGACCCGGCGCCCGTCACGATCCAGGAGGTCGGCCTCGCCCAGGCGCAGGCCGCGCTCGCGGCCGCCGTCGCCGCGGCCCAGGCGCGCGACCTGGAGATGGTGGTCGCCGTCGTCGACACCGGCGCCAACCTCAAGGCGTTCGTCCGGATGGACGGGGCGCCGCTGGTCAGCGTCGACGTCGCGATCGCGAAGGCGCGCACCGCGGTCCTGGTGCAGGCGCCGAGCGGCGCCCTCGGCCCGCTCGTGCAGCCCGGGCAGCCGCTGTACGGCCTCGAAGTCACCAACGGGGGGCTGGTGACCTTCCCGGGCGGGATCCCGCTGTTCGGCGCCGACGGGGCGGTGATCGGGGCGATCGGGGTCTCCGGCGGGTCGGTCGAGGAGGACCAGGCGGTGGCCGAAGCGGGGGCGGCCGTGCTGGGCGGGCCGAACGCCACCCCGACGCCGTAGCCCGGCCCGGTCCCCCGGGGCTGACCGCGACGGCGCCCCGAAGTCCCACAAACGAGGGGTTGCGAGACGCGGTTGGTCACGGCCGGTTCAGCCGCGGAAGCGCGGGACGAGGCGGCCGGAGCGGCCCCGCATCCGCTCGGCTCGCGCCCGGCTCGGCCACCGTCGCGAGCCGGGCGAGCCCGTCCAGAACGCCTTCGTCGCGCGCTTCCACGGGCGGCTCCGCGACGAGTGCCTGGACCGCCATTGGTTCGTCGGCCTCGCCGACGCCCGGGCCACGGTCGAGGACCGGCGGCGCGACGACAATCGGGTGCGCACCCCCAGCGCGCTCGGCTACCGGACGCCCCAGGCGGACCGCCTCGCCTCCGACGGCGGGGTCGTGGCCCGGCAGGATTCGATCGGACTCTGAGAAACGGACGAGGGTTGGAGCCGGGGCGGGATCTGCCCCGGCTCCGGTCGTTCTCCGAGGCGTTGCACGCGCCCGTCTACCCGGCCGTCCCGTCGTCCGCCCGCGGGTGGTCGTCAGGCAAGGGCCTTGACCGTGCCCATCATGCCGTGGTCCTCGTGCAGCAGGATGTGGCAGTGGTAGACCCAGCGGCCCGGGAAGTCGCGGAACCGGGTCCGGATCGTGATCTCGCCGAACGGCGGCACCGGCGTCGTGTCCTCGGCGGAGCGCACGGGGACCGGCTGCCCATTCACCGCGACGACCTGGTAGTCGTTGACGTGGATGTGGAACGGGTGCCACTGGGTGGAGGCGTTGCGGATCACCCACTCCTCGGTCGCGCCGAGGCGGACGACCTGGTCGTCGCGCTCGGCGTCGAAGAAGCGGCTGTCGATCAGGGCGGCGGGGCCCCGTAGACCGGTCGGCGGGGCGATCGGCGGCTTCATCTGGAAGGTGATCCGGCGGCGCTCGTCGACCTCGGCGGTCGAGAGGTCCCCCAGCGGCAGCGGCAGCAGCGTCGTCGGCAGCGGCTGCGGCGTCACGGCGGCGCCCGCCGACACCAGCGTCGCCAGGGTCGCGGCGACCTGCGTCGTGAAGCCCGTGGAGAAGGGGAGCGTCCGCAGCGCGTAGGTGCCGGCCGGGCCGCCCTGGACCAGCACCTCCGTCCGCTCGCCCGGCATGAGGACGATCTCGTCGCGGGTCCGGGTCTCGGTCAGCGTGTTGCCGTCCTTGGCGATCTGGTGGAGCTGGTGGCCGTCCAGGCGCAGCCGGAAGGTCGTCGACGCGGTGAGGTTCTGGACGCGCCAGCGCTGGGTCTCGCCCGGCCGGATCGCCATGGTCGGGTTCAGCTGGCCGTTGACCAGCCGCAGGTACGTCGACTGCGCGGCGGCCCCCTGGTCGATGACGCTGCCGCCGTCGGGCGTCAGCTGCGTCGCCTGCAGGATGAGCATCCGCTCGGGCACCCCGTCGATGCCGGGCAGGCGGTCGAGGTCCCCCTCGATGACGATCCCGCCCACCATGCCGGCGAACACCTGGTTGTGCGCGGCGCGGTGCAGGTGCGGGTGGTAGTGGTAGACGCCGGACGGGTGGTCGGGCGGGAGCTGGAACTCGTACTGGAGGCTCTCGCCGGCCGCGACGCGGAGGAAGGGGTTGTCGGAGTTGCCCTCGGGCGAGACGTGGAACCCGTGGGTGTGGAGGTTCGTGTCGCAGGTGGTCGCGTGCTCGGTACCGGCGGCGTGGCCGGGTCCGGCCAGCGGGGAGCACAGGAACGGGTTGTCCGCCGGCAGCCCCGCCGGCAGCGCCTCCAGGTTGTTGACCAGGTTGATCCGGAGGAGGTCGCCGGGGCGGATGCGCAGCGTCGGGCCGGGGACGGAGCCCTCGTAGGCCCGCATGATCGCCGTCCCCCCCGCCACCGGCACCTCCATCACGCTCGCCGTGAGGGTGGTGTCGAGCAGGCCGTCGCGGCTGGCGCGGACCTCGGGCTCGACCAGCCCCTCGCCCTGCGCGGCGCGGCCGGTGTGGACCCAGGGCAGGACCAGGCCCCGGCCCGCCACGCCGACGGCGGCGACCCCGGCGCCGGCCGTCAGCTTGAGGAGGCCCCGGCGGCCGATCGGCGACCGGGGGTGGGGGCTGCGTCCGGTTCGGCCTGGTGTGTTCGCGACGAGCGGCTGGGGCTTGTGGTCCATCGGATGTTCCCTTCTGGCGTCGCCCGCGCTCGGGCGGGCACGGCGTTGGATCCCTCTCGGAACTCCGGCGCGCGGCATCGGCGGCGGGGGCGCCACCACCAGCCCCGTCATTCCGCCATCGGTGGCGGGACGACGACCACGGTCCCCCCCATGCCGGGATGGATGGCGCATTCGTAGGCGTAGGTCCCGGTGTTGGGGAAGGTGACGCTGTAGCTGCTGGCGAAGGGGAGCCCGGCGCCGACCGGGCTGTCCAGGTACTCCTGGGGGAGCAGGATGCCCGATGTTCGCTCGCCATCGACGTACGGGTCGCCCGACGGCGCCGAGGGCTGGCTGGACGCGGTGAGGTTGTTCGCCTCCGCGCCGGGGCAGGTGTTCCAGACGTCGGGGGGGAAGCTGCCGGCGGGCGGCAGCTGCAGCTCGCCGGTGCTGGTCGTGCAGGCCGGCTGGTACGGGCTCAGATCCTGGGGGATCGCGTCGGCGGTGGGGGCGAAGCCGCTGACGGTGTGGGCCACGGCGCCCGGGCTCCGGTTCGTCCAGGTCACGGTGTCGCCGGCGTGGACGACCTTCGGCGCGAGCGAGAACTCGTTGACGGACAGGCGCGGGTTGTCCGGGCTGCCGCCGCCCGCGGCGACCTGCCAGGTCTTCGTGCTGTCCGGGTTCGACGCCTCCGGGGGATTGGCGACCCGATCGTGGCCGGCCAGCCAGGCCAGGTCCGCCTCGTACTGACGCCGGGCGGCCGCCGCCAACTCGCCGGCGCTTTGCACCGGCTGGTCCGGCGCCACGACGTCGATCAAG
>CADCWF010000255.1 GCA_902806345.1 uncultured Thermomicrobiales bacterium
CTCGCTGGTCAGCAGCGCCTGGGCGTCGGTGTTGACGGAGATGAATTCGATGCCGTCGAGACCGGCGGCGATCATCCGGTTGATCGCGTTGCCGCCGCCGCCGCCGACGCCGATCACCTTCATCCGGGCGAAGGTGTCGGGGAAGGGCAGTCCGGCGTCGTCGCGGCGGGAGGCCGGCTCGCGCTGGACCGGCGTGTCGCGGGCGACGGTTACCTCCCGCCGCGGGACCGGTTGCCGGTCCCGGTCTTCGTAACCTGGCGCCAGGTCGCGCTCGGCCTCGACGTGGCCGTACGCGGGTGTCCGTTCGACGGGACCGGGTTGCGTCGGGCGTCGCTGGCCGCGGAGCGGACCCTGCGCCTGGGCTTGCATCGCTCTTCCCCATTTCCCCCGGCGACGGATGGGCCAGCCGGTGTCCGATGCGCGAGGGGCGAGCCGGCGAGGCGGAACGGCCCGCATCCGGCGACCAACGCCGGCCCGCGATCCGATTCGCCATAGCGCCGGGGGGTCCCTCTCACCCCCAGCGCCCGTGTTCGAGGCGACGCCCCATCCTCCCCAGGACCACGGGGCAGCCATCGCGTTCATGCTGATACGAGTTCGGGTGAACCATCACCCACGAGGCCCCGCCACGCCGCTGTGGTTGCCCGGGCCGCAGTATAGCAGCCGCTCTCCCCCGTCCGTCCTGTACGAACGCCCGTGCGGATGTCCGGACATCCCCGATCAAGCCCGCCGCTTGTCGCCGTGGCGCTCCAGCGCCAGCGCCACGAGGCGGTCGACCAGTTCCGGCAGAGGAACCCCGCTCGCTTCCCAGAGGAGGGGGAACATGCTGATCGCGGTGAAGCCGGGGATGGTGTTGACCTCGTTGATGAGCACCTGATCGGTCTGACGATCCAGGAAAAAATCGATCCGCGCCATCCCGGCGAGGTCGAGGGCGCGGAAGGCGGCCACGGCCAGCTCTTGCACGTAGCCCATCGTTTCCCGGTCGAGCTTGGCCGGCACGATCAGCTCCGACCCCTCGTCGATGTACTTGGCGGCGTAGTCGTAGAACTCGTTGCAGGGGACGACCTCGCCGGCGACCGAGGCGACCGGCTCGTCGTTGCCGAGGACGGCAACCTCCAGCTCGCGGGCGTCGACCCCGGCCTCGACGACGAGGCGGCGGTCGTGGCGGCCGGCCGCCGCCATCGCCCGGGCGAACTCGGCGGCGTCGTGCGCCTTGTAGACGCCGACGCTGGAGCCCATGTTGGCCGGCTTGACGAAGCAGGGGAAGCCGAGCGCGTCGGCGATCGACTCGGTGACCATCCCCGGGTCGCGCTCCCACTCCTTGCGGAGCACCAGCCGCCACGGCGCCTGCGGCAGGCCGGCGGCCTCCAGCACCGTCTTCGCCATCGCCTTGTCCATGCCGACCGCGGAGCCGAGGACGCCGGAGCCGACGTAGGGCAGCCCGGCCAGTTCCAGCAACCCCTGGATCGTGCCGTCCTCGCCCATCGGACCGTGGAGCACGGGGAAGACGACGTCGAACTCGGCCGACAGCCCGGCAGGCAGGGCGCCAGGCGCGGTCGAGACCGGGGCGGTGAACCGCTCCGGGTCGGCCCCCGCCGTCGCCTCGCCGGCGCCGAGCGCGAAGAGGGGCGAGGCGGCCGAGAGCTGGCCGAACGGGTCGCCCCCCGTCAGCCACCGCCCCTCGCGAGAGATGCCGATCGGGACGACCTCGTAGCGCGCCGGGTCGAGCCCGCCCATCACCGTCTGCGCCGAGCGCAGCGCCACGTCGTGCTCGCCCGATTGCCCGCCGAAGACCACGGCCACCCGAACCCTGCCGTCGCGCCGCCGGTTCCCCCCGCCCATCTGCTGCTCCCCCTCTCGCTCGTCTCGGCGCTCGCCGCCATCCGGATGTCGTGCGGTCGATCGACCCGGACACGGGCGGTCCGAGATTCCGGGCCAAAGTCGTCGGGTTGGAGCGACGAAGCCCGACCTTCGGGCCGAGCCCGGCCCGTCGCGGCATCCGCAGCGACGAGGCAACCTCCGCTCGCGGCGAGTCTACGGCTCGCCGATCTCTTCGACTTCCTGGCGCAACTCGATCCCGAACCGGGCCGCGACCTGCTCCTTCGCGGTCGCGATCAGGGTTCGGATGTCGGCGGCGATCGCGGTCCCGTCGTTGACGATCCAGTTGGCGTGCTTCGGGCTGAAGGCGGCGCCGCCGACGCGATGCCCCTTTAGCCCGGCTTCTTCCAGCAGGCGGCCGGCGTGGTCGCCCGGCGGGTTGGCGAAGGTCGAGCCGCCGGTGGCGCCGCCCGGCTGGGTCCGCTTGCGGAACGCGGCGTGCTCCTCGGCCAGGCGGACCAGCTCGGCCGCGTCGCCCTTCGGCAGCCGCATCGTGACGGCGAGGACAACCCAGCGACGGGGCCGCGGCGCGGCCTTGACCCGGGTGTGGCGGTAGGCCGGCTCCAGCCAGGCAGCCGGGTGCTCCTCTTCCTCGCCGGTCTCCAGATCGAGGAGGGCGACGCCCTCCAGATGATCCTTCTGCTCGACGCCGTGGGCGCCGGCGTTGTTGACCGTCGCGCCGCCGACGGTTCCCGGCAGGCCGACGCCCCAGTCCAGGCCGGACCAGCCGCGCTCGGCGGCGTAGCGCCCCGTCCACGACAGGGGCGCTTGCGCCCCGACCGTCAGGCGGACCGACTCGGCCAGATCCTCGACCGCCACCAGCCCGTCGGCCCGCTCGCCCGGCGTCCGTGCCAGGACAACCAGGCCGCGGATGCCGCCGTCACCGACGAGCAGGTTGCTGCCGCCGCCGAGCACCGTCACCGGCAGCCCCTCGGCCACGCCCCAGCGGACGGCGGCGCGGAGGGCGTCCGGCGTCGCGGCGCGGACGAGGAGGTCGGCCGGGCCGCCGACGCGCCAGGTGGTGTGGAGGCGCATCGGCGAGTCGCGGAGGAGCTTCAAGGTGGGGTGGCCGGGGATGGGCTCTGCGGAGCGAGCCCTCACCCCTGGCCCCTCTCCCGATGCGCGGGAGAGAGGAGCACGATGTGTAGCTGGACGTGGCGGACGCCCTTCGGGCTGCAGCTGGGGAGCGGAGGCCGCCAGCGCGGGGCCGCTTCTTCCGCTCGGATTCTTCCCTCTCTCCCGCGCATCGCTAGAGGGGGTTGGGGGGTGAGGGCTCGCCTCCAGCAGCTCCAGCAGGATCGGTCCCGTCTCCGTCACGCTGCCGGCGCCGAGGGTCATCACCACGTCGCCCGGCGCGGCCAACCCCGCGACCAACTCGGCCGCCACCTCCGGGTCGGCCGCGGCGCGGGCGTTCGGTACCAGGCTGCAGAGGTCGGCGGCCGAGACACCGAGGTCGTCGGTTTCGCGGGCGGCGTAGACGTCGAGGACGACGACCTCGTCGGCGTCGGCGAAGGCGGCGGCGAAGGCGGGCAGCAGCGCCTTGAGGCGGGAGAAGGTGTGGGGCTGGAAGAGCGCCCAGAGGCGGCGGCCGGGGAACCGCTCCCGCGCCGCCGCCAGCGAGGCGGCGATCTCGGTCGGGTGGTGGGCGTACTCGTCGACCACCTCGACGCCGGCCGCCTCGCCCTTCCGCTCGAAGCGGCGGCCAACCCCGGCGAAGGTTTCCAACGCCACGGCGGCGCGCTCCGGCTCGATGCCGAGGCAGGCGAGGACGACCAACGCGGCCGTCGCGTTGCGGGCGTTGTGGCGTCCTGGCTGCCGCGGTCGCAGCGGGACGATCCGCCCGGCCGGACCGGTCACCTCCCAGGCGTCTGCGGCGCGGGTGAGGCGCCAGTCGGCGCCCACCTCTTCGCCGAACGTCACCACGCGGGAGGGCGGCGACCAGTCGCTTCGGGCCAGCAGCCGGCGGCAGCCAGGGTCGTCGGCTGCGAGGACGAGGGCGCCGTCGCGGCGGATCCCGGCGACGAATCGGGCAAACGCGGCGTCGTACGTCTCGGAGTCGGGAAAGAGGTCGGGGTGGTCGTAGTCGACGTTGGTGATAACGGCGACGGTTGGGTGGAGCTGGAGGAAGGACCAGTCGTACTCGTCGGCCTCGACGACGAAGTCGGGGCCCGTCCCCGGCGCGGCGTTGGTCCCCGTCGCCGAGAGGGTGGCGCCGACGGCGTAGGAGGGCCGCTCCCCAAGCGCCAGCAGTGCGGTGGTGATCATGCCGGAGGTGGTCGACTTGCCGTGGCTGCCGGCGACGGCGATACCGCGCCGGGCGTCGGCCAGGGCGCCGAGCAGGGCGGCCCGCTTGACGACCGGTCGGCCGGCCTCGCGGGCGGCGGTCACCTCCGGGTTGCCGTCGCGGACCGCCGCCGTCATCACGACGAGGTCGGCGGCGGCGGCCTCGGCGGTGGCGGTGTGGCCGATGGCGACGCCGATCCCCTCGGCCGCCAGTTCGTCGGTCAGCGGCGAGGCGGTCGCGTCGGAGCCGCTCACCTCGTAGCCCCAGGCGCGGAGGATGCGGGCGAGGCCGCTCATCCCGATACCGCCGATGCCGACGAAGTGGACGCGGGCGGGGAGCCCCGGCAGGACGACGCCGGGCTCGGTCGACTGCCCCAGGGCAGGACCCCGATCCAAGTCGCTCATGCCTGCAACTCGCGCTGGGACATCACGCCCGGAATCCTCCGGTCGGGGTCGCTGGTGCCATTGCCGTGATGCACTCCCCGTAGGCGGAATGGGCTCGATCGCTTCGTCCAGCCGCTCCGGCGGAGCCCAGCTTGGGGACCCTCTTCCTCGCAATGGTGGGAGGGATGGGGGTGACGGCTCGCCGCCGGCCATCGGGATTTTCCGGTCGGATACCGTAACCGTTGGGCACCCCGACCGGGGACGCTCATGCCGGCGCCCCGACGCCGGCGGTCAGCCCCAGGACATGGCGGCGGAACTGCGCGCCCCGGTCGAACTCGTCGGCGAAGAGGCCGAAGGAGGCGCAGCCGGGCGAGAGCAGGACCGTCTCGCCCGACGCGGCGTCGGCCCGTGCCGCTTCGACCGCCTCGGCCATCGAGGTGAACGGCCCGCGTGGCTCGATGCCCGACGCTAGGAGGTGGGCGGCCAGGCGCGGCGTGGCGGTGCCGTCGAAGAGGTAGACGGTCGGGGTCGGCCGGTGGGCGGCGACGGCGGCCACGAGCGGCTCCGGGTCGAGCCCCTTGTCGGCGCCGCCGGCGAGCAGGCGGACGGTCTCCCCGGCGAGGGCGGCGAGCGCCGCCGCCGCCGCGACGGGGGCCGTCGCGGTCGTGTCGTTGACGTAGGCCACGCCGTCGACGGTGGCGACCGGCTCCATCCGGTCCTTCACCCCGGCGAAGCCGTCCAGCGCCGCGGCGATCGCGTCCGGCGGTGCCCCGCGGAGCCGAGCGGCGGCGAGTGCGGCCAGCCCGTTGACCGCGCCGTGGTCGCCGCGCAGGGCGGGGTTGGCCGGGCGGGGGAGATCCCACGCCTCGCCGCCGAGTCGCCAGACGAGGCGGTCGCCGGCGAGCCAGGCGCCGTCGCCACCGCGGTCGCCCAGGCCGAACGGGACGACGTGGGCGGGCGTTTCGGCCGCCGCCCGCCACGCCTCGGGGTCGTCCCGGTTGACGACGAGCCAATCGGCCGGACCCTGACCGGCGGTGATCCCGCGCTTGGTCTCGGCGTAGTCCGCGAAATCCCGGTAGGTGTTCAGATGATCTTCGGCGATGTTGGTCAGGACGGCGATCCGGGGCGAGCGGCCGTGCTCGATCGTGGCTTCGAGCTGCCACGAGGAGATCTCCAGCACGACCGGCGTCTCCGGCCGGACCGCGGGCAGCGCCGCCAGGGCCGAGACGCCCATGTTGCCGGCCAGGACCGTCTCCGGCCGCCAGCGCCGCAGCATCTCGGCGCAGAGCGTCGAGACCGTCGTTTTGCCCTTGGTGCCGGTGATGCCGATGACGGGCGCCGGGCAGGCGGCCAGGAAGAGGGAGATCTCCATCTCGACCGGGACGTCCGTCTCCCGCGCCAGCCGCAGCAGGGGCGCGTCGCGGCGGACCGCCGGGTTGCGGACGACGAGGTCGGCGCCGGCCGGGGTGAAGTCCCGCTCGTCGTGGCCGCCGAGGACGAACCGGATCGGCAACCCGGTCAGCTCGGCCAGCGGCCCCGCCAGCGCCTCGGCCCCCTTCGCGTCGGTCACCGTGACGACCGCCCCCTCGGCGACCAGCCACCGCGCCACCCCGAGACCGCCGCCCCGGCTGCCCAGCCCCATGACGGTCACCCGCTTGCCCCGCACCTCGGTTCCTCCGAGTGGATAGGGTGGAGGGGATAGGCGATAGGAGATTGGTCGAACGGCGCCTCGTTCTCCTATCCCCTCCGCCCTATCCCCCATCTCCTACAACTGCAAGAGCGCCATCGCGACGCCGGCGATGCCCGACATCATCGCCAGCATCCAGAAGCGCATCGTGACCTGCGTCTCCGACCAGCCGAGCATCTCGAAGTGGTGGTGGAGCGGGGTCATCCGGAAGAGGCGGCGCCCCTCGCCGAAGCGCCGCCGGGTCCACTTGAACCAGCCGACCTGGAGGATGACGGAGATCGTCTCGGCCAGGAAGACGGCGCCGACGACCGGCAGCAGCAGCCATTGCCCGGTCATGAAGGCGGCGGTCCCCAGCGCGGCGCCGATCGCCAGGGAGCCGGTGTCGCCCATGAAGACCTGGGCCGGGTGGGCATTGAACCACAGGAAGCCCATCAGGGCGCCGACCATCGTGAAGCAGAAGGTGACGACGCCGAGCTGCCCCTGGCGGTAGGCGATGATCGCGTAGGCGACGAAGGCGATCGCCGCCGTGCCGCCGGCGAGGGTGTCCAGGCCGTCGGTGAAGTTGACGGCGTTGGCGGTGGCGACGATGGCGAAGGCGGCGACCGGGACGTAGAGCAGCCCGAGCTCGAAGCGGCCGACGAACGGCACGTAGATGTGCTGCAACCCCAGCCCGTAGGGGAATGGGAGATGGAGGATGACCGCGGCGACGATGCCGACGGCGACCAGCCAGACCATCTTGCCACGGGCGCTCATCCCCCCCGTGGCGCCGCGGCCGAGCAGGCTCAGCCGGTCGTCCAGGGCGCCGAGGGTGGCGCAGGCGAGGAGGACGCCGGCCGGCAGCAGCATCGAGAGGCGGCCGGCGGTGTTGAAGATGAGGGTGATCACGATCACGGTCGCGGCGACCATGATGCCGCCCATGGTCGGGGTGCCGGTCTTGACGAGGTGGGTCTGGGGACCGTCGGAGCGGACCGCCTTGCCGACCTTCTGCATCCGAAGGTAGGTGACGATCGGGCGACCGATGATGAGGGTGACGACGAAGGCGAGCCCGGCCAGCGCCAGCGAGACGGCCATGTTCTGGTTGGGGTCGCTCGGCATCACGCTGGCGAGCGCGACGACCGGGGTCTCGGCGGAGGCGAACGGGTGGGGCCGCTCGATCATGCGCCCGACGATCCGGCCGCGCCGGGGGCGTGGTCCGGCGCGGGTTCCGCGAGCGCGGCGACGACGTCTTCCATGCGCAGCCCGCGCGACCCTTTCAGGAGGACCACGTCCCCCGCGCCCAGCTCCCGCCGCAGGAAGGCGACCAGGCCGTCCCGTTCGTCCGGGCCGAATGATGCAACGGCGGGCCGCCGTCCGTCGACGCCGCGGGCCGCCTCGTCGGCGAGGACGCGGGCCTCGTCGCCGAAGGTGACGACCAGGTCGGCGACCGCGGCAGCCCGCCGGCCGACCGTCCGGTGCTCCCCCTCGGAGCGCTCGCCCAGCTCGCGCATGTCGCCGAGGACGGCCACGCTTCGCCCTGCCCCGGCCCCGGTCCCGGCGGCGGCGAGGACGCCGAGGGCCGAGAGGACAGACGGGGTGCTGGCGTTGTAGGTGTCGTCGATCAGGCGGCTGCCGCCGGGGCCGGGGAGGAACCGGACCCGGACCTGGATGGCGCGGTCGGCCAGGGCCGGGATCATCTCGTCCGGGGTCATCCCGAGGGCGTGGCCGACGGCCAGGCCGGCGAGCGCCACCATCGGGGCATGGGAGCCGACCATCGCCGTCTCGACCGGCCACGACTCGTCGCCGATCCGGAGCGCGAAGGCGTGGCCACCGAGCCCCCGGTCGACCAGATCGGTCACCCGCAGGTCGTTGTCGGGTCCCAGGCCGAAGAAGAGCACCCGGCCCCGGCTCCGGGGCGCCATCGCCCGGACGAGCGGGTCGTCGCCGTTGAGGACCGCGACGCCGTCCACCGGCAGGGCGTCGACCAGTTCGGCCTTGGTCTCGGCGATCGCCTCGATCGTGCCCATCCGCTCCAGGTGGACGGGGTGGACGTTGAGGACGACGCCGACCGCCGGGCGGGCGACAGCGGCGAGCAGGGCGAGGTCGCCGAAGGCGTAGGCGCCCCCCATCTCGAGGACGGCGACCTCTGTCTCGGGGGTCGTCTCCAGCAGCGAGAGGGGCAGCCCGATCTCGTTGTTGAGGTTGCCGGGGTTGCGGTAGACGTTGAAGCGGCGGGCGAGGAGCGCGGCGGCGACCTCCTTGGCGCTCGTCTTGCCGACGCTGCCGGTGATCCCGACGACGGTCAGCGGCAGCCGCTCCCGCCACCAGCGCGCCAGCCGCTGGAGCGCCGCCACCGGCTCGTCCGGCACGACGACCAGCGGCAGCGGGGCCGTCGGCTGCGAGGCCGCCCACGGTCCCCGCACCAGCGCCGCCGCGGCGCCGTTCGCCGCCGCGTCCGCGACAAAGGCGTGGCCGTCGAAGCGCTCGCCCCGGATCGCGATGAAGAGGTCGCCGGGTTGGACGGCGCGGGCGTCGCGCTCGACGGCGCGGAAGCGGGTGCCCGGCGGCAGGGCACCGGCAAGCCGACCGCCGGTGCCCTCCAGCACGCTCGAGAGATCCAACGGGTGGTCGGGCATCGGGCATCTCCTTGTCGGAGCGGATAGGGGATAGGCGGTAGGGGATGGGAGACCGACGATGGGGCGGCGGCGCGGTCGTGCTCCTATCCGCAATCCCCTATTCCCTATCCGCTCGTCGGGCGGCGGCGCGGAGGACGGCGCTCCGGCTGCGGGGGTTGGTGGCGAGCTCGGCCGGTGCGGGCCGGATCGGCTTCCTGGTCAGCTTCTCCAGGCGCGGCCGGTGGCCGCAGACGCAGACGGGGAGGCCGGGAGGGCAGAGGCAGTCGGCGCTCTCGCGGGCGACGAACGCCTTGACGATCCGGTCCTCCAGCGAGTGGAAGGCGATCACGGCCAGGCGCCCGCCGGGCGCCAGGATCTCGACCGCGCCGACGAGCCCGTCTTCGAGCGCCGCCAGTTCGTCGTTGACCGCGATCCGCAGCGCCTGGAACGTCCGGGTCGCGGGGTGGGTGTCGCGTCCGCGGCGGCCGCCGACTGCCGCCTCGACCAGCGCGGCGAGGCGGCCGGTGGTCGCGATCGGCTCGCGCTCCCGCTCGCGGACGAGGGCGCGGGCGATCCTCCTGGACTGGGGTTCCTCGCCGAGGCGCCAGATCAACCCGGCCAGATCCTCCTCGGGGAGGGTGGCCACGAGGTCGGCGGCGGATGAGCCGCGCTGGGGGTCGAAGCGCATGTCGAGCGGACCGTCGGCGCGGAAGGCGAATCCCCGCGCCGGGGTATCGAGCTGGAACGACGACAGACCGAGGTCGAGGAGGACGCCGTCGAGGGGGGCGAGCCCTTCGGCGCGGGCGATCGTCGCGAGGTCGCGGAAGTTGCCGGACACGAAGCGGAGCCGCCCGCCGACACCCGGCTCGGCGCCGAGGCGGGCGGCCCGTTCGGCTGCGTCCGGGTCGGCGTCGACGGCCAGGACGATCCCGTCCGGGACGCTGGCGGCGAGCAGGGCGCGGGCGTGGCCGCCGCCGCCGAAGGTGCCGTCCAGGTAGCGGCCGCCCGGCCTTGGGGCGAGGAGGGCGACTGCCTCGGCAAGGAGGACCGGGGCGTGGCTCTGTGCGGCCGGACCGGCGACGGGTGGCGGGGTGAACAGGTGGTCGGTGTCGGGCGTGGTCGGTGTCACAACGGACCGGAGGATAAACCGGCGGGGTCGCGGGGGACGAGGAGGCACCGCGGTCGGCCCGGACAACGCGCGAATGCTCCGGGACCGAGGCGGCGTTCGGCGCAGCGGGTCGGGATCAGATCAACTCGCCGAGCTTCTCGGCGATCGCCCCGCCGTCGGCATCGAGACGGGCGGCGACCGCGGCCCAGGCCTCCGGGCTCCAGACCTCGAGGTGGGTGTGGACGCCGACCACCAGCGCCTCCCGCTCCAGGCCGGCGTAAGCGCGCAGCTCGGGCGGCACGAGGATGCGGCCCTGGCCGTCGAGCGTCAGGTCGGTCGCCTCGGCGAAGACCAGCCGCCGGAAGTTGCGGGCGTCGGGGTCGGAGATCGGCAGCGCCGCGACCTTCTCGGCCAGCGGCAACCAGGCGGCCATCGGGTAGAGCGACAGGCAGCGGTCGATGCCCCGCGTCAGGACGACCCCCTCGGCGAGGGCGTCGCGGAAGCGGGCCGGGACCGCGAGGCGGCCCTTGGCATCGAGCGCGTGGGCGTGCCGCCCGAGGAACATCCGGTATCGCGCCTTCTTCGGGGTCTGCACGGGCGGGAGCGGTTTGGCTGGGACCGGGTCGGGACGGGCCACTTATCCACCGGGGCACCCACTTGTCCCCACTTTCCCCCACCCTTGTCCACAGGATAGGGCCAAGCGGGCCCGATGTAAAGCCCTGAGGTTGCCCAAGTGACCGCGTACGGACGCGCCCTATCGCTTGATTCAGAACACATGTTCTGGTACTATTGGGGGACTACTCGCCGCCCCACCGGAGGGAAGCCCGATGTTCCTCGGCTGGTACGACCCCGACCGCAAGAAACCCGTCCGCCTCAAGCTCGCCCAGGCGATCGAGCGCTACGAGGAGAAGTTCGGCCAGGCGCCCGACCTCGTCCTGACCAACCCGGTCGACGCCGGCGACCTGCGGACCCCCACCAAGGCGGACCCCGGCGACCCGGCGCTGCCGATCCAGGAGGCCGCCTACATCCCCCGCTGGACGTTCTACGTCGGCCGCCCCGAGGAGACGCCGGCCATGCTCGCGGCGTGAGGCAGGGGCGGCCCGCGCCTGCCTCCCTCTCCCCCGTTCCGGCGGGGGCGCCGATCACCGTGCGGCGGGCCAGCCCGCCGCGCCGCACGAACGCCGCTGGCTCCAGCCACCCCCGACGACACCCCTCCGCAGGGCGGCAGCGGGAGCGCCGGTGGCCGGTGGTAGAGTAGGGGGACGGGCGCTGAGCCCGGCCTCGGCGTCGGGCGGGGTTTGCACCAGACACCCCTGGAACGGCATGGTCGTGAGCGACGCGCAACCGGGCACCGGGGCGGCCGACGAACCCGCGACCGGCCCCCGCGCCGTCATCGGCGGCCGCTTCGAGATCGACCTTGCCCGGCCGCTCGCCACCGGCGGCCTTTGCCACGTCTACCGGGGACGGGACCGCCGGAGCCGGGCCGAGGTTGCCGCCAAGACGCCTCGGGTCGAGTACCGCGCCGACCCCGAGATGCGCGCCCGATTCCGCCGCGAGGCGCGCCTCCTCGCCTTCCTCCAGCACCCGAACATCGTCCGCGTCGAAGCGTTCGTCGAGGAGAAGGACGCCTCCTGGGTCGTCCTCGAGTTCCTCGCCGGCGGCAGCCTGCGGCACCGGATCGAGCGCGACGCCCCGCTCTCCCCGGAGGCGGTCGTGCCGCTGCTTGAGCAGGCGGCGTCCGGCCTGGCCCATATCCACGGCCGGGGCCTCGTCCACCTCGACGTGACGCCGGAGAACCTCCTGCTGGCCGGCGACGGGATGCTGAAGCTGATCGACCTCGGACTCGCCCAGCCCGGCGGCCAACCCCAGGCGGCGATGGGTAGCCGGACCGTGGCGACGGCCGCCTACCTGGCGCCCGAGCAGGCCTGCGGCGACCCGGTCGAGCCGGCGACCGACCTCTACGCCCTCGGCTGCGTCGTCTACGAGTTGCTGACCGGGCGGCCGCCGTTCTCGGAGCCCGGGACCTCGCCGTCGCTCAACGAACTCGTCAACGCCCGCCTCCAGGGAGACCCCCTCCCCCCGACCCAGGCTCGGCCCGACCTCCGCCTGCCGCCGTGGGTCGACGACGTGTTGCGCTGGGCGCTCGCCCGCGACCCGGCCGCCCGCGACGGCGAGCTCGTCGCCTTCGCCCGCCTCTACCGCTCCGGGGTCGAGGGCGACCTCGCCGCCGGCGCGGTGGAGCCGCCGCGGCCGTCGCCGACGGAGGTGGCCCACCGCCCGGTCAGCCGGTTCGACCGGCAGTGGGTGGCGCCGCGCCCGCAGGAGCGGGTGGCGCGGGCGCTGCCGTTCGCCGCGCGCCGCTCCGGCGGCGACACGGGTACCCCCGCCACCGGAGGCCGGGCCCGCGCCCGCCTCGCCGGGCTTCGGCGCCTCCTCTGGACCTCCTCCGTCGCGGTACTTGCCCTCGATCTGCTGCTCGGCGGCGCCCTGGTGGCCACCCAAGGGCGGCTGCCGGGGGTCTGGGAGCCGGTCGGCGTGCTGCGGCCCGGGGCGGAGGCGCGGGTCGTCGGCGAGGGGCTGCTGGTGCGCGCCGAACCGTCGCTGGCCGGGCCCCCCCTCGGGCAGATCGGGAGCGGATCGGTGGTCCGCCTGACCGGATCGCCGGTGACCGAGGCCGCCGGTGGCCGCGTCTGGTGGCCGATCGCCGTCGGCGTGGCGGCGGGGGAGGCGACCGGCTGGGTGCCGGAGGCGTGGCTTTACGCCGACCCGCCGCCGACGGTCTGGGACCGGCTCGGCGGCAGTGGGTGAAACGGGGTCCGGGGGAATTCGCCGAGTGCCCGGCCGAGCAATCCGGTCCCGCGACGGCGGATCGCACGGTATCCGGGCGGTGGGTTTGCCTCCCCCGGCATCTTGCCGGCCTGTTCCGTCCTTCCGAACGGAGTGGAGGATCACCCGCCGGCGTGGGGTCGTCCGGTCGACCGTTTCTGGTGGCGGAGCGAGATCTTCGGCCGCGGAGTCGGAACGACGAAGGTGGGCGGCCGACACGAACGGCCATCGATCATTCGGATTTGGGGTGACGCGGATTCCGCCTGGACGGTTCCGGTAACCGGCGAAGGAACCTCGCCCCCGCCCCGGTGCCCGAGTGCCCGCCGGCCGAAGGCACCCCTCGCCGCACGGGAGGGGTGGCCCGAGCGGCCGTCCGAACAGAACGAATCACCCGGAAGCCGTTCGACACGGACGTGTACCGGGAAGAAGGCGGCGGCTTGAGGAGCAGGGCCCCTTCCCCCGTGCTCGGGGGCACCGAGCACGGGAAAAGATGTCGCGGCCGGGTCGCCGGAATTCCGTTCCCACGAATCGGAGATGAGGGAGCCGCCCGGCCGGATACCCGAGAGTGCTCGGGTGGCCTCCCGATCAGACCGGCCGCAGATAGTCGCCACTGACCCAGCCGACGGAGTCGAGGCCGGTGTCGACCGGGTACCACAGCGTCCCGCCGCGCTCCTCCGGTCGCCCGGTGATCTCCACCCAGGCGCCCTCGGGGAGCGTGTCGACGACCTCCCCGCCCGGTCCGTCGCGGAGGACGAGGTCGCCGCCGGTCACCGCGGCGGTGGTGCCCTCCCCGAGGATGACCGGTTGGGCGACGTCGAGCGAGCCGCCGTCCATGCCGCCGACGGCCGCCTCGGGGTCGGCGGCCGGGGTCACCGCCGTCAGCCAGTCGGCGGCGACCCAGCCAGCGAGCGATGCCCCTTCGACCCGGTACCAGGCCAGCCCGTCGGCGCCCACCGGACCCTCGGCGACGACGAGCGGTTCCCCGATCGGGAGCGTGGCAACCGCCGCGGCGGCGAGACCCGGGCCTTCGCGCAGCGTGACGTCGGCGTCCGTGGTGGCCACGGCGTCGCCGATCCGGAACTCCGGCGGGGCCGCGTCCGCGGGCTCGGCGTCGGTGCCGGCGCCGTCGCCCGCGGCGACGGCGGCCACCTCCTCGCGCAGCCAGCCGAGGTCGGCGTAGAGCGCGTCGCCCGGGCAGGAGGTGGGGTTGACGTCGCGGTGGGCGCAGATCGTCGGCAGGCCGGCGATGTCCGCGAACGGGGCCTCGGCGAGGGGGTCGAGGGCGCGGGTCGCCCAGGCGACGGCGGCGACCAGCGCCCGGCCCATCTCCGGCGTCGGCTCCTCGCCGTGGAAGCGGCCGATCGTGCAGACGCCGAAGGTCCCGACGTTGTAGCCGGCGGCGTGGCCGCCGACGACGCCCTCGCCGCCGGCCCGACCCTCGTAGACGTTGCCCAGGTAGTCGACCAGCCGGTTGTACCCGATGTCGCCCCAGCCGCGGGTGACCGCGTGGTAGTAGTAGATCGAGCGGATCGCCACCAGCGGGTCCTCGTAGTTGACCGTGTCGGAGTGGTGGACGATGGCGTGGGCGACCGGGGCGTACTCCGGCGGCCAGATCTCCCAGCCGTTCGCGAACCGCAAACTCTCGTCGGCGCCCCAGGCGGCCCGGGTGATGACGGGCGGATTCCCCGCGCTCGGGGTCGCCGCGGCCTCCTGGGCGGTCACCAGCGATCCCGGCCCGACCGCGGCGTCGATCGACTCCCAGGCGAGGCCGAGGATCGCCGCCGGCCGGCCGGCGGCGTTGAACGACCGGTAGCGGACGAACGCCGCCTGCCCGGTCACGATCGGCGGCCCGTAGCGACGACCGCCCTTGCCGGGTCGTCCGCTGTCGCCGTCCTCGCCGACCGTCAGCGGGTCGCTCCAGCGCTCGCCGTCGGCGCTGTAGGCCAGCTCGATCGTCGCCCCCGGCCGCTCCTTGCCGCTCCAGTGGGGGGCGACGGCGGTGGCGGGCCAGGGGGTCGCGAAGACGATCGGCTCCGGCACGATCTCGCCGATCGCCTCGGCCCGCGCCACCCCGACCTCTTCGGCCTCGACCCAGCGGCTGCTGCGCGTCAGGCCGGCGTCGCTCTGGGCGGCGGCCGGCGGCGCCCCGCGATACGCGAGCCCGGCCAACCCGGCCGCGACGACGGCGCGGCGGCTCACCGGGCGACGGGTGAGGGAGAGACCACCGGAGACGGCCATCGGGGCACGGAGCGCGTGCGGCATGGGACCCTGCCTTCGGATCGGGAGGGCGCCGCGGGGGAGCGCGAACAGCAGAAAAGGGCGTACGAACGCGGGTGCGTCTTGGACGAACGCTACCAGTGGGGTGCCGCGGTGTCAATCGCGTGTCGAGAGGTCGAGGAGCCGTGGAGACATGGGGACGGGGAGGCCGAGGTGCCTTGACGCCGCCTCCCGTTTCATCCCGAGTGCGGCGTCCAGACGCATTCACCCGGTCGGTGGCGGTCGTGCTCAGAGCTCTTATGGCGGTTGCTTTATTGCTTTGGCCACCGGCGGCCGGGACCCGAGGATTTATCCTCGGGCTGAGGCAGCGAAGCCGACTGAATGGGGCTGGGTCCGGGGCAACCCGGATGGCCGCATCAAATAGGCAACCTCCATCGGGGCCCTTCGTGGTTCCAGCGCGGCCATTGATGGCCGGACTCGGTGGCGGAGCCGCCGGTCCGCGCAAGCCGGTTCCCGCTCCATGGACCACCGAGGGGAGGCGAAGGATCTCTCCTCGGGAACCCGTCCGAGCGGGATGGTCCGGCTATCGGTTGCGCGAGTCGGAGAGGAAACCTCCGCCCGGGATGACGAGCCCCACAACCATCCCGTCTCCTCGACTCCTCGACTCGAAAGCTGCTGCTATGCTGCCGCAACGGCGGAACGGGGCAGGGGAGGAGGGCGGCATGGACCAGGCGGCGACGGGGGGGCGGCTGCTCTTCGGCGTCCAGACGCCGACGCAGCGGCCGTGGCCGGAGCTTGCCGCGCTCTGGCGCTGGCTTGACGGCCTCGGGGTCGACAGCCTCTGGCTGGCCGACCACTACGTGCCGCCGTTCCGCCTCGACGGCCCGATCTTCGAGGCCTGGACGGCCCTGGCCGCCCTGGCCGGCGAGACGGAGCGGGCGCGCCTCGGGATCCTCGTCTCCTGCAACACTTTCCGCCACCCGCCGCTGGTCGCCAAGGAGGCGGTGACCGTTGACCACATCTCGGGCGGCCGGCTGGAGTTCGGGCTAGGCGCCGGCTGGTTCGAGCCGGAGCATGCGATGTTCGGCATCCCCTTCCCGGCGCCGGGGGAGCTGGTCGAGCAGTTCCGGGAGGCGGTCGAGATCTGCGACCTTCTCTTCCGGCAGGAGCTGACGACCTACGACGGCCGCTACTACCAGCTCCGCGAGGCGCTCTTCCGGCCGCCGCCGGTCCAGCGGCCGCGCCCCCCCTTCACCCTCGGCGCCCACGCGCCGCGGATCATGCGGATCGTCGCCCGCCACGCCGACCGCTGGAACTCGATCGGCACCCTGGAGGAGATGCGGACCCGGGTCGCCCTCCTCGATGATGCGTGCGCCGCCGTCGGCCGCGAACCGCGGGAGATCCTCCGCTCCCACCTCTACGTGCCGGCGATCCTGCCGGAGGAGCACCCGTGGGACTCGCCGGAGGCGTTCCGCGACTACGTCGGCCGGTTCGGAGAGCTCGGGATCGAGGAGTTCATCCTCCAGTTGCCGCCGGACCTGCCGCGGGAGCGGGTCGAGGAGCTGGTGCTGGAGACGGTGCCGGCGCTGCGGGCGGCCGCCGCCGGCGTCGCCCCGGCGGCGCGGGGGTAGGCGGGGGCACGCGGCGTGCCGAGGCGGGACCGCGGGAGGAGCGCGCCATGACGCACCGGGCAACGCGGGACGTGGTCCGCCGGGTGATGCCGCTGCTGGAGAAGGTCGCCCCGACGACGGTCGACCGGGCCCGCCTGCTCCAGTACCTCTCCGCCCGGGTGGGGGTGGACTGGGGCGCGATGGAGGCGGTCTCCGACGAGGCGGCCGAACCGGAGGTCGGCGCCGCGCCGAGGCGGATCGTCGTCCGCGACAGCGCCTCGGGGGAGGCCCGGACGATCGCCTACCCCTCCTGCCTGGACCCGGCGCTGGAGCCGCTGGTGATCGAGGAGTACAAGCGGCTGGCGGTCGGCGACCGGCTGACGCTGATGGCCCAGCCGCTCTTCGACCACTTCTTCGCCGAGAGCCACTGCGCCCGCTGCCGGTGGCGGGGGCCGGAGTTCGCCCCGTTCCACCGCGAGTGCCGCTTCGCCGGCCACCCGGTCAACTTCGAGCCGGCCGGGAACCTCGCCCTCGACGACGGCGGCAACGCGTCCGGCTAATCCGCGTGCTCCGTGGATTGTCCGGGGCGGCTGTGACTCGGCCCGAACGGGACCGGGCTCATCGGACGACGGACGCCGAGCGGACCCGTCGGCGGACGGAGTTGACGACCCGATCGCTACGGCGACCGCATCTCGGATCCGGTGCATGGCCGGCACCGGTACCCGACCCTGGTTGACCCTGGCCCCTCCCAGCCGTCCGCGCGCCTCGGCTGGGGCGCATTGCCAGCGGCGCTCACGACGGCGGGATCGACGGGTCTCTCGGGGCGCCGAGCGCCGCGACCTGCCGGGCCAACGCCTGGCGCTCCTCCCGGTCGAGCCGGTCGCGCAGGTCGGCCCGGCGCTTGCCGCGCCAGCCGAAGAACGACAGGGCCGCCAGCGTCAGCGAGGCGCCACCCCAAACGGCCATGTCCGGGAAGTCGGCCGAGACCGCAAACCCGAGCAGGCCGCCGGCCACGAACAGGAGGCACGAGACCAGCGGCAGCGGGATGACGAGCGCGGCGGCGACGAGCCAGAGCAGCGCCACGAGCAGGCCGACGGCCGTTGCCCCGCCGAGGTTGGCGTTGCCGGCGATCCCGGAGACGCCGTAGCCGAGGAGCGACTGGGCGGCCATGATGGCGCCCAGGACCAGGGCCAGGATCAGGACGGTGACGCGCATCGATGGTCCTCCGGGGATCGGCGAGCGCCGCTCGGTCGCGGCGCCTGGTCCCTTTCTCCATCGCTACCCGCCCGGCGGGGTTCTGCCCGCGGCTGGCCGGAGGGAGCAGGGAGAGGGTGGCATGGCCGGGAGATGTGCCACGCGGCCGGCGGCCGGGGAGGCGTAGTTCGGGCCGAGGGGGTGCCGGAGGAGTTTCTGTCGCATCTGTCGCACCTCTGGGGACACGGGGGAGGTTGCGACAGAATCCGAACCGGGGGCCGGTGCCCCCGCAGGTCTTGGGGGCACCGGGGCCGAGTCATGGGGCTTGGTCGCGCCCCGCGGCGTCGTCGCCCTGCCGCGCCACCCGCCGGTTTTTCCGCCGCCGCTCGTCCTCCCAGGCGGCGCGCTTGCGGGTCGCCTCGTCGTAGGGGCCGGCGCTGGCGGCCAACACGTCGGTGTCCTGGGTCATGAACCGCACCCGCTCGCTCATCGGCGCCGCCGCCAGCACGTCTCGCGCCGAGGCCATGGCCTGGCGCGACTCGACGATGCGGCCCTCGCGGTCGAGCTCCAGCGCCCGCTTCCGCTCGGCCGCCGCCGTCTGCACCGCCAGCACCTCGGCGACCCGGCCGTCGGCGATCGCGCGCTCGACCTCCAGTGTCGGGGCGAGCGCGAGGGGCGGCAGCTCGGCCGTGGCGTGGCGCCGTTGGTCCGCCGCCGGGTCGGTCCAGCCCGCGCTCACCCCGACCGGCAAGGCGTCGCCGACCCGGCCGCCCTTGACCTCCAGGCGGAAGACGATCTCGAGCTCTTCCCCGGCCGGCACGTCGCCGAGGGCGACGGTCCAGGTCCGGCCGTGCCGCGCGGCCGGGAAGGCGCTGACCGGGTGGGCGTGGAGCCCCTCCGGCAGCGTCACCTCCAGCGTCAGGCCGAGCGCGACGACGGCGAGCAGTTCGCGCAGTTCGGTCTCGAAGAAGGCGCGCAGCTCGTCCGGCCGCTCGACGAACCCGAAGTTGCCGCCGCCGGCCTCGGCCATCGCCTGGAGCAGCGCCTCGTTGAACCCGAGGCCGACCCCGAGCGCGGTGGTGGAGATGCCCCGGCTCCGCAGCTCGGCCGCGTGGCGGACGAGGGCGGCGGGGTCGACGATGCCGACGTTGGCCTGGCCGTCGGTCAGCAGCAGCGCCCGCCGGCTCCGCGCCGACGAAGCGCTGGCCTCGGCCAGTTCACGGCAACCGGACAGCCAGCCGCCGCCGAGGTCGGTCGAGCCGCCGGCGTCGATCCCGTGGAGCGCCAGCCGCAGCGCGGCCTTTGCCCGTGGGGTGGTTGGGCCGAGCGGCTGGAGGAGGTCGACCTCGTGGTCGAAGACGACGAGGGCGGCCCGGTCGTCGTCGCGCAGGTAGCCGGCGGCGGCGTCGACCGCCTGCTTCGCCAGCGCCAGCGGCCCCCCGTTCATCGAGCCCGAGCGGTCGAGCACGAAGGCGACGTCGACCGGGGTGCGGCGACCGGGGCGCCTGTTCGGTGGAGCCGAGACGCGGACCAGCAGCGCCGCCGTGCCGCCGGGGGCGGTCAGCGGCCGCTCCCAGAGCGCGGAGACCGAGATCGACGGGAGGTGGTGCCCGTTGCCGTTGGAGGATGGAGCCTGGGTCACGGTCGGTTGCCTTTCTGCCCTCGCTCGTCCCCGTTGCCGCCGGAGCCTCGGCCGAAGGCGCGTCGGATCGGGGGGTGGCTTGGGCCCACGTCGAGGCGGGGCGGACCCGCGTGGGCGCCGCCGGGTGGGTGGTTGGGGGTAGTGGTTGACGAGTCGTGGGTCGTGGGTCGTGGGTCGTGAGCGGTCAGTCGTGGGAGATCGGGCGTTGGGCGACGTCGGTAGCGAGGACGAGCCCCTGGTCGTCGGGAGACTGCCGGATGGTGTCGCCGATCCGACCCTTCCGGGTTAGCGGAACACGCGGCGGGCCCAGCGGACCAGCCAGTCGACCT
Source organism: uncultured Thermomicrobiales bacterium (assembly GCA_902806345.1). Classification (GTDB taxonomy): domain Bacteria; phylum Chloroflexota; class Chloroflexia; order Thermomicrobiales; family UBA6265; genus CADCWF01. The sequence goes on from CADCWF010000255.1 coordinate 19,747, forward strand.
TGTCCCGGCGGCGGCGGAGGAGGCCGTCGGAGACGAGCAACTCGGCCTCCTCGCCGAGGCGGATGCGGAGCCACGGCTCCCCGTGGTCGATCGGCTCCTCGTCGGCCGTTGCCGGCAGCCTCGGCAGCAGGGACGCGAGCGGTCGGGTCGTCTGGGACGCGCCCGTCGTCGCTGCCTCGTCCGGCTCGTCCGCGTCGGGCTCGGCGTCCCATAACGGCGGCGCCTCGCGGATCGCCGCGTCTGGGCGCTCCCGCCCCCGGGAAGCTGCGCCGCCGCCGGTGCCTCCGGCATCGCCGCCCGTGTCCCTGGGCGGCGCGGCGGTTCGCCTCGTGGCGCCGGCCGCGGCCGGGTTCAGCACCCGGTCGATGTAGGTCAGGGCGTCGTCGTCGTCCGTTGCCACCCGGGAACCGGCGACCGGAGCCACCGTGGCCTCCTCTGCCGCCAGCAGCGCCGCCACCTCCGCATCCCCCAGCCCAGTTAGCCGGCGGCGAATCTCCTTCAGCGGCAGGTAGGCGTCCTTCAGGCGCCCGATCAAGGCCAGCCGGTTCAGGTGGGCGCCGGTGTAGTGGCTCGCCGGCCCAGCCCCGAACGGGGGCGGCAGCAGGCCCTCCGAGATGTAGTAGCGGACGGTCCGGACCGAGACGCCCGCGGCCTCCGTCAGCTCGGCGAGCGTGTACCGCCCGCCGCCCCGGTCAACCTGCGTTCGCCACCCCGATCCGTCCATGGGGTTATCCTATCAGTGATACGTATATCTGTCAAGACTGCCGTGGATCGCTCCAGCGGTACTGCGACGATTGGCGCCACTGCAATAATCCTCGGCCGGTCGGGAGGCGGAACGGGATGGGATCGGGAATCCGAGACAGCGGGGGCACCAGGCGCCCCTGACGAGGCACCGGGAGCGGTGGGAGAGGGCAGTACGGAGGCAGGGCACCGACACCGAGCCCATTCTTGGAGCGTCCTCCGATGGCCTCTTCTAGAATCGGGCGGCGCCCCGACACGCCCAGGGATTGCGAGCGCGGCAAGGGGGTGGGCGGAACCAGGCGAGCAGGCGCCGCCGCTAGTACACCATCTCCATTCGCAGCCCCCGCCCCTCGATTGGGGCCGCTTCGGGAAGCCGCCCGGACTGCCCCAGCGCGTCCCGCCGCGCCGTCCACACCTCAACGATCGCCTCGAGCACATCGTCGGCTCCTAGGGTACCGATCGGTACGGCTAACGCCTCACGTCGACGTACTCGGTGAGTTCATTCCCGACAGTCGAGCGTATGAGGTCAGATAGGGGCACTGCGGTCTGATCTGCACTTGTCAAAGTAAGCTCAGAGCGACAAGAAACCCTTCTACGTAGGGGACAGAGACGGATGGATCAGGTGCCATTGGAGATTCTGCTCACAGCCGCGAGCATAGTCGTAGCCGTTCTGGTCGAAGTCCGAAACGAGATCAGGGACCGTCGCGCCCGTCGATCACGGGAACTGCGGTGGGGAGCGTGGCGCCTCAAGCAATGGTCTATGGCCGATCCGGACGACCCGGCCCGCAACACCAAGGAGGAAGGGCTGATCGTTCGCCCAACGGTGACGCGAGTGGCAGTCTGGAACGCTGGCAGCGAAACGATTCGCGCCTCGGATGTTTCCCCGACCCACCCGTTCCGGATTGTCGGCCGCGGTGACGTCGCAATCCTCGACGCCAGACTTATCCGCGACAATGGCGCGGGGAGCCGTTTGCGCGTCAGCGCTTCGGGCGTCGACGCGGCTTTACTGTTTGACTACCTCCGGCCGCAAGTGGGTGGGCTGATCCACGTGACCCACGTAGGAAGAAACGAGGACGATATCGAGATTGTCGGTGAGCTGATAGAGGGAGCACCCATCAAGAGGGTGCCGTTTCCGAATCTTGCCTGGCACGCCTTCATTCCACGGTCGATTCGGGCGCGTTTGGGTGATGTTCGGTCCCATCGATTGTTCGTACTCTTCGATATCTTCACATCCTACCTGGCAATCTATTACGCCTATGTCATCACTGGTATCGAAGAGCAGGGAGGGTTGTGGCAACCGCTTTACTGGATCATGCTCGTAACTCAATTCGTTATTCAGACACTTACCGCCGCGTTCTTCCTCCGCGGATGGCGAGTCGACGTCCCCGAATCCCTTCGCCCATTCGACCTCTCAGAGGCACCCAACCCCTAGCCGACCGGCGAAGGCGATCAGGCGGAGGCACAACGCCGTCGCCCATCGCACGAGTGCCTGGCTGAACTGTTGCGGGATGTGACCTGCCCCCATTGAGTGGTCCAGGGATTATTTGAGGCCGGCGTGCTCTTGACCTGCCGACGGCGCTGCTAGAAT
>CADCWF010000256.1 GCA_902806345.1 uncultured Thermomicrobiales bacterium
ACCGACCTCGCCCGCCAGGAGATCTCCTCCTACCGCCAGTTGCCGATGCTCGTCTACCACATCCAGACCAAGTGGCGGGATGAGCCGCGCTCGCGGGGTGGCCTGATCCGGGTCCGCGAGTTCACGATGAAGGACTCCTACACGCTCGACCTCGACGAGGCCGGGCTCGATCTCCAGTACCGCAACCACTGGCGGGCCTACGAACGGATCTTCCGCCGCTGCGGCCTGGCGTTCGTCGTCGTCGGCGCCGACACCGGGATGATGGGCGGTTCCGCCTCCCACGAGTTCATGGCCCTCTCCGAGCACGGCGAGGACATCGTCCTCATCTGCCCGACCGGCGACTACGCCGCCAACCGGGAAGTCGCCAGATTCCGCCGCGACATGCCGGCGGCCGAGGACCCGCTGCCGCTGGAGGAGGTCGCCACCCCGAACACGCCGACCATCCAGGCGCTGGCCGACTTCCTCGGGGTGCCGCTTTCCCGCACCGCCAAGGCGGTCTTCTTCGTCGGCGACTCCGGCCGCTTCGTCTTCGCCGTGATCCGGGGCGACCTCGATGTCAACGAGACCAAGCTCCGCAAGGCCAGCGGCGAGGGCGGACTGACCCCGGCCACGCTCGAGCAGATCCGGGCGATCGGCGCCGAGCCGGGCTACGGCTCCCCGGTCGGCGTCCACGACGCGCTGGTCGTCGCCGACGAGAGCGTGCGCGACTCGCCGAACCTCGTCGCCGGCGCCAACAAGCCCGGCTTCCACCTGAGGAACGCCAACCTCGGCCGCGACTGGGAGGCGCAGGTCGTCGCCGACATCGCCAGCGCCGAGGCCGGCCTGCCGTGCCCGAAGTGCGGCACCCCCCTGACCGCCGAGCGGGCGATCGAGGTCGGCAACATCTTCAAGCTGGGCACCCGCTATAGCAAGATCCTGGGCGCCACCTACCTCGACGCCGAGGGCCAGAGCCACCCGATCGTGATGGGCTCCTACGGGATCGGCTCCGGCCGCGTCACGGCGACGATCGCCGAGCAGCACCACGACGAGAAGGGGATCGCCTGGCCGGCGACGATTGCCCCGTTCCACGTCGCCCTCCTCTCGATCGCCGGCGCCAACGACACCGCCGCAGTCGAGGCGGCGGATGCCCTCTACGACGCCCTGCTCGCGGCCAACGTCGAGACGCTCTACGACGACCGGCCGGACCGCCCCGGCGTCAAGTTCAACGACGCGGAGCTAATCGGCTGCCCGATCCGGCTCTCGGTCAGCGCCCGCACCCTCGCCAACAACGAGGCCGAGATCAAGCTCCGCTCCGGCGGCGACTCCCGCTTCGTCCCGCTCGACCGCGCGGTCGACGAGGTGCGGGCGCTCCTGGCCGAGCTCCTCGCCCCGCTCTCCGGCGACGGCCCGACGAGTCTGCCGGAGGCGCCGATCGGCGACGGGGCGACGTAGCCCTCACCCCCGACCCCTCTCCCGATGCGCGGGAGAGGGGAGGCCGACGTTCGGTTGGCTCTGCCCAAACCTGGATAGCGACGACGCCGAGCCCTGCCATCTCCCCCTCTCCCGCGCATCGGGAGAGGGGCTAGGGGTGAGGGCCCGTGTCGAGGAGCGCCACGGTGACCGAGACCCGCACCGAATCCGACACGATGGGCGAGATGACGCTGCCGGCCGCCGCGCTCTGGGGTGCCCAGACCCAGCGCGCCGTCGAGAATTTTCCAGTGTCCGGGCGGCCGCTGCCGCCGGCGATCGTCCACGCCCTCGGCTCCGTCAAACTGGCGGCGGCGCGGGTCAACCGCGACCTCGGCCTGCTCGACCCGGATATTGCCGGGGCGATCGAGACCGCCGCCGCCGCCGTCGCCGCCGGCGAGCACGACGACCAGTTCCCGATCGACGTCTTCCAGACCGGCTCCGGCACCTCGTCGAACATGAACGCCAACGAGGTGATCGGCACCCTCGCCAGCCGCGCCCTCGGCCGCAGGGTCCACCCCAACGACCACGTCAACCTCGGCCAGAGCTCGAACGACGTCATCCCGACCGTCCTCCACGTCGCCGCCGTGCTCGGAATCGAGGGCCGGCTGCTTCCCGCCCTCCGCCACCTCCAGGCCAGCCTCGCCGCCAAGGCCGAGGAGTTCGACAGCGTCGTCAAGATCGGCCGCACCCACCTGATGGACGCGGTCCCGATCCGCCTCGGCCAGGAGTTCTCCGGCTACGCCCGCCAGATCGAGCTCGCCATCGCTCGGGTCGAGGCCGCGCTGCCCGGCCTCCGCGAACTCGCCATCGGCGGCACCGCGGTCGGCACCGGGCTGAACACCCACGCCGAGTTCGGCGCGCGCGTCGCGGCCGAGCTGTCGGCCCTGTCCGGCACCGGGTTCGTCGAGGCGGCGAACCACTTCGAGGCCCAGGGCGCGCGCGACGCCTACGTCTTTGCCGCCGGCGCTCTGACGACGCTCGCCGCGTCGCTGATGAAGATCGCCAACGACATCCGGCTCCTCGCCTCGGGGCCGCAGGCGGGGCTGGGCGAGCTGGTCCTGCCGGCCATCCAGCCCGGCAGCTCGATCATGCCGGGCAAGGTCAACCCGGTCATCTCGGAGAGCGTCATCCAGGTCGGTGCCCAGGTCACCGGCAACTGCCAGGCGATCGCCATCGGCGGCCAGTGGGGCCAGCTCGACCTCAACGTGATGCTGCCGATGATGGCCAGGAACATGATCGAGTCGATCGACCTCCTCGCCAACGCCTCCCGCCTCTTCGTCGACAAGTGCCTCGCCGGGACGGTCGCCAACGTCGAGCGGGCCGAGGGGTACGTCGAGCGGTCGATCGCGATGGCGACCGCCCTCAACCCCCACATCGGCTACGAGGCCGCGGCCGCCATCGCCAAGAAGAGCTACGCCACCGGCCGTACGGTGCGGGAGATCGCCTACGAGGAGACGGGCCTCTCCCGCGAGCAGGTGGACGAGATCCTGCATCCGCACAAGCAAACGATCCCCGGAACCGGAGCCGGGCAGGCGGCCGGCGGCTGACCCTCCTTGCCGCGGAACCCGGCCCGCCGCTCGCAGCACCCTCCCGTTTGGCCTTGGTTGGCTGCCTGATCCGCCGTCGGACGGTCGCCGGTCCCGTCGCCGCAAGCGGCGAGCCCAAACCGATCCGCCCGGATGCCGGTACCCGTTCTTACCGCGGGTTGTGGAACATCCGGCCGCGCCGCCCCGTCGTCATCCCGAGCGGAGCCGAGGGATCTCGTCGTCCCGGCGTCCCGAACGGAGTACCTCTTCTGCAAACCGCTGGAGTGCCCTCGAAGCTGCATCCCAGTTTCGGCCCGGTGCTGATGGGGGTCGCGTTCTTGATCCGGCTACGGCGGCCCGCCTGCGGCCCGTGCCTGCAGCCCGCGCTCGAGCAGCGAGGCCTCGCCAAGGCCGAAAACGCTCGCGCCGACGTGGTCTCAGTCCCGAAGGCACTTCTCCGACTCAGCCGGCGCCTCACCCCCTGCCCGGATGCTAAGGGGCAGGGGGGTGAGGGCGCTCCGACGCGACATCCGGGAGCCGCCTGCGGGTTGCCCTCGAGCCACGGACCGACAAGGCCCCAAGCACCGTCCGCGGCTCCGCGTCTCCCGCAACTGTCTCACCCTCCCTACCATGAAACAGGTGATTCAGTTGAGACAGTTGAGACAGAAACCACG
>CADCWF010000257.1 GCA_902806345.1 uncultured Thermomicrobiales bacterium
CCAGCCGCGCACCCTCGCCGCCGTCGCCGCCGACCTCCACGCCCTGCTCGAGGCGGCCGGCGAGCCGGGGCCGTACGTCCTCGTCGGCCACTCCCTCGGCGGCCTGATGGTCCGCCTCTACGCCGCCACCTACCCGGACGAGGTGGCGGGGCTCGTCCTGGTCGACCCCTCGGTCGAGGGGCAGGAGGCGCGGTTCCGGGCGGCGCTGACCCCCGAGGAGGCGGCCGCGCTCGCCGCCCTCCAGGCGGCCGGGGGGGACCCGGACGCCGAGCGCTACGGCCCCGGCCCCGGCCCCGGCATCGAGGAGGCGGGCGAGGAGGTGCGGGCGGCGGTGGCAGCCTCGCCGTTCGCCGGCAAGCCGCTGGTCCTGGTCACCCACGGCCTGCCGCCGGGGTCCGACCTCCCCCCGGGCCTGCTGCCGCCGGCGTTCCCCTGGGACGCCCTCGACCGGGTGTTGTCCGGACTGCACCGCGAGCTGGTCGCGGCGACGCCGGGGGCGCGGCTGGTGGTCGCGGCCGAGAGCGGCCACTACGTCCAGCTCGACCAGCCGGACCTGGTGATCGTCGCGGTTTGGCAGGTCGTCGAGGCGGTCCGGAACCCGGCCGGGTGGGCCGCGCCGGCGGCGACGCCGAGCCCCTAGCCCACGCGGAGGATCACCCCCGGCGACCCTCCGCACCGGTTCTGCAACACGCTCTAACCACGCTGACGGAGCGTGCCCTGGCGCTCACCGTCCCGAGTAGCCACCTTGGCCTTCCAGGGGGCCACGCGTGGTGGTGCGGGACGGTCGATCCGGCCGCCGCGCTGCCAGTACCGAATGAAGGAGTTCCCATGAATCCCAGCCCGTTCCAATCGGCGCCGTTCTCCCGCCGTCGTGCCCTGTCACTCGCCGCGGGAGCCGCCGCGCTCGCCGTCGCCACACCTGCCCGGCGGATCGCCGCCCAGGTCACGCCCGTCGCCTCCCCGGTCGCCGCCCCGGCCACCGCGGGGACGCCGGTCGCCGGTGCTCCGGCTGCGGCGCCGCTGCCGATGCCGAGCACCCTCGCCGCCGATGCTTCGCCGGAGTTCCGGACCGTCGCCGAGGCGCTGGTCGCGGCGATGCGGGAGCACCGGGTCCCCGGGGCCGCCGTCGGCCTCCTCGCCGGCGACCGCGAGGAGCACGCCGCCTTCGGGGTGGCGAGTCTCTCCTCCCTGCGCCCGGTCACGCCGGAGACCCTGTTTCAGATCGGCTCCCTCACCAAGACCTTCACCGCCACCGCCATCTGGCGCCTCATTGACGAGGGCGCCCTGGAGCTCGATGCCCGGGTACGGGCCTATCTTCCCGAGCTGACGCTCGAGGATGAGACGGCCGCGACCGAGGTTACCGTCGCCAATCTCCTCGACCACTCGGCGGGGTGGTATGGCGACCAGATCTTCGACACGGGTGACGACGATGGCTCGATCGCGCGCTACGTCGCCGAGCGCTTTCCTCTCCTCCCCCCAATCTTCCCCGTGGGCGAGTACTTCTCGTACAACAATGCGGCCTTCATCCTCCAGGGACGACTGATCGAGGTGACCACCGGTACGACCTACAACGCGGCCATGAAGAACCTCCTGCTGGGACCGCTGGGTCTGGAGGACAGCCTGCTCGACCATGCCGCGGTCCGCCAGAGGCCATTTACCGATGGGCACTTTGCCGTGCCGATCAATGGCAAGCCGTCAGTCGCCGTCATGACGCCGCTCTGGTTTCCTCGTTCTCTCGAACCCGCCGGTGGCATCTGGGCCACGACGCGCGACGTGATCCGCTACGGCCGGTTCCATCTCGACGCAGGGACGGTTCTCGGAACGGCGAACGTGGTCAGCCCGCAGAGCCTGCTCCAGATGCGAGAGCCGGCGATGCCCGTTCCCGGGTTCCCCCTCGAGATGGGCCGGAATTGGTTCGTCCAGGACGTGGAGGGGACCCGAGTCTTCTGGCATGCCGGAGATACACTCGGCCAGCACACCGACTTCTTTGCCATCCCCGAGCAGCGCTTTGCCCTGGTCGTCCTGACCAACGGTCAGGGTGGCGGCGGCACCGCGGCAACGGCGGCGCTGGATGCCGCGCTGTCCCAGTTCCCCGCGCTGGCGCCCCTCGCGGGCACCATCGGCCTCGGCCATTTGTTTCCAGCGCCGGTTGACGCACCGGTGATGACCCTGACGGCGGACGAGCTCGCCGAATATGCCGGTCGGTACGCCAACCCATCGCAAATCCTGACGATCGCGGCAAAGGGTGAGGGCCTGGAAGGCTCCACAGAGCTTTTCGACCAACCGGGGTCGTGGCAGCCGGCGATTTGGCCGCCCGCAGCACCCTCGGCGCCCGTTACCTTCCTAGCCAAAGATCTGGGCGTGTCCAATGGGGGGCGTCTGCCGTTCGTGCGCGATGCGGAGGGACGCGTCGGGTGGGTCTCGGCCGGCCTGCGGCTCGTGCCGCGCGTAGGGGATGTCTAGGTCTCACCACCCGCTACTGATGGTAATGGCAGGCAATCAATGCGAGACTGCCCTGTTTGAGGCCGAAACGACAGCGGTAGACGACAACTGGGAAACCAGCGCGGGGTCATCACGTTCGTGGCCCTAAACAAGGAGCCACAACCAATGTTTGGCATCACAACACAACGCACCGTTTCAAGACGGACCGCACTGCGTTCCGGCGGCGCCAGCCTGGCCGCCACGTTCGGCGCGGCCGCGCTCGGGCGTCGCGCGCTCGCGCAAGAGGCTACCCCGGCAGCCGGCCTGATCCAGGATGGACTCAGCCAAGAAATCGTTGAGTCGTTCTCCGTGCTGCCGGGGCAGAAAGCGCTGCGGATTTGGGCACCGCCAGATGCCGGGCGCCCTGCCTGGTCCGCCGAACACAACCCCGATGATCAACTCTTTATTGCGAGCGCGTTCAAGGGGTTCGTCCTGGCCGAATGCTTGCGCCTGGAGGAGGAATCACTGGACCCGAAAGACTCCATACCCCTTGCCGACCAACTTGCCGCGCGCCTTGGGCAACCGTTGCCGCTCGACGAAACAGTGTTCTCGCTCGGCTCACCGGTCTTTGATCCCCCTCATCTGACCGGCACAGTGTCGCTTCGCACAGCGCTCGAAGCGATGATCACGCACAGCGACAACACCGCGACGGACATAGTCCTCCGGCACGTTGGTCCCGAGCGAGTTCAGGCCTTCATCGAAGGGATCGGCCTCCAGCAATCCCCGATTCCCACGAGTACGCGGCAGTTTTTTGGCTTCGTCGGCGGTCTCCCAGACTGGGAAGCTACCACCTGGGCCCAGTTCCAAGGCGAGTCGCCGGCTGGTGACCAGCACCCAATCCTCAATGACACGATCACCATGGCAAGTACCGCAAACGAATTGGTGTCGTTCTACTCCCGCGCGTTGCCAGGTGAATTTTTCCACTTCGCCGAGACGTTGACTGAGTTCCGGTCCATTCTGGCCATGGGCGACATTTCTGTCTCCGTTCCACTGGAGGTGAATGGATTCGGCAAAGGCGGCAGCATCGATTTTGGCGGCAGCCACGTCCTCACATTTGCTGGGGGCCTGTACGTCCCTAATCGCTGGGTCTATTTTGCCTTGCTCACGAACTGGACCGATGCCGAGGGCGGAGACAGCCTGGAGGAGCGAGGGCCGGCCATTGAGGGCGTCAGGTCCATCTTTACCCTCCTGCGTGACCGGCTCGGGGCCTAACATGAACATGAGAACGTCCACGATCGGGCCCGAAGTTCTCCTTCGGGTTTGGACCATTAGGGGTTGCCCCATGCACCCAGGCCGAGTGCTTGGCTTCATCATTCTGCTCTTCTTCATGCCGATCCCAGCGGGCGTCCAGTCCGCCACCCCGGCGGTCGTTGCGGCTACCGATGCGAATGGTGACTTCGCCGGATTGGTCGACATCGGCGGCGGACGCGAGATGTACCTGGAGTGCCGCGGCGAAGGCGGCCCGACGGTCGTCCTCGAGGCCGGGTACCGCAACAACGCCGAGGTCTGGGACGCGGTCGCCCTTCCGGCCGGCGCGGCGGGCGACGCGGTCTGGCCCGGCGTCGCGGCCGTCACCCGCGTCTGCGCCTACGATCGACCGGGGACGATGGGCGACGTCGGCCACGTCAGCCGCAGCGACCCCGTTCCCATGCCCCGCACCGCCGGCGACATCGCGAGCGACCTGCACCGGCTCCTCGCCGCCGCTCGGGTGCCCGGCCCGTACGTCCTCGTCGGCCACTCCCTCGGCGGCCCGGTCGTCCGCCTCTATGCCAGCACCTATCCGGACGAGGTCGCCGGCCTGGTCCTGGTCGACGCCCTGCCCGAGGGGTTGTGGGAGGGCCTCCGGGCGGCACTCACGCCCGCGCAGTGGGACCTCTACCACCGGCTCGCCACGCAGGCGCCCGCCGGCCTGGAGGACGATCCCGAGCTTGAGTGGGTCGACTTCGAGGAGAGCTTCGCGCAGGTGCGCGGAGCGGCGGCCGCCGCTCCGCTGCGCCCCATGCCGCTGGTCGTGCTCTCGTACGGCCGCCCGCTGCAAAGCGAGATCCCGCCCGACGCGCTGCCGCCCGATTACCCGTTCGACACCTTCGACCGGGTACGCGCGGAGCACCAGCGGGCGCTGGCGACGCTGGTGCCGGGAGCCCGGTTCGTGGTCGCGAGCGAGAGCGGGCACTACATCCATGTCGACCAGCCGGAGCTGGTCATCGAGGCGGTCCGCCAGGTTGTCGAGGCCGTGCGCGACCCGGGCACCTGGGCAACGCCGGCGGCAAGCTCATCGCCCGCGGCCTGACCGCGCCCGGCGGCACCCGGCACCGGTGGTGCAAGGCGGGTTGGGTGAGGGCCGCACCCCGTGACGGCGCGGCGGGGGAGGCCGGCACAGCCGAGCGAGGGTTTTGCAACACGCACTTGGTAGCCTTGGGGCATGGAAACGAAGCCCCGGGCCCCCTACCCGACCGACGTGACCGACGACGAGTGGGCGTTCGTCGCCCCGTACCTGGCGCTCATGCGACCGGACGCCCCGCGGCGCGTCCACGAGCCGCGCGAGGCCTACGACGCCCTGGGCTGGATCGTCCGGGCCGGGGCGCCCTGGCGGCTGCTGCTGACCAACTTCCCGCCCTGGCTGGCCGTCTACCAGCAGGCCCGACGGTGGATCGGCGCCGGCTGCTTCGAGGCGATGGTGGACGATCTGCGGGCGCTCCTGCGGTGGACGGCCGGACGGGCCGCCGCGCCGACCGCGGCGATCCTCGACAGCCGGACGGTCCGGAGCACCCCGGAGAGCGGGGCGCGGGCCGGCTGGGACGGCCACAAGCGCCAGACGGGCAGCAAGATCCACCTGGCCGTCGACACGCTGGGGCACCTCCTCGTCCTCCGCGTCACCCCGGCCGACGCCCAGGACCGGGAGCAGGTCGCGGCGCTGGCGGCGGCGGTGCGGGAGGCCACGGGCGCGCCCGTCGAGCTGGCCTGGGTCGACCAGGGGTACACCGGCGACGAACCGGCGGCCGCTGCCGCCGCGCACGGCATCCGGCTCGAGGTCGTCAAGCTGCCCGAGGCGAAACGCGGCTTCGTGCTGCTGCCGCGGCGGTGGGTCGTCGAGCGCTCCTTCGCCTTGGCCGCCCGCTTCCGGCGGCCGGCCAAGGACGACGAACGCTTGCCCGAGACGGTCGCCGGGCTTCATTTCGTGGCCTTCGCCGGTCTGATGCTCCACCGCTTGGTCACCTCCGCTGCCGAAAGTCCATAACAGGCTCTAGAGCAGCAGACGCGGTACCTGGGGCACGAGCGCCGTCCGCGCCACAGCGGCGAGCACGGGCTCCGGCGCCCGAAGCGCCCCGGCCTCGGACGGCATCGAAGCGGCGGACGCTGGTAAGCTCCCCCCGGACGCGCTCCTGCCCCCGTCTGGACGGCGCGGCTCGGACCATCGCCACCCGGCGTGACCCTCCCTCCCCGCGACCGAACGCCGGGGACGATCCGGCACCCCACCTCGACGAAAGGACACCCATGCCATCCCCCACCCCGCCGTCCGGTTCGCGCGTCCGCCGGGCGCCCGACCGCCGTCTCCTCGCCGTCGGCATGCTGGCCGGCGCCGCCGCCGGCGCCTGGGTCGCCGGCCGGATGAAGGAGTCCGCGGCCGGCACCGGCAGCGGCTCCTTGGCCGGCGACGTGCCGCCGATGATCGACTGGGAGCAGGCCCGTTCGCTGGCGGTCAACATGAACCGGGGCGGCGCGCTGACCGCGCCGGCACGGGCGGAGCTGGACGCCCGCTACCGCGACCTCGTCGCGCGGTGCGTGCCGTTGGTCGCGGCCTACACGGGCGACGATCTGCCGGACGGTCCGGACCGGACCCACGCCTTCGACCGGGTCGACTGGATCAACGCCAACATCGACGGCTTCCGCCGGATGTTCGAGCCGCTGGAGGCGCTCAACCCCCTCCTCTCGGGCAAGCCGGGCGCGGCCGGCGGCGCCTTCCTCGGCGGCGTCAACCGGGCGGTGGTCAGCGGCGAGCTCGGCCTGCTGCTGGGGTACCTGGGCCGCCGGGTGCTCGGCCAGTACGACCTGGCGCTGCTCGGCAAGGAGCCGGTGGCGGCCGGCAAGCTCTACTTCGTGGAGCCGAACATCCGCATGGTCGAGGAGCAGCTTGGGCTGCCGGCGGCGGACTTCCGGATGTGGCTGGCGCTGCACGAGACGACCCACGCCTTCGAGTTCGAGGCCCACCCCTGGCTGCGGCTCCACTTCAACGGCCTGCTGGAGCGCTACTTCGCGCTCCTCCGGGACGACGCCGAGCACCTCCGCCACGCCGGGGTGAAGGGGCTCGGCCTCTTCGTCGACCGGGTCCGCACCGCCGACCACGGCGGGGGGAGCTGGCTGGCGACGGTGATGTCACCCGAGCAGCGGGAGCTGTTCAACGAGATGCAGGCGACGATGTGCGTGGTCGAGGGTTACTCCAACCACGTCATGAACGCGGTCGGCAAGGAGCTGCTGCCGACCTACGAGACCATCGCCCGGAAGTTCGAGCAGCGGCAGCGGCAGCGGACGGCAGCCGAGCAGATCTTCGCCCGGCTGACTGGTCTCTCGGTCAAGCTGGAGCAGTACCGGTTGGGCGAGGCGTTCGTCAACGCGGTCGCCAACGAGCGCGGCCACGGCACGGCCCGCCGCATCTGGGAGGGGCCGGAGTTCCTGCCGACGATGGAGGAGATCCGCGAGCCGCAGCGGTGGCTAGCCCGGGTCGACGCGCGGGACGCGGCGCGGGGGCGGCGGCTGGGCGAGGGGGCGACGGCCTAGGCACCGATGGCTCTGGTTCCGTGCGGTGTCCGGGGTTGAAGGCCCGGCCTAAAACGACGAAGCACCTGCGAGGCTGAGAACGATCGGGCCGGCCGCGTGCACGGTCCCGGTGGGACTTCGTCGCCTTTGCTCGGGCCACCAGCCCAGGGTGCGGCGCATCCGCGGATTAACACGTCCATGTTGACTTCCCGACCGCCGCTCCCTATGCTGGGCGGCACGCCAGCCGGTGGCGGCTGGGCGCGGCGGCCTCGATCGGGAGACGGACCGATGCGAAGGACGATGGCGAACCACAACGGGATCGGGACCAGCAGCGGGAACCGCGCCGGGTCGGTGCGCCCGTGGGTCCTGGGCCTGCCCGTGGTTCTCGCCGCCGGCGGCCTGCCCTGCCCCAGGAGAACGTGACGAGACGACACCGTCGAGCGCGTTCCGACCGCGGGCAGAGGACCACCCTCTCGCCCGCGGTCTTTTTTTGCGTTTGTCTCTCGTCGTGAGGTGCCGGCGGCTCCGGCACAGGCAAGGACGGGCTCCGTGGTTGTCCAGGAACTCGAACGGCAGCACACCTCCCGGCTGGTGGTCCCGGCCCCGGCGCCGATCGGCCAGCCGGCCGTCGTCGTCGACGGCATCTCCAAGCGGTTCGTCTCGAAGCCGCTGGCGCCGTGGAAGGAGCCGACGGTCGTCACCGCCAACGCGGACGTCTCGTTCTCGGTGGCGCGCAACGAGATCTTCGGCATCCTCGGCGCCAACGGCTCCGGCAAGTCGACCCTGATCCGGATGATCTCCACCCTGCTGATCCCGGACGAGGGGCGGATCGAGGTCTTCGGCCTCGACGTCCGGCGAGACGAGGCGGAGGTCAAGAAGCTGATCAACCGGGTCTCGGTCGAGGCCTCGTTCTTCAAGAAGCTGTCGCCGCTGGAGAACCTCGGCTACGCGCTGCGCCTCTACGGCCGGACCGGGGCGGACGTCCGCGGCGAGACCGTCGCCACGCTGGAGCGGCTCGGCATCGAGCGGTCGAAGATGGACAAGCCGCTGGAGGAGCTCTCGCGCGGGATGCAGCAGAAGGTCGCCATCGCCCGCGCCTTCCTCACCTCGCCGGTGCTGCTGCTGCTGGACGAGCCGACGACCGGGCTCGACCCCCGCTCGAAACACGAAGTCCAGCGGTTCGTCCGCGAGCTGCGCGACGAGCACGACGCGACGATCCTGCTCTGCACCCATGACATGGCCGAGGCCGAGGAGCTGTGCGAGCGGATGGCGGTGCTCCACAAGGGACGCCTCGTCGCGCTCGACACGGTGCCGGGGCTGAAGGCCCGCGCGGGCGCCGAGATGGGCGTCGCCGAACCGACGCTGGAGGCGGTCTTCATCCACCTGACGGGGCGGTCGCTGGACGACGAGGACGACGAGGGGGAGGCCGCATGAGCGTGAATGCTTCGCCCAGCCGCCGGGTCAACCCGGTGCCAGGGGCGGGGATCGGGCGGGAGGCGCGGGCCTCGTGGGCTTTCGTCGAGCGCAACTTCTACCTGGTCCGCCGCTACTGGCACCTGGAGCTGGCGTTCCTGGTCTTCAACGTCACCTCGGCGATGAGCGTGCTCTACATCGGCGAGGCCCAGATGCAGCGCGACGCGGCCGGCGCCATCGCCGCCGAGCAGCGGCTCGACCTGGTGCTCTACCTCGGGATCGGCACCGTGGTCTGGGCCTACCTGCGGGCCGTCTTCGGCAACGTCGGCGAGATGGTCGCCTGGGAGCGGTGGGAGGGGACGATCGAGTACACGATGATGGCGCCCGTCTCGCGCCTGACCCACATGCTCGGCGTCTCGCTCTTCAGCATCATCTACGGGCTGGCGCGGTCGGCCCTGCTGCTCGGGGTGCTGGCGCTCTTCTTCAGCGTCGACCTCAGCCGGGCCAACCTGGGTGGCGCGGCGCTGGTACTGCTGGCCGGCAGCCTCAGCTTCATCGGCTTCGGCATCATGGCGGCGACGCTGCCGCTTCTGTTCCCGGAGCGGGGGGAGGAGATGACCTTCGTCATCTCCTCGCTGCTGCTGGTCGTCTCCGGCGTCTACTACCCGGTCTCGGTGCTGCCGGACTGGATGGAGCCGCTGGCGACGGTCTCGCCGGCGACCTACGTCCTGGAGGGGATGCGGGCGACGATCCTGGACGGGGCGGCGACGCTGGCGATCGGCCCCTACCTGCTGCCGATCCTGGTGCTCGGGGTCGTCACGCTGCCGCTCGGGCTGGCCGTCTTCGGCTGGGCCGAGCGCTACGCGAAACGGACCGGCAAGCTGAAGCGGAGTGGGTAGCGCACCGGGCGCGAGCGCCGGAGCGGGGCGGCCGTCAGGCGGCCGCCCCGCTCCGCTGGGCGATCTTGAGACGCCGGGTGATGCTTCGCCGACGATGTCGAAACGGTTCACGCGGGCCAAGCGTGGGCGACCATCCCGGCATAGCCTGGGGTGGTGAGTTCCTGACGTTGAACATCCGCGAGCTCGCACGGGTTCCCGGCTTGGAGAGCGGGCGTCACCCTGGTGAGACCAGCCCGCTCGCATCGGAGAACGGCTCAACATCCGGTCTCGCTCCCATGGCGTGGGAGCAGCACCGGGGACCGGGGTCGGCCGTCGGCCGTCGGCCACCGACCGTCTCCACCTCGACCACCCCGTCCATGGCGGCGGTGAAGCGGAGCTCGAACATCGTAGGAGTCGCGTCGGCGTCCGGCCCGCCGTCGGCCGTCGCCTCGCCCTGGGTGACCGTCGACCCGACCGGGGGCTGCGGCGCTTCGGGATCGTCGGACCCGGCGATCCACTCGCCGGGGGTCAGCGCCAGCACCACCTGCGCGGTTTGGCCCCTGTCGACATCGTGCGGGTTGCGGACCGGTTGGCCTTCCCGGCGTCGAGGGGTCGGGACATTCGCGAACCGCCGCAGGCGCCGCCGGCGATCCTCGTCCGGTCCAGCCAGTCGGGCAGGGCGCCCATGCCGTCGTCCGCGGCCGGCGGTGCCTCCCCGCCTTCACCCGGCGACGGTCCGAAAAGCACCGCCGGGAACCACTCGGCGTCCCTCCCCTCCCGGAGCTGGAGGAACGTGACCCCTCCGCCCTCGGCCGCCGAAACCTAGAGATTGGCCGGGTAGAGGTTGGCCACGGTTTCCGCCGGCAGTCCCCCGAGGCCGGTGACCGGGGCGTTCAGTTCGGGCGATCCGACCGCGTCGGCGAAACAGGGCATCACCGGCGTCGTCTCCTGCGCCCGGGCCGCGGGGCCGGCCAACCCGCCGATGGAAAGACCCAGCGCCAGCGCCAGGGCCGAACCGACCAATCGGCGCACACGTCCTGCTCGGTGCATCTCGTCCTCCATGCTGCGCACGATGCGCTTGGCTCCGTCTTCCTGCCAAGCGAGACGGGATGGGGGGGGGGCCGACGCGGTCGCGTCGGCCACATCCGCGAATCCCCTACTCCACGGTCAGCTCGGCGACCATGCCGCGCACCACGTGGGGGACGCCCTCGGGCACGTCGACGAAGCAGACGAGGGTGTAGGTGCCGGCGTCGAGGCCGTCGACGCCGAAGTAGGCGGTGTCGCCCGGCTCGGCGAAGGTGAAGCCGACGAACTCGATCTGCTCCTCCAGCGACGGATCCTCAAGCACCTGCTCGACGGTCACCCCCTCCGGCAGGCGGACGATGACCAGTTCGTGCGGGTACGCCCCGAGGTTCGGCGCGGTGAAGGCCACGCTCTGTCCGGCCGCAACCGTCTCCTCGCTGAGGACGAAGGCGTGGTCCACCATCTGCGCCTCGATCTCGACGTCGGCGCCTTCGATCGGCAGGGCCACGTCCTCGTCGAGGAGCAGGTACTCCCCGGCCTCGACCAGGTAGGAGCGGTCGCGCTCGACGATGTCGCCGAAGCGGACGACGACATCGGCGCTGAGGCGGCCGTCGGCGTGGGTCTGGACATCGGCGACCGACTCGAGCGAGATCGGCGGCAGGCCCTCGAGGAACAGTTCGAGGTCGTAGGGGTTGTCCGTGCCGAACTCCGTCTGGAGGTAGTTCGGCGTCAGCAGTGCGGCGAAGCCGAGGGCGTCGCCGCCGAGGCAGGCGGCCAGGTTGTTGAAGGCGGCCACGACCCGGTCGGCCGTCGCCTGGTCGGCGGGCGTACCAGCTTCGGGCGTGGACTCGGCCGACCCGGCCGCGGCCTCGGCGATCTCGGCGCCCTCCTCGGCGGCCCCGACCGCGTCCGGGGTGCCCATCGTCATCCCGGCCATCGCGTCGTCCGGCGTCGCCGCCGGCGGCTCCGTCATCTCCTCCATCGGCGTCGGGGTGCCGGGCGGCAGGGCCGGGGCAACGCAGCCGCCCGCCGCCGGCGAGGCGTCCTGGGCCGAGGCCGCGGCCTCGGCGGTGGGCAGAGCGCCGCCCCCGGTGAGCGCGACGACCGCGAACAACGACAAGATCCAGCGCTGGGGCATCTGGGCGGTCTCCTCTAGTGCGGGTCCGCGGCGACGGGTCGCGTCGCCGCTGGCGTGGGAAAGCCGGGACGCATCGACCCGGCATTGGCGTGTTTGGGCGGCGGGGCGGCCTCCTTCCGGTTCAGGCGAACCCGTGACGAACGGCGTAGGTGGCGGCGGCGGTGCGGGAACCGAGCGCCAACTTGCGGAGGATGTTGGCGACGTGCCACTCGACGGTCCGGGGGCGGATCGCCAGCGCCGCGGCGATCTGGCGGTCGGTCGCCCCTGCGGCGACGTGCCGCAGCACCTCCACCTCGCGCCGGGTCAGGCGAGCGCCGGAGGCGCGGTTGTCCATTCGGCACCTCCCCACGGCCGCGTTTCGGCAGCGCGATCCCGAGACGGCTGGCGCGGTACCGAACCGACGCGGCATCGCGGCCCCATCGTGCGCTCCGAGGCGGCGGGGGACACCGGGAGAACCACGGGTTTTCGCGGCGAGGCCGATGGCGGCGATGCCAGTAGAAGTACGGGGTTTCCGGGGATGCCGCTCAGGCCAAACCGTGGCGGATGGCGAAGGCGGCGGCAGCGACCCGCGAATCGAGGTCGAGCTTGGAGAGCACGTTGGTGACGTGCCACTCCGCGGTGCGGGGGCTGATCGAGAGCGCCGCGGCGATCTCCCGGTCCGAGCGGCCGGCGGCCACGAGCCGGAGCACCTCACGCTCGCGGCGGGTCAGGCAACCATCTGCGGACAGGAGCGGCACGGGGTTCGCCGAGGGGGCCGGCGAGGCGGCCGTGGCGAGCGCGGCGACGGCCTCGGCAACGGCGTCGACGCTCATCAGATCCCGGCCGGCCGCTGCCGCAGTTGCGGAGGCCGCTTCGCCTAGGGCGGCACGGGCAGCGGCCATCGCCGCCTCGTGGGCCGCGATCTCCCGCGGCTCGCGGGCGGCGCCCGTCGCCTCGCGGAGTCGCTGCGCGGCGGCGTCGAGACGGACGGCCGCCGCGGCTGCCCGGCGCTCCGCGCAGCGCCGGGCCACCACCTCCAAAGCCTCGGCGATCGAAGCCCGATCGCCGAGGCGGTGCAGGGTCGTCAGCGCGTCCGTCAACAGCGCCGAGGCCGCTTCGTCGTCTCCCCGCAGATGGGCAGCCCGGCTCAGATGGATCTGGGCGAGTGCCGCCACCCGGGGGGCGCCCAGGGCGCGGAGGCGGTCGATTGCTTCGGCGATCATCGCGGCGCCCCGCTCGACCTCTCCCGCCTCGACCAGGGCACGGCCCAGGCCGCCGAGCACGTCGGCGATCCCCGGCAGGTGTCCCAGGTCCCGCTTGAGCCGGAGGCTCTCCTCGTAGCAGGCGATGGCGCGCCCGACCTCCCCCCGCTGGAGCGCGATCGACCCCAGGTCGTTGAGCACCACCGAAACGTGGTACGGCTGGTCGGTCGCCCGCCAGTGGGCAAGGCTCTCGTCGAGCAGGGCCGTCGCCGCGGCGAGATCGCCCTGGACGGACAGGGCGCCGGCCAGGTTCACCCGCACGATCGCGACGAGTCGAGGGTTGCCGCTCACCCTGGCGGTGGCGAGCGCCTCTTCGTGCAGCGCGACCGCGGCGGCGAGATCGCCCCGTAACTGGGCCAGGTAGCCGAGGTAGTCGAGCGTCTTGGTGACCCCCTCGCGGTCTCCGAGCCCGCGCCAGATGGTCAGCGCCTCCCCGTACAGCGCCGCGGCGCGGTCGAACCGGCCGAGTTCCTCGGCCAGGCTACCGGCCTCGACCGAGGCCCGGGCCCGGTCGTGGGTCGGGCTGTCGTCGGCTTCAGCGAGCGCCCGCTCCAGCCAGTCTGACCCTTCGCGGGCGTACCCGCGGAAGACCCAGAACCGGGTCAGAAGGGGGCACAGCCGAAGCGCCGTCGCCGGCTCCGCGGCGAGCGCCCAGTCGAGGACTGCCCGGAAGTTGTCGTGCTCCGTCTCGATCCGATCCAACCAGGTCGCCTCGTCGGCTCCCTTGAGGCCCTCCTGGGCGCGCCCGGCCAGGGCCAGGAAGTGGGCGGCGTGCGCCCGTCGGGCCGACTCCTCCTCGCCGCTCGCCGCGAGACGTTCCAGCGCGAACTCGCGGATCGTCTCGAGCATAGAAAAGCGCGGGTCCGTGCCGGCCTCGGCCGCGCCCTCGGTCCGTTGCACCAGGCTCTGGTCCACGAGCGTCGCCAGCAGGTCGAGGACAGGGGACCAGGAGCACGGGGCCGGGTCGCCGGCGCCCCGATCGCGCCCCTCCGGTCGCGGCTCCGCGGCCCCCACCCCCGCGACCTCGGCCGCCGCCAGGTCGAAGCCTCCGACGAAGACCGCGAGGTGGCGGAAGAGGGCCTGCTCGTCGGGGGCGAGGAGGTCGTGGCTCCAGGCGATCGCGTCGCGCATCGTGCGGAGACGATCCGGCGCGTCGCGGGGGCCGCCGGTCAGCAACGGCAGGCGTTGCCCGAGGCGGGCCAGGACGGCCGCCGGTGGCAGCAGGCGGCTGCGCGCGGCAGCGAGTTCGATGGCGAGCGGCAGCCCGTCGAGCCGCCGGCAGATTTCGACGGCTGCCTCGACGTTCGCCTCGGTGAGGGCCAGTCCGGGATCGGCGGCACGGGCGCGATCGAGGAAGAGGCGGACGGCGGGCATCTCGGCCAGTTGGCTCAGGGGCGGTTGCTCCGCCCGATCCGGCAGCGCCAGCGGCGGCACCGGGTAGGCGTGCTCGCCCGAGACGCGCAGGGGGGCGCGGCTGGTGACGAGCAGCGTCAGGTTCGGGCAGGCGGTGAGGAGCTCGCTCAGGAGGGGGGCGGCGGGGAGAACCTGCTCGAAGTTGTCGAGCAGCACCAGACGCGGCGCCCCCCCGAGCTCCGACGTCAACGCCTCGACCAGGGACCGGGCGCCGTCGTCGTTGACGCCGAGGCGACGGGCAACGGCGGCGGCGACGAGGCCCGGGTTGCGAATCTGGGCCAGCGGGACGAAGTCGGCGCCGCCGGGGAGGTCGGCCCCGAAAGCGGCGGCGACGCGGAGGGCGAGGCGGGTCTTGCCGACGCCGCCCGGTCCGGTCAGGGTGACGAGGCGAGCGGCACCGCGGCGGAGGATGTCGGTTGCCGCCGCCAGCTCGCGTTCCCGCCCGAGGAGGGGCGACGACGGCTCGGGCAGGGACCGCACCGGGTGGTGGACGGTGGGTCGGTCCGTCAGGGGCTGTGGGGGGGCGGGGCCGGGTTCGGACCCGGAGCGGTCGGGCGGCGGGACGATGACCAATACGGTGACCCGGGGTGACGGACTCGGTTCGACGGCCGCATCATCCCCGATGGGACGGCGGAACGCAACGCTCGCCAGGGTCCAGTCGGCCCGAGGCGGTCGGGGCGTTGTCAGGCCTGAGGCACGACGACCCGCAACGCCGCCGGCCGCACCGCGTATTCGACCGGCGTCGTCCCCAGGTCGTGGGCGTCGGCCCGGCAGGGCAGCGGGTGGACCCCCACGATGCGGACCCGCGCCGAGCGGTAGGTGGCGGTCTTGGGCGAGTAGCGGCGGCGGCCGAAGGCGATCGCCGCGAAGTGGCGCAGGAGCTCCGTCCGCGAGAAGCGGGAGAAGACGACGACGTCGAACAACCCGTCGTCGAGCCGGGCATCGGGGGCGACGGCGAAGCCCAGGCCGGTGTAGGGGCCGTTGGCGACCGCGACCGCCAGCGCCCGCGTGGTCAGGACGCGGTCGTCGAGGTGGATCACCATCCGCGGCGGCCGGTAGCGGATCAGGGTGCCGAGCGCGGCGAACAAGGCCGCGTAGTGGCCGGCGTCGACGCGCTGCGCTTCGCGGAAGACGGCGGCGTTCAACCCGACGGAACCGCCCTCGAAGAAGAGCGTCCCCTTCGCCTCGCCGACGTCGATCGCGCGCACCGCGCCGCCGGCGATGACCGCCGCCGCCCCGTCGAGCTCCCGCGGCACCCCGAGCATCCGGGCAACGTTCATGACGCTGCCGAGGGGGAGCACCCCGAGTGCGGTCTCACGGCCGAGGAGTTGGCAGGCGACGGTGCCGACGGTGCCGTCGCCGCCGGCGGCGGCGACGACCGCGTAGCCCCGGTCGGCGGCCTCGCGGGTGGCGGCGACGGCCTCCTCCTCCGAGTCGGTAGCCACCAGCTCGTCGCCGAGGCCGTGGGCGGCCATGGCCGCGCGGACCGCCTCCTCGGAGGTGTCGTTGGTGGAGATGCCGCCCTTGCTGCCGGCGTTGGGATTGAAGATGACCCTGATGCGGCCCCTCGGGCCCGTGACGATCGGCTCCCCCACCCTGCGGATTACCTCCCCGTCCGGTGTCCGGCCGATCGGTCGCCGCGGTTCCGGCGAGCGCAGGCGTCGGCAGGTGCGCCGCTAGGGTACCGCCTGTCGCCGGGCGCCGCCCGACCGGACGGGGCCCGGGGCGGTCGGTGGTCGCGGCCCGGTGCGATACTCTCCCTCGGCGCGCCCGACCCGCGCCGGGGGCCGAACATGGAAACCAGGTTGAGCGTGGCGGAACTGGAGCGGGATGTCGAGGGTGCGCTGGAGCGCGTCCGCGACGGGGGCCGCGTCGTCGTCGAGCGGGACGGCGTGCCTATTGCGGTGATTGAACCCCCAACCTCCCCCGTTTCAACGTCGGTCACGAGCTGGCGGGAACTGGCCGAACGTCTCCGCGATGTGCCGTCGCCCGACGACGAGTTCGCGGCCGATCTCGAAGCCATCCGAGCTGCACAGCAACCCGCGCCGATGCCCGAATGGCCCGATTGATCGACACTGGCGTCTTTATCGAATGGGAACGGGACGGGCGTCCTCCCGATCGCCTCCCCATTCCTTTCGGGGAACCGTTTGCGTTGGCCAGCATCTCGGCCTCCGAACTGTTGGCCGGAGTTCTTGGCGCCCAACCAGGGGTACGGCGATCTCGGCGTGAACGCTATGTTGCTGCCCTCCTCCTGGAGATCGCGGTCCTGCCATTCGATCTCGACGCCGCCCGCGTCCATGCTCGCCTCGTTGCCGCAATGAAGCTGGCCGGTCAGACGGTCGGCGCCAACGACCTGCTGATCGCTGCGACCGCTTTGGCGCACGGGTATGCGGTGGTCACCCGCAACCGTCGCGACTTTGATCGGGTTCCTGGCCTGACCGTAGAAGATCCGGACTGGCCGTGAACGAAAGCGTCTCCCAGGCTGCCCAACCAGTCAGTAGCCCCCGTCGCCGTTGGAGGACCTGCCCATGCGCATCGGCGTCACCTTTCCCCAGACCGAGTTCGGCAACGACCCGGCCGCCCTGCGGGCCTACGCGCAGACGGTCGAGGGGCTCGGTTACAGCCACTTCCTGGCCTACGACCACGTCCTCAGCGCCGACCCGACCAACCGGCCAGGGTGGTCCGGA
This sequence comes from uncultured Thermomicrobiales bacterium, assembly GCA_902806345.1. Taxonomy (GTDB): domain Bacteria; phylum Chloroflexota; class Chloroflexia; order Thermomicrobiales; family UBA6265; genus CADCWF01. The sequence continues at coordinate 17,030 of CADCWF010000257.1, forward strand.
CCGTACACGACCGCCCACCCGTTCCACGAGGTCTTCGTCCTGCTCGGCTTCGTCGCCGCGGTGACGGAGCGGCTGGAGCTGGTGACCGGCGTCCTGATCCTGCCGCAGCGGCAGACGGCGCTGGTCGCCAAGCAGGCGGCCGAGGTCGACGTCCTCTCGGGCGGCCGACTGCGCCTCGGCGTCGGGGTCGGTTGGAACGAGGTCGAGTTCGACGGGTTGGGCAAAGAGTTCTCCGACCGCGGCGCCCGCAGCGAGGAGCAGATCGCCCTCCTCCGGGCGCTCTGGACGGCGCCGGCGCCCACGTTCGAGGGGCGATGGGAGACGGTGATCGAGGCCGGTCTCGCGCCTCTGCCGGTGCAGCGCCCGATCCCGGTCTGGATCGGCGGCTACGCCGAGGCGACGCTGGAGCGGATCGGCCGGATCGGCGATGGCTGGTTCCCCTGGCGGGAGCCGAATGAGGCGATGCGCGGCGCGGTCGAGCGGCTCCGGGGCTATGCCGTTGCCGCCGGCCGCGACCCGGACGCGATCGGCCTCGAGCCGCAGCTCAACGTCGGCCGCGGCACGCCGGACGAGTGGCGTGCCTTTGCCGCGGGGTGGCAGGACCTCGGCGCTACCCACCTCTGCCTCTCGACGATGGGCAACGGCTTCGCGACGCCGGGCGAGCACCTGGCGGCGCTGGAGCGGGCGGCGCGGGAGCTGGGCGTCGGCGGGTAGCAGGGCGTCCACGTTCCCCGCCCGCGGGGCGGGAGCGCCGCTTCCCCCGACGAACCAGGGGGCAACCCGTAGTCGCACTGCCTAAGTCAACGTCGGTGTGCTCGCTTACTTTTGGAGACGGGAACTGGTCAGTCGCGGTGTCGTTGTGTTGACAAGGGGGATGCGACGATGATCGCGCCGGTCGCGGACAACCTCCCGGCCATCCGGGCGCTCTGCCAAGAATACGGCGTCGTCCGCCTCGACCTCTTCGGGTCGGCAGCGACGGGCGAGTTCGACCCCGACCGCTCCGATATCGATTTCTTGGTCGAGTACGCCTCGGACGCCGACCTGGGGCCGTGGATCTCGCGGTTCGTTGAGCTCCGCCAACGGCTGTCGGATCTGCTCGGTCATCCGGTCGACCTCGTCATGGCGGGGGCCCCGCGCAACCCCTACCTCATCCGGTCGATCAACAAGAGCCGGAGGCTGCTCTATGCGGCCTAGGACGGCAGTTCTTCTTGAAGACATCCGAGATGCCGCTCAGTTCATCCTCGACGAGACCAACGACGTGACGCTCGAGGATTACGAGGCAGATCGGCGCCTCCGACGAGCGGTTGAGCGCAGCTTCGAGATCATGGGCGAAGCGATGCGCCGTCTCCAGCAGGCCGATCCCCCGACCGCCAAGCAGTTCCCGACCGCCCGCATCGTCGTCGACTTTCGGAATGTCCTGATCCACGGGTACGACATCGTCGAGAACGAGATCGTCTGGCGCACCATCCAGGACTCGCTACCCGATCTCGTCCGCGAGCTCGAGCGTGTCCTGACCACCGTCGAGGTCGACTGATGACGCGGCCGGGGATCACGGCGACCACGCATTGGGTTCGGCCGCACTTCGTCCAGGTCGGCCCTATCCGTCTCCTAACGGCCCCGGCCCCTTGGCGATCGGGACGCCGACCATGCTCCCCCACTCGGTCCAGCTCCCGTCGTAGTTGCGGACGTCGGGGTAGCCGAGCAGGTACTTGAGGACGAACCAGGTGTGGCTGGAGCGCTCGCCGATCCGGCAGTAGGCGATCGTCGGCTCGTCCGGGGTGATCCCCTCCCCCTCGTAGAGGGCGCGCAGCTCGCCGACCGGCTTGAAGGTGCCGTCCTCGTTGGCCGCCTTGCCCCAGGGGATGTTGCGGGCGCCGAGGACGTGGCCGCCGCGCTGCGCCCCCTCCTGCGGGTAGTTGACCATGTGGATCACCTCGCCGGTGTACTCCTGCGGCGAGCGAACGTCGACCAGCTTCGGGTCGCCGGCCCGGACCACCGCTAGCACGTCGTCGCGGAAGGCCCGGATCGAGAGGTCCGCTTCCTGGGCGGTGTACTCCGTCGGCGGGAAGCTCGGCACCTCGCGGGTCATCGGCCGCCCCTCGGCCTCCCACTTGGCGCGGCCGCCGTCCATCACCCGGCAGTCGGCGTGGCCGTAGAGCTTGAAGAGCCAGAAGGTGTAGGTGGCGTACCAGTTGTTGCGGTCCCCGTAGAAGACCACCGTCGTCTCGTTGGCGATGCCGGCCCCGCGCATCAACGCCTCGAAGCCGGCCTTGTCGACGAAATCACGGGCGACCGGGTCCTGGAGGTCGGTGTGCCAGTCGAGCTTGACGGCACCGGGGACGTGGCCGAAGTCGTAGAGGAGGATGTCCTCGTCCGACTCGACGATCCGGACCTGGGGGTCGTCGAGGTGCTCGGCGACCCACTCGGTCGAGACGAGCACCTCGGGGTGGGCGTAGCCGGTCGTCTGCTGGAGGGCGTCGGTGGCGACCATGGGGCATCTCCGGGGTGGGGCCGCGATGGCGGCGGTGCGGCGGATCGCGTCGATGACGTGACCATCATGCCATTCTTGACTATCTGTATCAAGAACTGCGGTTCTGCCCCCGTTCCTCCAGCCAGGCCAGCGTCTCCTCGGCGTGGCCGAAGCGAACCGCGTTGCCCATCCCGGCCAGCATCGCGGCGCGGGTGATTAGGCCGAGCTGGGCGAGGTGGGCGCGGTCGTGGGCGACCCACTCGGCCAGCAGGTTGCCGACCGTGAGCGCGCCGACGTCCGGGTGGTTGCCGCTGAGCGCGAGGTCGGCGGCGGAGAGCTCGCGGACGACGCCGACGCCGAGGGCGCGCACCCTGGCGAACTCGTCGACGACCTGGCGGGCGTCCTTGGCATCGTCGCGGCGGACGGCGGCGACGCGGTCGGGGTCCCACGGCTCGAAGGCGGCCCCGGGTTCCTCCCGAAGCAGGACGATCCGGCCGAGGAAGGCGCGCAGGTCCGCCTCGGTCAGGTGGCCGACGACCTCCAGGGCGCACCACTCGGTCGATGCCGGTCGCCACCGCCGCAGCGCCTCCGGCATCCCCTGGATCTCGCCCCAGGCGGCCGCCGGGGTCGCCGTCAGCATCCGTTCCAGGTCGGCGAGGGAGCAGGCGGGCGGGGCGAAGCCGGGTGGGAGATCAGCCACCCGCGGCCCAGCCGACGATCCCCTGCCAGAGCGGGGCGTAGCCCTCCCATTCGCAGAAGGCAGGCGGCGACCAGTGGGGGCCGCAGTCGGAGGCGAAGGCGACCGAGCGGCCGTTGCCGTGGCGGCCGGCGACGAGCAGGGGGTCGGCGCCGACGGTGGCGACGAGGTCGGCGCCGGGCCGCGCCCGCAGCCGGTTGTAGCCGAGCAGCGCCGGCCACTCGGCGGCGAGGCCGGCGATGATCGGGTGGTCGGCGGCGCGAACCCGCGGCGACACGCCCTCCGGCAGCTCGACCCGGTCGTCGCCGGGGACCAGCTCGACCGGCAGCGCCTCCTCGACGGCGGTGCCGCCGTAGCGGGCCTTGCCCTCGATCCCGTTGAAGGTGAGGTAGCCGCCGACCATGACCAGGCCGCCGCCGGCCGCGACCCAGTCGCGCAGCAGCGCCAGCCGGTTCGGCATCGGCCGGGAGCGCTCGAAGGTGTCCGGGTGGAGGAGCAGGGTGTTGGCGCCGATATCGCTGAGGATCACGGCGTCGTAGGCGGCCAGCTCGCCGGGGGTGGTCGGGAAGCGGGCGGCGGCGAGGTGGTTCGGCAGGTGCTCAACCGCCCAGCCGCCCGCCTCCAGCGCGGCCTGGAGCCAGGCGTGGCCCTCCCCGTAGGCGGTGGTGGTGAAGCTGTCGAAGCCTTTCTGGTGGATGGTGTGCATCACCCACGACTCGCCGGCCAAGAGGATTCGTTTCCGCTCACCCACCCGTGGCATCCCTTCTCTCCTCGAGTTGGACTTCGACGGCCGCTGGCCGGGTCTCAGGCATCAAGCCGGACGATTGGCACCCCAAGCGACCCGAAGTGCCGCACGTTGCTTGTCGCCAAGGTAGCGCCGACGACCTTCGCCGTGGCCGCGATCAAGGCATCCGGAATCTGGATCACCTGCCCCCTGCGGGCCGCGTCGTAGCGGAAGATGCCCGCCTGGATGGCGATCTCGCGGGTGGTGTCCCAATGGGTCAAAGTCTCGATGAACGCCGACCATCCGCCGCGCTCGCGCGGTTCCAGGCCGGCGAAGAACTCCGCCACCGTCACCGCGGACACGGCGACGGAGTGTGGTTGGACGAGCGCGCGTCGAAGCCAAGACGCCCCCGGTTCTCGCTGCCGCGATGCGTCAATGAGGACCGAGGTGTCCAGCACATAGGTGGTCACCGTGGCGCGGGATCGGACGTTTCGTCCCAGCCGCGCCGCAGCCCGTCGATCCACGCGGCGGTGGATTCGGGCGTCTCCCACTCAGGGATTTCGCCGTCGGCAATCGAGCCGACGACGCGTTGGAACGCCTCGACCCGCCGTCGCCGCTGCATCTCGGACTCGAGGGTTTCCTGGATGAAGCGGCTCCGACCGCGGGCCCCGACCAGCGCGTCGATCTCGTCCATCAACTCCTGCGGCAGGACCACGTGCGCCCGCCGCCGCGCCGCCGTTCCGGTCGCCATCGACGCCTCCTCGAACCCCAGGAGGATAGCACACGGGCGTGTGCGTTCCTTCCCGCCGCCGGGGGATGCACAATGCGGTCGGTGGCAGGTGCGACGACGGAGGCGGAGCCGTTAGCGACGAGCGGTCATCCAGCCTTCGGTGGTGCACTGATCCGAGGCGCACCGTTACCCGGCGGCGACCTCGGCCAGCTTGCCCGTCCGCACGTCGTAGACGTAGCCGGTGACCGCCACTTCGGCGGGGATCAGGGGCGAGGAGCGGATCGTCGCCACGTCGTCGCGGAGGCCCTGCTCGAGGTCGGAGATGGGCAGGAAGTCGGTGTCGCTGGCGTCGACGCCGAAGGTTTCCAGCAGCTTGCCGCGCAGGTCGTCGTTGGTGAAGGTCACCATGCC
>CADCWF010000258.1 GCA_902806345.1 uncultured Thermomicrobiales bacterium
TCGGCGCCGAACAGCTCTTCCCCGACAACGGCCACCCGGCCGACAAGGCGACCTACTCGTTCCGGCTGACCGTGCCCGAACCCTACCTCGCCGTCGCCAACGGGGTCCTCGTCGACCGGATCACCGAGGGCGGCGCCACGACGACGGTCTGGGCGAGTCGCGACCCGATCGCCAGCTACCTGGTCACCGTCCACGCCGGCGAGATCGACCTCGTCGAGCAGACGGCGCCGAACGGGCTGCGCCTCCAGTTCGCCTTCGCCGAGGACGTCCCGGCCTCCCAGCGGGCGGTCTTCGACCGAACGGAAGAGATCGTCGCCTACTTCGAGGGCGTCTTCGGGCCGTACCCGTTCGAGACGGCCGGCGCCACCGTCGTGAGTCAGTTCCTCTGGTTCGCCCTGGAGACCCAGGGGTTGCCGATCTTCGGCTCGCTGGCGGTGCTTGGTGGCGACGACCTGGCGCCGCAGGACTTGGCCGACTTCGAGGAGACCGTCGTCCACGAGCTTGCCCACCAGTGGTTCGGCGACAACGTCACCCCCCTGCGCTGGCAGGACATTTGGTTGAACGAGGGGTTCGCCACCTACAGCCAGTACCTCTGGGTCGAGCACACCCGAGGCATTGCGGCTCGCGACGAGCGGCTGGCCGAGTCGTACGATTTCGTCGCCGCCCAGATCCGGCTGACCGATCCGGGCATCCGTCCGACCCTGACGGGGCTCGATGTGCTCGAGGTGTTCGGTCTCCCGCCCGAGGAGCTGCCGGCCGAACTCCTGGCGCTGTTCGGCGTCGAGACCGTGGCCGAACTCGCCGACATCTCGTTCGACGAGGCATTGGCGCGCTTTGCGGCCGAGGGTGTGCCGCTCGGTCTCTTGCTCGTGGAGCCGGCGTTGACCGGCGATCCCGGTCCGGACCAGCTCTTCTCCAGCATCTCCGTCTACCAGCGCGGCGCCCTCGCCGTCCACGCCCTGCGGCTCGAGGTCGGCGACGACGCCTTCTTCGCCATCCTCCGCGGCTGGACCGCCCGCTACCGGAACGGCAACGCCACGGTCGACGACTTCGCGGCCCTGGCCGAGGAGGTCAGCGGCCGCGAGCTCGACGCCTTCTTCGCCGCCTGGCTCTTTAGCCCGGAGTTGCCGCCACTGGCGATCGACCGGGCGGGCGGGGCGACGCCGGTGCCGTAGGGCTCAATCACGGGTGAAACCATCGTGGCCAGGTGGGCCGCGGTCACAACCCGCAGCACCGGAAGGAGCCCCCCGTGGACGAGCATTCCCCCGATCCGCCCGCGCGTCCCTTCGCCGCCCGCTCGACCCGACGCGTCGCCTTGGCCCGCCTGGGAGGTGGCGGGGCGGCCGCCGTGCTGGCGGTTGGGCGCGGGCATCCCGCAGCGGCCCAGGGAGCGACCCCGGTCGCGACCGACGGCGGGTCATCGCTCCCGCCCGAGATTTCCGCGATCATCACCGGGCCGGCGTACGCCTTCGCCCGCTGGGGCATCCACGTCGCCGACCGGGCGACGGGCGAGGTCGTCTACGACCTCAACGGCGGCCAGCGGTTCCTCGCGGCCTCGACGACCAAGTTGTACCCGGCCGCTGCAGCGCTCGCCGCCTACGGCCCGGACCACCGGTTCGAGACGCCGGTCTACCGCACCGGCGCGGTCGGGGCCGACGGGACGCTGGCGGGCGACCTGGTCCTGGTGGCCAGCGGCGACCCGACGATGGGCGGGCGCACCACCCCGGACGGGGGCATCGCGTACACGCCCATTGACCACATCTACGCCAACGTCTTTCCGACCCTGGCGACGCTGACCCCGGAGGACCCGCTGGCGGGCGTGGACGACCTGGCGTCCCAGGTCGCCGCGGCCGGCATCCGGCGCGTCGCGGGCGACGTCATGGTCGACGCCAGGCTCTTCCCGGCGATGGACAAGGACGGCTACGTCCTGACGCCGATCTGGATCAACGACAACCTGATCGACCTGACGATCACCCCGGGCGCGGCCGGCAGCCCGGCGACCGTTGCCTGGCGGCCTCAGACCGCTACCTACCGGGTCGAGGCTGACGTCCAGTCCGTCGCCCCCGGCGAGGCGTTGAACCTGTCGGTGACCTCGCCGTCGCCGGGAGTGATCGCCGTGGCGGGCTCGCTCCCGGTCGAACAGAAGCAGGCGTTGCAGACCTTCCAGGTAGCGGACCCGCCGGCGTTTGCCCGCACCCTCCTAATCGAGGCGCTAGGGCGGGCCGGGGTCTCGGTCGCCGCGACGGCGACCGGCCCCAACCCCGTCGGCAAACTCCCGCCGTCGGGCAGCTACGCCGAGGCCGATCGCGTCGCCCAGTTCACCTCGCCCCCGTTCGCCGAAAACATCGAGCTGATCCTGAAGGTCAGCATGAACCAGCACGCCGACCTGCTGATCTTCCTCCTCGCCTTGAAGCACGGCGAGACGAGCTTCGACGCCGGGCTCCGACAGATCCCCCCGTTCCTCGCGGGACTCGGCCTGGACCCCGGCGAGGTGTCGCTCAGCGACGGCCGCGGCAACGAGTACACCGACCTGTTCAGCCCGCGGACCGTCTCGGAGCTCCTCCGGGCCATGGCGGAGCGGCCCGACTTCCCGACCTACTTCAACGCGCTGCCGATCATCGGGGTCGACGGGTCCGAGGTCGACACCGTTGCGCCGGCCAGCCCGGTCCGCGGCAAGGCGTTCGTCAAGTCCGGGACGACGGTGGCGGGCGACGTCATGAACGGGCGGCCGGTGACGATGGTCCGGGCCCTGGCGGGCTACCTCACGGCCAAGAGCGGCCGCGAGCTGACCTTCGCGACTTACGTCAGCGACGTGCCGTTGGCGGACGTCCTCGACGTGCTCACCGTTATCAAGGAGCAGGGATCGATCGCCGAGGTCGTCTATGAGCGCAACTGACGGTCGGCAGCCCGCCTGCGCCGCGAACCCGTTCGCCTGTCCGACGCTCATCTCGATCCTGGAGGACGGCCAGATCGCCGACCCCCCCTAACGTTCCGAGGCCATTACCCATCCCAATGTCCTCGTCCGATGTAGCATGGCGGAACGCGCCTTCACGTCCACCGAGGCCCTGGCTCGCACCCTTTACCGCCAGCGGGTGTTCGACCGGCTGGACGAGTCGCTTGGCGTCGCCGGTTGACCACGGAGGCCCAGGTAGGGGGCGCGTGCTTGGCACGCCGATCTCTCCTGGGAAAGGAGCTCTCCGTCATGCGCCGTATCGTCGTCACCCTCGTCGTCCTCGGCCTGGCGCTCGCCGGTCTGGCGCCGCCCCCAGCCGCCGCCCAGATCACGCCGGCATCCGCCACCCCAAGCGCTGCCGCCGGCGACGTCGCCGGCTTGGTCGACATCGGCGGTGGGCGCCGCCTCTGGCTGGAGTGCCGCGGCAGCGGCGGCCCGACCGTGATCCTGGAAGCCGGCTACCGCACCCCCGCCACCGTCTGGACCGACGACCTGGTCCAGCCGCAGCGGCCGCGTGAGATGGTCCTGCCGGGGGTGGCCCGGTTTACCCGCGTCTGCGCCTACGAGCGGCCGGGGGTGACGACGGTGATCGACGGGGAGGTCCGGCCGAGCCGGAGCGACCCCGTCCCGATGCCGCGCCCGGCCGAGGCCGTCGTCGCCGACCTCCACGCGCTGCTCCGGGCGGCCGAGGTGCCCGGTCCCTACGTCCTCGTCGGCCATTCGTTCGGCGGTCTCCTCGTCCGCCTCTACGCGGCCGCCTACCCGGACGAGGTCGTCGGTATGGTGCTCGTCGACGCCGCGTCCGAGGAGATCGAGGCGACCCTGGAGCCAGCCCAGCTCGCCGCATTCCTAGCGGCGAACGCCGCGGAATCGCCCGAGACCGCGAGCTTTGCCGACTACGAGACGATCGACTTCGGGGCCGGCTTCGCGACCATGGCCGCGGCGGAGGCCGCCCAGCCGCTCCCCCCGCTGCCGCTGGCCGTCCTCGCCCGCGGCCAGCCCTACGGCCTGACGGAGGAGGCGCTGGGGTTCCCGCCCGAGGTCTTCGAGGAGGCATGGCGGGCGTCGCAGGAGCGGCTCTCCCGGCTCACCCCGGACGCCCGCTTGGTCGTCGCCGCCGAGAGCGCCCACTACATCCAGCTCCAGCAACCCGAGCTCGTGATCGCCGCCGTCCGTCGGGTGGTGGACGCCGTACGCGACCCTGTATCGTGGGGCGGCCCGGCTGCGAGCCCCGCCGCGGCGAGCTCGACGGCGTGACGTCCGTGACGCCACGGGCAACAAGTTGGAGGAGGAGACCCTTGGACGATCTCCACGTCGGCCGAACCGCCGAGCCCGCCGGCGGCCGCCTCTCCCGCCGCCGCGTGCTCCGCGCCGGCGCCGCCGGCGGCCTCGTCGCCGCGGCCGCGAGCGCGACCGGGCTGCATGCCCAGGGGGCCGCCGCCCAGAGCGACGGCGCCACCCCAGTTGCCGGCCCGACCGCGGATTGGGCGGCGTTCGACGCCGCCGTGCAGGAGGCAACGGCGACCTTCGAGATGGTCGGCGCCGCCGTCGCCGTGGTCACCGCCGACGGCATCGCCCACGGCCGCACCTTCGGCGTCCGCGACCTGGCAAGTGGAGCCCCGGTCACGCCGGAGACCCACTTCATGGTCGCCTCGACCACCAAGTCGATGAGCTCGCTGCTCGTCGCCACGTACGTCGACGACGGCGCACTGGCCTGGGACCAGCCGGCGCGCGAGGTCTGGCCCGACTTCCGGGCCCCGACCGAGGAACTCACGGCGAGCCTGCGGGTGCGCGACCTGCTCGGGATGGGCAGCGGCATCGGCGAGCCTGCCGCCCTCTCCGGGTTCCACGAAGGCGACCCGACGGCGCTCGAATTGCTGCAATCGGTCGTCAATCTGCCGATCGTCGACGACCGCGTCGACGGCGCCTTCTTCTACAACAACACCGTCTACGCCGTCGGCGGCTACCTGCCGGCGCTGGTCGAAGGGACGGCCGCGGACGACCTCGAAGCGGTCTACGAGCGGCAGATGGCGGAGCGCGTCTTCCGCCCGGCCGCGATGAGCACCGCCCGCATCGCCGACGACCCGCGCCCCTTCGTTGAGAACTACGCCACCGGCTACGCGTCCGACTTCGTCCTCGGCACGGCCGCCGAGGCGTACGGGCCGGTCGGCAGCTACGCGCCGGTCGGTGGCACGACGGCGACCCTGACCGACATGGCCAACTACGTCGCCCTGCAGCTGCGGGGCGGCACCTCGGTCGCGGGCACCCGCGTCGTCTCGGCGGCGAACCTGGCCGCCTGCTGGCAGCCGCACGTCGCGGTCCCGACCTCGCCCGCGCTCGATCCGGACGCGAAGAGCGCCGGCTACGGCATGGGCTGGATCTCCGTGGAGTACACCGACGGGCGCCGCCTCGTCTGGCACAACGGCGGCATCGACGGCTTCGCGACCCACATCGCCTTCCTGCCGGAGGAGAATCTGGGGCTGGTGATCCTGACCAACGTCGGGCCGGAACCGCGCAGCATCTCATTCACCACCTACGTCCAGAACCTGCTGCTGAGCAGCCGGTTCGGCCTCAACCGGGGGGCCAACCCCGCCGTCGTCGACGCCTACCGGGCCGCCGCCGACGGCCTGGATCAACTCGCCGCCCAGGCCGACCCGGTCGACCCGGCCGCGGTCGCGCCGTACCTCGGCCACTACGAGAAGGGCTGGTCGCTCGGCTTCGCCGCCGACGGCAGCCTCCGCCTCCGCCTCGGTCCGCGCTCTTTCCGGATGATGGCCATGCCCGACGGCAGCTATGTGATGGCGAGCGGCTACGCGCTCGGACAGCCGGTCGACCTCACCCGCGACGAGAACGGCATGCCGCGGCTGGCGATCCGGGATTTCGAAACGGTGAACTGGACCGTCGGCCCGGCCTGACAAGCTGCCGGAAAAGCCCTCACCTTGACCCCTCTCCCGGTGCACGGGTCCGACTCGGGGACCCGAGGAGAGAGGGGCTTTTTCGCTGACAGTTGCCGAATGGGCAGACCCGAATCACTGCTTCGGTTTGCAGAAGCGCCGCATCCCCTCCGTCATCCCTCGGCTCCGCTCGGGATGACGGAGGGGATGCGGCGAGCTGTGCTGCAACCCGCTTTATAGTCTGGCACGTGACCCGCGGAGGGATTGGCGATGACCGAGGCGAACCCGGCGATCCGGTTCCACAACCCCCCGACGATCCCGACCCCGGTCGGCTACTCCCAGGTCGTCGAGGTCACCCGCGGCCGGACGGTCTACGTCTCCGGCCAGGTCGCGCTCGACGCCGAGAACCGGCTCGTGGGCGAGGGCGACTTCGCGGTCCAGGCTCGGCAGTGCTTCGAGAACGTCCGGCGGGCGCTGGCCGCCTCCGGGCTGGGGTTCGGCCACGTCGTCAAGCTCGGCCTCTACGTCACCGATGTCGCCCACCTGGCGACGCTGCGCGCCGTCCGCGACGAGTTCATCGACACCGGGCGGCCGCCGGCAAGCACGCTCGTCCAGGTCGCGGCGCTGTTCCGGCCCGAGTGCCTGGTCGAGGTCGAGGCGATCGCGGTCGGACCCGACGGAGGGGATAGGGCGTAGACGATAGGGGATAGGAGACCGGTCGCGCCAGCGCGCGGCTCCCCGTGTCCTTGTCCGCTCGGGAGGGGGCGGCGGTGTTGGATTACCGGCCGGTTGCCGCGACGCATTCGCAGCGGACACCCGAGGGGGCGCCGCTGCGGCCGGCGCTCGGGGCGGCGCCCCCGGACGCGCCGGGGTTCATCGTCCGCCTCTTGATCGCGCTGGCGGTCGTCCTGCTCGTCGGGTCCGGGTTGGGGATCTGGCAGCCGCGGTCACCGACGCGGGCCTGGCTGGAGGAGGAGATGGGCCGCACCGTGGTCGCCTACGAGGTGACGCCCGCCGGGGCATACGTCGCGCTGAGCGACGGGGGGCGGGTGGTGTTCGATGGGTTGAAGGCCCAGTTCTGGTCCGTCCACAACTGGCGGGGCGAGTTCTGGTCCCTGGACAACTGGCCGCGCTGGGAGTTGCGGGGGTTGGGGTACGCGGCGCGGATGAACGGGCCGGCAAGCGTCGCTCTGGCGCCCTGCCCCGCGTACCTCGGCGAAGGATGCGGTACGCCACCCTGGATCTACGGGAAGGTCGACGATCGGTCCGTCGTCGCCCTTGAGGTCGAGCGAGGCGGTGTGAGGACGGTCTATCCCGTCGCGGCACCGGGATTCGCGATCCAGCTCGAACCGCTGGACGCCGGGCCAGCCCCGAGCGGGTACCGTTGGCTGGATGCGGCGGGGCGCGTGGTTTGGCGGACGACGGTGCCGGTCGACGGGTTGTGGCCGCGCGACCTCGCGGCCGACCGCGAGACGCAACGTGCGGACCGGCGCGCGCAGAAGGAGCGCCAGGAGGCGCTCGGGGCTCGGGCGATTGGCGCTCCGGGACGGCCCGACGTGCCGCCGGGGGACCAACCGTGACCGACCGCCAGCCTGTCACCCCGGACGACCTGCGAACCGTCGCCGCCCTCGGCCGCGCCGCGCTCGAACCGGCGCTCGACAAGGACTGGACGGTCCTCGCCCGCGAGATGGAGTGGACCTGCCGGCAGACGCTCGACCACCTCCCGGACGCGCTGGGCTTCTACGCCGCCAACCTGGCGACCCGCGCCACAGGGCCGCGGCCGCACCCCCGAAACGGCGACCCCGCCCGCTCCGTGGCGGAGCTGCTGCTCGTCCTCGAATCGGCCGCCGCCGTCCTCGCCGCCGTCGCCGAGGCCGCGCCGCCGGGGACGCGCGCCTTCCACCCGGCCGGGATAGCCGACGCCGAGGGATTCCTTGCGATGGGTTGCGCCGAGATCCTGCTCCACACCGACGACATCGCCGCCGCCCTCGGCGTCCCATTCGAACCCCCGGCCGGCCTCTGCGCCCGCATCACCCGCCGCATTTTCCCCTGGGCGCCGGCCGAGGGCGGGCAGTGGGACGCCCTCCGCTGGGCCGGCGGTCGAATTGCCCTGCCCGACCGCTTGCATCTGGACGCGAACTGGTGGTGGCACTGCGCGCCGCTGGAAGAGTGGGACGGCACGATCAATCGACGGACGGCGCCGCCGGCTTGGCGGTAACACGAAGCCCAGGTCATCCGTCGGCCTTCACGGAGACCGGCTCCCTCCCCCCGCCGCCACAGCTCCCGGCGGCAGGTGCCACGAGGGTCGTGGCTGGGTGACGGCGCCCCCCTCCCCAGCCCTGCCGCTCGCTCGGCGCCCGTCGATCCGTGGGCAGGGAGAGCGACGGCGTCGAGTGGCACCGTCGTCACGGCCGTAAGTGGAGATCCAGTCCTCACCGGCGAACGATCCACTCCCGTGCCGAACGAGGCGTTTCGGGCCGGGTATGTTGCTTGCACCTGTCTCCGCGGAGAGGGGGCTCCTGGCATGTCCTCATTGTTCCGTTCATGACGATGCCGAACCGTCGTCCGGAGGCTCACCGCCGGCAACGTTCCCAGCGGTGTCGAGTCGGCTGGGAGGTGGTGACCAGGAGTTAGGCCACGGCGAAGACCAGGCGCGGACCGCCGTTGGGTCAAGGGCAACGGCCGGCGATCGGGACCATGGGAGAAAGGTATGGCGAACTCAACCGGGCTCGATCGTCTCTCGCGGCGCCGGCTCCTGACCGGCGCGGGCGCGGGTCTGGCGACGATCGCCGGCGGTGGCGGTACGACACAAGGAGGAGCACCGATGGTCTTGCGGGGGCGCCAAGCGGGGACACCGGAGCCGGCTGCGCGCGGCCGCCTCGAGGCGCGGCCGATCCCGCCCACTGAGTCGGTCGCGCCGGGGCTCCACCGCCTCGGGCTCGACCGGGCGCGCGACGCGGTGCTCTTCGTGCCGGCTGGCTACCGGCCCGACCAGCCCGCCCCCTTCGTGCTGTCGCTCCATGGCGCCGGCGGCGACGCCGAGGGCGGTCTGTATCCGCTGCGCAACCTCGCCGACGAGGCGGGCCTCGTCTTGCTCTCGCCCGCCTCCCGCGGCTCGAGCTGGGACGTCATCCGCGGCGGCTTCGGCCCGGATGTCTCATTCGTCGATGCGGCGCTTGCCGCTGCCTTCGCCAGCGTCGCCGTCGACTCGGCTCGGCTGGCCATCGGCGGCTTTTCCGACGGTGCCTCCTACGCCCTCTCCCTCGGCATCGCCAACGGCGACTTGTTCGGCCACGTCCTCGCCTTCTCGCCTGGCTTCGCCGCGCCGGCCGAGCAGAACGGCGAGCCCCGGATCTTCGTTTCCCACGGCACCGGCGACCAGGTTCTGGCGATTGACGCGACGAGCCGCCGCCTGGTACCGCGGCTGAAGCGGGCCGGCTACGACGTGGAGTACGTCGAGTTCGAGGGTCCCCATACCGTGCCGCCGGAGATCGCCCGGCAGGCGCTGGAATGGTTCCGAGCCGGCGAAGCGACACCGGCCGCCGGTTGAGCCCGACCGGCGCCGCCGGCGGTTCGGCACCGGTTGAAATTACGAGCGTGACCGAGGCTGCGGCGATGGAACGAGCGGTCGAGGAAGTGACTTTCCTTGGGGATGACGACCATGGGCCCGGATGCCGAGACTTGGGACACTGAGTCGGCCGCGGCGATGGCGTGGGCATCGAGACCCCGACGGCGCCGAACCCCGGAATGTTGACGACCGACTCGACGCCCTGGCCGGTCCGGGCGGCGCACTTGGCGCTTCCCAGCGGTGCCATGAGGCAAGATCCCGGTACCGCCCTGACCGCACCGGCACCTGCCGCGGGCGAGACTCCTGGATCACGGTCGTTGCCGGTCCCGGCAGCGGCCGACGGATCTTTGACATGACGGGACCGGCATGGCGGATCGCCGCGCTCGCGTCGGTTGGCCGGCGCCAAACTCGCCTCTGGCCTCCCGTTCCGGCCGCCCCCGCGCCTCGCCCCCGACCCCCTGCAGCCGCCGCACGAAGCCGGTCCAGACCCCACCGAAGACGAATTCTCGGCCCCCGGTCCGTCCGGTTCGTCGTAGCATACGGGCGTCGGACAGCGTGAAGCCCCAACGCCCCTTCAGGACGGCCGACAGAGGAGTCTCCCCATGGTGTCCATCATCGAGCGGCCGCCGGTCGCCACCCCACCCCCCGACCTCCCCTTCGACGAGCTGGCGACCCTGGAGGCGATCGAGAAACGGCTGCTCTGGCTCTCGACCCTGATCGTCCATCACGCGAACAACGTCCGTCCCAACCCGGACAAGACCAAGGTCGGTGGCCACCAGGCCTCCTCCGCCTCCGTCGTCACCATCCTGACCGCGCTCTACTTCAGGTTCCTCCGGGCCGGCGACCGGGTCTCGATCAAGCCCCACGCCTCGCCTGCCTTCCACGCCGCCCAGTACCTGCTCGGCCGCCTCGACAAGGCCTACCTACCGACGCTGCGCGAGTTCGGGGGCCTCCAGGCCTACCCCTCCCGCACCAAGGACCCCGACCACGTCGACTTCTCCACCGGCTCGGTCGGCCTCGGGGCGGTCGCCCCCGTCTTCGCCTCGCTCGCCGCCCGCTACGCCGAGGCCAGGTTCGGCGCCGTCTCCTCCGACCGATTCGTCGCCCTCCTCGGCGACGCGGAGCTGGACGAGGGCAACGTCTGGGAGACGGTCGCCGAGGAGGCGATCCAGGGGCTCGGCAACGTGATCTGGATCGTCGACCTCAACCGGCAGAGCCTCGACCGGGTGATCCCCGGCGTCCGCGCCGCCCGCCTCAAGGCGCTCTTCGCCGGCGCCGGCTGGCGCGTCTTCGAGGCCAAGTACGGTTCCCGCCTGGAGGCGGCGATGGCCAACCCCGGCGGCGACGCCCTCCGCCGCCGGATCGACGCGATGAGCAACGAGGAGTACCAGGCGCTGATCCGCCGGGCAGACCCGGCCGAGCTGCGGCAGCGCCTGGCCGCAGTTTCGAGCCCGGCCGAGGAGGCAGCCATCCTCCGCAGCGTCGAGGTCGTGCCGGACGACGAGCTGCGCCGCGTGATCGGCAACCTGGCCGGCCACGACCTGCCCCGCCTGCTGGAGGTGCTGGCCGAGGCGGACGCCGTGCCAGACCAGCCGGCGGTCGTCTTCGCCTACACCATCAAGGGGTTCGGCCTGCCGATGGCCGGCGACCCGCTCAACCACTCCCAGCTCCTGAGCGGCAAGCAGATGGAGGCGCTGCGGGAGGAGTTCGGCGTCCCCGCGGACGATCCCTGGGCCGCCTTCGATCCGAACTCCGTCGAAGGGCGGTGGTGCTCCGAGATGGGCGACCGCCTCTCCGCACCGGCGGTGGCCGTCGCGCCACCGGTGCCAGCCTCAGCGGTGCCGGAACGGCTCGACGCTGCTCAGCCGGCGACGACCTCGACTCAGGAGGCGCTCGGCCGGATCATGGTCCGTCTGGCCGAGGTCGAGGAGGTCGGCGCGCGGGTCGTCACCCTCTCGCCGGACGTGGCGACGAGCACCCATCTGGCGGGCTGGATCAACAAGGTCGGCGTCTTCGCGCCGGAGGCGGCCGCCGAGTACGAGGCCGGCGGCCCGACGACGGTCCGCTGGAAGCCGGGGCCGGAGGGGCGCCACATCGAGCTCGGCATCTCCGAGATGAACCTGTTCATGGCGCTCGGCCAGTTCGGCCTCTCCTACGAGCTGACCGGTCAGCACCTGCTCCCCGTCGGCACCGTCTACGACCCCTTCGTCTGCCGCGGCCTCGACGCGCTGATCTACGGCCTCTACGTCGGCTCCAAGATGATCTTCGCCGGCACCCCCGCCGGCGTCTCGCTCTCGCCGGAGGGCGGTGCCCACCAGTCGGCGGTCACCCCGTCGCTCGGGATCGAGCTGCCCGGCCTCGTCTTCTACGAGCCCGCCTTCGCGAAGGAGGTCGAGTGGATCTTCCTGGAGGCGCTGCGCGAGCTGTGCGACCGCGATAAGGGCGTCTCGACCTACCTCCGCCTCTCGACCAAGCCGATCGACCAGAAGCTGATCGACGAGGCGCTGGCCCGGCTCGGCGAGGGCGAGCTGCGGCGGCAGGTCCTCCTCGGCGGCTACCGCCTGGTCGACCGGGCGACGGCCGCGCCCGGGCCGCCGGCGTCCGACGCCGTCCAGATCGCCGTCGGCGGCATCATGGCGCCGGAGGCGGTCGAGGCCGCGAAGCGGCTGCACGAGGAGGGCGTCGCCGCCAACGTCCTCGTCGTCACGAGCGCCGACCGCCTCTACGCCGGTCTGCGTGCCTCGCGCCGCTCCCTCCTGGAGGACGCCCGCCGACCGCTCGACCTCGGCCACCTGGCGACGCTGCTGCCACGCGAGGAGAAGCGCGCCCCAATTGTGACAGTCCAGGACGGGGCGTCCCACGGGCTGGCGTTCCTCGGCAGCGTCCACGGGGTGCCGACGGTGCCGCTCGGGGTCGACGGCTTCGGCCAGTCCGGCTCCCGCGGCGCCCTCTACGCCGCCAACGGGATCGACGCCGACCAGATCGTCAACGCCGCGTTGCTGGCGCTGGAGCTGGCTGACGAGGGGTGACCAGGTGATCGGGTGGTAGGGTCATGGGGTGATTGGGTACGGGCGAGAACGCCTTCCATCGCCCACCCCAACCACCCAACCTGCCTCAGGCCCCAACCGCCCCCCTCTGCATCCCGTCGGCGAACATCGCCGGCTGCGTCGCGTCGCTCGCGGCGGGGTCGACCCAGCCCTGGTAGGAGCCGCGGACCAGCTTGCGCAGCAGGAGGACGAAGGCGTCGTCGTCGCGGTCACCGGAGAGCCAGATGGTCATGCTGCGACCGCCGGCGACGCCCTGGAGGCGGACGCCCCAACGCTGCCGGCCGACACCCCCGAACTCCGTCCACCGGCGCTGCGGCGTCCGCCCGAGGGCGATCCCCTGCGGCGTCAGCGTGTAGGCGACCGGCATCGCTAGAAAAACGACGACGCCGAGCACGACCAGGTCGAAAACGACCGCCGAGACCGGGCCGAACCACCAGCCGAGCGCGGTCGCGATCAGTAGTGCTCCACCTGGCAGGCCGAACAGGCGGAGCCGCCCGAGCAGCGAGAGCTGCTCTCGGTGGATGACGCCGCCCGGCGTCGAGCGCGCTCCGGGACGGAACACACGCGAGGCAAGGAGCAGCAGCGCCGCGAGGGCGGCGAGATTGAAGACGATGGTGGTGACGGCCACGGTGGCCCCCTTTGCAGCCGGCGCGGCGGAGGATCCGCCACGCCGGCGACCGGGGAGGGCTTGGGCTGGGAGCGGCCACGCCGGGGCTCGGCGGGGCCGTCGCGTCGCCAACGGCTCCCCGGAATACCCGCGGCCCCGCTCGTCGCTGAAGGCGGCCCCGGTCTCCGATTGCTGACCCCGGCGTCCCCGCGGCGACTCGGTCGTCGAGGCCGCGGGCGGCGCGAAACGCTGTTCCTGCCACCCGAATTATCTCAGATTCGGCCAGCCGCGTCGCCCCCAGCGGCGAACGAACGCAAGAATTTTACGATCCACCGACTGTGCTGACGGTCCAAAAGGGGTCACCAGTCGGAGCCGCGAGCCGTGGCCGGTGGCCCCCAGCGCCGGCCATCCCGAGACCGCGGCGGCGCGTCAGGGCGGTCCCACGGGCGGCGCTGGAGCCGCCCGGAACCGGCCGTTTCGGGTACGGTTCGGCGCGACGGTGCAGGCGAAGATCGGTGGGAGGGAGCCCGAGATGGCGGGACCGGAGCTGGACCAGGGCGCGAAGAAGACGACCCTGCGCCACATCACCTACGGGCTCTACGCGGTCACCGCCGCCCACGGCGGCGAGCGCGGTGTCTTCACCGCCAACTGGCTGACGCAGGTTTCGTTCGAGCCGCCGCTGGTTGCCCTCTCGGTGGAACACGACAGCTCGACGCTGCCGCTGATCCGTGCCAGCGGCCGCTTCGCGGTCTGCCCCCTGGCGGCCGACCAGAAGGACCTGGCCGGCGCCCTCGGCCGGCCGAAGGCTCGGGCGGGCGACAAGTTCGCCGCCTGCGACCTCGCCGTCCACGAGTCGGCTGCGGGCGTCCCGGTCCTGGCCGATGCGCTTGGCTACGTCGTCTGCGAGACCCGCGCCGAGCTGGAAGCGGGCGACTCGGTGGTCATCCTCGGCGAAGTGGTCGAGGCTGCCGTCCTCCGCGACGGCGCCCCACTCGAGATGCGCGCCGCCGGCTTCCGCCACGCGGGGTGAGGCGGCGCTCGACCGTACACCGACCGTTCCGACGGCGCCCCCGCCGCGGCGCTCCGGTCACGCCGAGCAACGCACTGGGTTTCCCGGCGTAGCGGCGTCCCTGAGACTTCGGTTTGGAGTGCCGGAGAGGGTTTCTTCGCCTCGGGGATCGGAACAACGAGGACCGGGAAGACGAGGATCGGGAGTCGGGAATCGCGGCCGGTGCTCACCAGGAACCCTCGTCGGCCGCCGAGGGCGGGCTGTTGTCCATCGCCCGGATCGCCGGGCTGTCAAACAAGCCGTGGGTCGCCGCCAGGTAGCAGCCGGCAAGCACCAAGCGGGTGGAGAGGATCTCAGTACCCTCCTGCCGTGCGAGATGCCGAGTTCCGCCTACACGGCGCTGATCGCCGGAACGCGTCATCGCGCGCTTGGCAAGTGGATCGTTACGAGGGCGGATGGGGGGCGTCGAGGGCGTCTTGCGCCGCCTGGAGAACGGCCATCGCCGGGCGCACCGCGCGGGCGGAGACGACCGGCTCCCGACCCTCGCGGACCGAGGCGAAGAACTCGGCGTCCTGCTCCCGGATCGCCGCCCGCTCGGCTTCGGCGGTCGCTTCGACCAGCACGCCGTCCGGCCCCCGCAGCCGATCTTCGGCAACGAGGACGCTGGTCTCCTCGCCGATGAGCAAGTAGTCGTTGACCGGGAGGTGAGTGTTGTACGAGAGCGCGACGGTGGCGATCTGCCCGACCGGGGTCCGCAGCGCCAGCCCGACGTCCATCGGGATGCCGAGCGGCCCGCTTGGCGGCGCCAACCGCACGGCGACGTCGGCCTCCTTGGCGCCGAGCAGCCAGAGCGCGGTGTCGACGGCGTGGGCGCCGTGGTGCCAGATCAGGTTGTCGGTCCAGGAGCGGCGGCGGCCTTGCCAGTTGACGTTCTCGCGGCGCAGGAAGCCATAGCGGGCGATGACCGCGTGCGGGCGCAGTTCGGCGCGCTCGACCATCCGGTGCGCCAGGGCCTGGGGCCGGTGGTAGCGCTGGGTATGGCAGACCATCAGCCGGCGGTCGGCCGCCGCGGCGAGGGCGATCAAGCGGTCGGTGGCGGCGAGGGAGGTCGCCAGCGGGATTTCGCAGAGGACGTGCTTGCCGGCCCGCAGCGCCCGCTCGGTCTGGTCGGCGTGGAGTTCGGTCGGCGAGCAGACGACGACCGCCTCGATGCCCGGGTCGGCCAGGACCTCGTCGAGATCGGTCGTGGCCCGCTCGGCGCCGATCTCACCGGCGAAGGCGGCGGTCGGCTCCGTTAGGCGCCCGACGACGGCGGCGACATGGGGAGCCTCCTCGCCGAGGGGCGCGGCGAGGGTGGCGAGGGCCCGGGCGTGCTCGCCGGCGATCGACCCGTACCCAACCAGCGCGACACGCACCGAACACCCCTTACCCACGGCTGCCTGCCGCGTCGTCGCGCCGACCTGATCCTCGCGCCTACCCGGCCCGTTGCGCTCGCAGGCTCGCCGTCGAGCGGCGGTCGGCCTATGGCAGCTGCCGTGGTGACTAGCGGCCCGCGGTCGCAGCCTATCGTCGGCAGCCGGGAGGGCGGGACGATGGGTTTCTTACTCGCCCGCGACCGCTCCGCCAGGGGCCCTCGGCCCTCGCCTCGCTGGACCTCCGACTATCTCGGCCAACCATCCAGGGCCTGCCCGCCACGCGGCAGGCTGAACGGCGAATGCGGCGGATAGGATAGCTCCGAACCGCCGGCGCCGCGTACGACATCCCGGACAGTGGCACCTCTGGACAGCGATTGCGACGGCCGGTGCGGTTCCGGTGGTCGCCATCCCGATCGGAACCCCTGACCCGTCGCCGGGCGTCCTCGGGTTCCGATCCACCGGTCACCGGTTCGGCCGGGAGCGTCCAGCGGATGCGTGAGCGACGGCGCCGGGCGTTGCCGAGCGAGCGCGCCGGGATGCCAAGGGACGGCTCTCCACTTACCGTGCCGGCTCCCCCGAAAGATCTTCCTGCTGCTCGGCCGCCGACTCGTCGCTGTAGGGCTCGGCGGTGTCGCCGTCTGCCTCGTCGTCGTCTTCGTCGTCGCTGGTGTCGTCGCTGGTGTCGTCGTCGTCGTCCTCGACCAGCTCGTAGGCGCCGGTGGCGACGACGTGGAGGTCTTGCAGGACGTCGAAGGTGGCGAAGCTGGTCTCGGCGAAATCGAGGTCGCCGCGGACGTACTGGGCGAAGATGTCGGCCAGCTCGGCGGCGAGGTCTCGCGCCAGCGACTCCTGCTCGTTGGGGTCCTTCTCGCTCCCCGCTCCGGCCTCTCCCTGCCCCTGCTCCCGCTCGTCCACGGCGCACTCCCCTTCCCCCGGTCGGCGGGGGCGATCGATCCCGGCGGGCCTTCCCCGCCCCCTATTGTCACCCACCCGAGCGGATAGGGGATAGCGGGTAGGAGAACGGAGGCGCGCGGCCCCGCATCGTCGTCTCCTGTCCCCTGTGGCCTATCCCCTTTCCGCTCGCGGCACAACGTCGACGGGCGCACCTTCCGGCGCGCCGTCGACGGGAGAGTGAGCCGCCGGTTGCCGGCCGCGACCGCTAAGCAGTAGCGGCGGCGTCGGCCCCGGCCAGCGGAGAGGAGGAGATCGCGCCGTCGTTGGCGCACTCCGGCGCGCCCGTCGGGGCGGCCAGCCAGAGCAGCACGAGCGCGAAGAAGGCGGCGAACGCGAGCAGCAGCATCATCTCGGGGTCCCTCCTTGACGAGTCGTGAGTCAGAAGCCGGAAGTCGTGGGCTTCAAGCAGCTTGCGCCGTCCCAATTCCACGACTTCCGACCCACGACCCACGACTACAACTGGTAGGCGGCCTCGCCGTGCGTCGTCGTGTCAAGTCCGAGCACCTCCTCCTGCTCCGGCACCCGCAGGCCGACCGTGACGTCGATCAGCTTGAGGATGATCCAGGTCGCTGCGCCGGCGAAGAGCGCCACCGCGACGACCGCGATCACTTGCTTGCCGAACTGCTCCGGCGCGCCGTAGAGGAGGCCGTTGGTAGCGGGCAGACCGCGGATCGCTTCCTGGGCGAAGAGGCCGGTTGCCAGGGCGCCCCAGATGCCGCCGACGCCGTGGACGGCGAAGACGTCGAGCGCATCGTCGACCTTGATCACCTTCTTCAGGAGGTCGACCGCGAGGAAGCAGAAGACGCCGGCACCGAAGCCGATCAGGATCGCGGCCAGGGGGTCGACAAAGCCGGCCGCCGGGGTGATCGCGACCAGGCCGGCCACGGCGCCCGCGGCGGCGCCGAGCACGCTCGGGTGGCCGTGGCGCAGCCAGGAGACGGTCATCCAGGTCAGGGCACCCATTGCGGCCGCGGTGTTGGTGACGACGAAGGCATTGGCGGCAAGGCCGTTGGCGCCGAGGGCGCTGCCGGCGTTGAAGCCGAACCAGCCGAACCAGAGGAGGCCGGCCCCGAGCACGGTGTAGGTCAGGTTGTGCGGCTCCATCGCGTCCTTGCCGAAGCCGAGCCGCTTGCCGAGGACCATCGCCGCCACCAGCGCCGAGACGCCGGAGGTGATGTGGACCACAGTGCCGCCGGCGAAGTCGAGGGCGCCGAGCTTGAACAGCCAACCGTCTGGCGACCAGACCCAATGGGCGACCGGGGCGTAGACCAGGGTCGACCAGAGGACCGAGAAGACGACCATCGCCTTGAACCGCTTGCGCTCGGCGAAGGCGCCGGTGATCAGGGCCGGCGTAATCGCGGCGAACATCATCTGGTAGACCGCGAAGAGCTCGTGCGGGATCGTCGCCGCGTAGGTCGGGTTGGGCTCCATGCCGACGCCCTGGAAGCCGACCCAGTCGAGGCCGCCGATCCAGTCGCCGCCGGGGGCGAAGGCCAGCGAGTAGCCCCAGAGCACCCAGACGACGGAGATCAGGGCCAGGATGAAGAAGGAGTGCATGATCGTCGCCAGCACGTTCTTGCGCTGGACGAGACCGCCGTAGAAGAAGCCGAGCGCCGGGGTCATCAGCATGACCAGCGCGGTCGACATCAAGACCCAGGCCGTATCGCCGGTATCCATCCCCTACCCTCGCTCCCCAACGGGCCGCCCGGACCTCCCCCGGACTGGACGGCGCCGACGACCCCGCGGCCACTGCCACAAGCGGTACCGTCGAGCCTACGGACTCGCCCGGCCCCGGCCTACGTGCGAACCCGACGAATCTCGTGCGAGCTTTCGTGCAACCTGCACAGTGGCGATCATGGAGATGCTGCCCTTGCTGGATCGGAGTCATCTGATTGGACGGGATGCACAGGTCGGGGACGGGCCGCTTTGGGCGGTCGCGGTGATGGCGGCCTAGCCTCGGGAACGGAGGACGGTTGCTACCATGCCGTCCGAGACGGGTCGCGAAACGGTTCGCGGGGGCAGATCGGGCATCCGGACGGGATCACAGTCGGCGGGAGCCGCCGTTCGAGGCCCGGTGCTCGGCGCCGGCCAATTGGATGGGTACAACCCTGACAAGCAGCAACGGGACCACGTGGCGGGAACCGTCGCGAGGGAGGAGCGGGGCGATGGCGGGGGCGGGCTACGACGCCGTGATCGTCGGCGGCGGCAACCTCGGGTTGTGGGCCGCCCGCGGCCTGGCGAGGCGCGGCGTCGGCCGGATCGCCGTCTGCGACCGGGGCTGGTTCGGCGGCGGCGCCACCAGCCGCTCGGCCGGGATGGTCCGGGCCCAGGGCGGCACCGCCACCGCGGTCGTCCTCGGCCGCGACTCGCGGGAGCTCTACCGCGACCTCGGCGACGAGACCGGGCTCGATGACGGCTTCACCCGGACCGGCTACTACGTGCTGGCCGAGACGGCCGAGGAAGCCGCCCACTTCGAAGACCTGGTTGACCTGCGTCGTGGGCTCGGCGTCAGGAGTGACTGGATCGACCCGGCGGAGGGGCAGCGGCGCGTCCCCTGGCTCGACTGGTCGGCGTTCCGCGGCGCCACCTTCGACCCCGACGACGGCTACGTCCACCCGCCGATCGCGGCCCGCAACATCACCCTCGCGGTGGCCCGCACCCCCGAGATCGACCTCTTCGAGCGGTGCGAAGTGACCGGGTTGGCACCCCGGAGCGGGGGCTGGACGGTCGAGACGGCGCACGGTCGGCTGGAGGCGGCGCAGGTGGTGCTGGCGGGCGGGGCGGCCGGGGGCGTCCTGGCGGCGATAGTCGGGGTGGCGCTGCCGGTCTGCGGCGGCCGCCACCACGTGGTCGCCTACGCGGGCGTCGGCGCGGGGATGACCCGGCCGTTCCCGCAGATCTTCGCCGTCGGCCGTGGCTTCTACGTGCGGCCGGAGGAGCAGGGGGCGCTGGTCGGTCTCAGCCGCCGCGAGCCGCAGGAGACCGCCGACCGATTCGCGCTGCCGATCGACCGGGCCTTTGTCGACGGGCGGCTGCGGGAGGTGGAGGCGCTGGTGCCGCCGCTGGCCGGGCAGCCGATCTCCCGCCTCTGGGCGGCGGCGGTCGACTACACCCCGGACGCCCTGCCGGTGATCGACGAGGCGGCGCCCGGCTGCTTCGTCGCGTCTGGCGGCGGCCACGGCATGATGTGGGGGCCGGCCATCGGCGAGGCGCTGGCCGCGCTGATGGTCGACGGTACGCTGGGGGAGTTGCCGCCGGAGGAGGTCGGCCTCGCCCGTTTCGCGGCCGACCGCGTCACCACCCACGAGCCGATCTCGCTTCAGGCGCCGATGGCGTAGCGCCGGTGTCCCTGGTAAGGGACTGTTGGGCTCAGTCTCAGAAAGTCGAGGCCACCGTTCGCGTTGCCCGGTGGATGTCCGTCAATGTGGCGGTCTTTCGTCCCAAGGCTTGCGTCCTCAAGAGCCGTCGCAGCCGGGAGGCGGACTGCCCGCGACCGTGACTGTAGTCGGGCACCCGGCCTCCCCTCGCCGCCTACGACTCTGCCAGCACGCTCTTCAGCGCGCCGAACAACCCGTCCAGGTGGTCGCGCCCCGCGGCCCCGATCGACCCGAGGGGGATGCCCACCTCGCTCTTGCTCGGATCCTCAGCCGTCTTGAGGAGCGGGGCGACGTGGAGGATCGCCCGCCGAATGTCCTGGTTCGCGGCGGGCGCGCGGATGGCGGCGTGGTGCCGGCCAAGGGTGACCCAGAGAAAGTCGCGATCGAGCGTGACGGGCGTGCCGCGGACGCCCGCCAGCGTCAGGCGCGCCGCTGCGCTCCCCGACGGACTCCGGTACTCGCTCGCGACGAACCCGTTCGCCACCGCGGCCTCCAGCACGGCGAGGGCGACGTCGCGGCGGTCGTCGCCGAGCAGGTCGAGGAACTCCTGCCGGGCGATCGGCTGGGAGCGGCCCGGCGGCCGTCCCATCGCCTTCGCTGTCCGCGCCTGCTCCGTCTGGCCGATCACGCGCGGCACCAACGTCCGGAGCGGCGCGTCGCTGCCCGGGGCGAACTGGCGGATCTCCACCGCCAGCACCTCGGCGGGAGTCATCTGCCGGTTCAGGAACTCGACGATGCGCCGGAGGGACGGCGGGATGCGGTCGGCGACGAAGAGGAGCCGGACGCGCCCGTCCCGCAGGTTGCTTTTGGCGAGCTCCCAGAACGCCGCCTCGTCGGCTTCGGGACCGACGACCTCCCGGAGTGCCTCCGCCGGGTCGATTCCCATCGCCGCGCAGCGGAGCGCGAACAACTCGCGCATCCGGTCGACCGGCCAGTACTCGGTGGCGTTGGCGGCGTAGTCGAGCATCTGGGCCACGACCTCCCGCCGTGCCCGGGTGTCGGCGGCGCGCTTGACTTCGACGAAGGTGGGGGTGGCGTCCTGGTCGAGGAAGAGGTGGTCGACCGCCCACCAATCCGTACCCCCGAGACTGGCCGGCACGCCGGCTTCGCGCTCGACGCGGAGCCACCGACGCGGGTTGGCCGGGTCGATCTGGTCGCCCGCGAGGAGGTCCGGGTGCGCGGCCAGGAGGAGCTGGAGGAGCGATTCCGCCTCGTAGGGCCGCTCGACCATCCGGACCAGGGTGTCGTCGCCCTGGAGCAGGAAGACGCCCGCTTCCATCGCTCTGCCCCCCGTCGCTGCCCTGTCGTTCCGACCCAGGTGAAGATACCGGGCCACCTCGGCTGCGGACGCACCCCAGTGCCGACGCAGCTCGAGATCAACGGCCGAGTAACTGAAACTCGCTGCCCTACCAGCCCGGTCGCCACTCCGGGAGGTCCTCCGGCCCCGGGAGCCCCGCCCACAGCTCCCGGCCCGTCAGCCGCGCCGCCAGCGTCGGCGCCGCGACCGAGCGGCGTAATTCGTAGCTGAGCGTCTTGACCGTACTCGGGACGGCGCCGGCGGCCTCCATCCGCCGGAGCGCCGGGCCGACGTGGGGCTCCTCGCTGAAGAGCGCGTCCTCGAGCAGGATCACCTGCTTGCCGAGCGCCAGCAGCCCCAGCACGGACTGGAGGACGCAGACGTCCGTCTCGCCGCCGGCGACGGCGATCCGCGACTGGGGGAGGGCGGCGATGGCGTCGCGGATGGCCGGTTCGCCGCAGCAGTCAAAGGTCCACTTGGTGAAGGTTTGGCCGTGCGCGGGGAAGGAGGGCACCAGCCGATCCGGCAGCCTGCCCTTCTTCGCGACCGGCTCCTCGAAGGTGGCGAGGCAGGGTAGGTCGTAGGCGGCGGCGAGGCCGCAGAGGAAGGCGAGCCGGGTGAGCAGCGGCCCGCTTTCGCCGGCCATCCAGCCGTCGAGGAAGAACTCCTGGACGTCGATGATCAGGATCGCCACGTCATCCGGCTCCACCAAACCGCGGTCCACCACCCCGCCCTCTCCCTAACTCGTGCGCCCGGTCACCGCCGCGGGACCGACCGGCGACCGGTCCGCGCCGCGCCCCATCGTATACTCCGCCCACCCGTCCCGCGCCCGCGGGACCGACCCGGAGGGCAGGCCCGCGTGGGATACCCGGCGCCGACAATCGAGGAGTCGAGGA
>CADCWF010000259.1 GCA_902806345.1 uncultured Thermomicrobiales bacterium
CGATTCTGTAAAGCTGGGCCAGCCGCTGCCGGAGTGGAACTTGGTCCGGCTGTCGAACAGCGGCGCGTCGCAGGCCGCGCAGTGGTACAGACCATCGTCGTCGGTGTCGACGTACTCGCCGCTGAACGGGCGCTCGGTGCCGGCCCTCCGGAGCACCTCGTACTGCTGGGGGGTGAGTCGCCGCCGCCACTCCTCGTCTGTCGTCGGCAGCACGGTCGGGGATGTCGTTTCGTTCACGATGTGTCCTCCTCTGACGGAGTTCGTCCGCAATGCTCCGCCTCAGGACGCGGTCGCGGCGCGATCGGCGACCGGTAGGGACACCGCGCAGCCGCCGAGCCCGCAGTACCCGTTGGGGACTTTGTGCAGGTACTGCTGGTGGTACCCCTCGGCGAAATAGAACGGGTTGCCCGATGCCGGCGCGATCTCGGTCGTCGTCTGAGGGTGGCCGGCGTCCCGCAGCGCCGCGTCGTAGGACGCCCTGACCGACTCCGCTTCCCGCTCCTGTTCGTCGGAGGTCGTATAGATGGCAGAGCGGTACTGAGTTCCGGTGTCGTTGCCCTGGCGCATCCCCTGGGTCGGGTCGTGACCCTCGAAGAACACCTTCAGCAACTCGCCGTAGGAGACCCGCTTGGGGTCGTAGGCGACGAGTACGACCTCGGCATGCCCGGTCAGGCCGCTGCAGACCTCTTCGTAGGTCGGGTTCGGCGAAAACCCTCCGGCGTAGCCGACGGCGGTCGAGACGACCCCCGGCGTTTGCCAGAACAGGCGCTCCGCACCCCAGAAGCACCCCATCCCGAAGTACGCCGTCTCGATCCCGCTGCCGTAGGGCGGAGCCAGCGGCGCGTCGAGGACGGCGTGGCGATCCGGCACCGTAAAGGCGGCAACCGGCCGGCCTGGAAGGGCTTCGTCGGCAGTTACCATGCGAGACTTCGTGCGGCCAAACAGCGCGTGCAACATCGTCCTACCTCTCCCTGGCTGCCGACGAGCACCGATTGGTACGAGCCGCCGAGCCCTCCATCGCAACGTTGATGGTACCGCGTTGTCCGGATCCGCTGCGGCGCCACCACCTGAACCCTGCAGCTACAACGGGCAAGCGCTTGCACATGCTTCAACCAGGGCATCGGTAGGTCCGCATTGCGCACCCGCCGCCTCGGCCGCGTATGGTTTGTGGGGGGGGCGGGGGGATGCACTGATGTGCCCCGCCTCTCACTCCGGCGAGACTAGGCGGGTAGTCGACCCGGAACGCCCACGCGAGTCAGATGCTTCCGACGCACGGGGAGGGCAGATGGGGTATCGGCCGATCGAGGACTACGGCATCGTCGGTGATCTGCGCACGGTAGCGCTCGTCTCCAAGGACGGATCGATCGATTGGTTCTGCTACCCCCGGTTCGACTCGCCGAGCATGTTCGCCGCAATCCTCGACAGTGGAAAGGGCGGCCACTTCAGCATCCGCGCCGATGCTCCCGATGTCGTGTGTCGCCAGCGCTACTGGCCGGATACCAACATCCTGGTGACCCGCTTCCAAGCGACCGACGGGGTCGCCGACGTCATCGACTGGATGCCGGTCGATCCCGTCGAAGACGATCCGCACGGGCGGCGGTTGGTCCGCGAGGTGCGATGTACGCGGGGCTCCGTGCCCATCGCCGTCGAGTGCTTTCCCGCCTTCGATTACGCGCGGGCTACGACCGACGTCGAGGTGGTGGCGAGCGGTGCGGTCTTTCGCGGCGGCGGGCTGACAATGCACTTGTCGAGCACGCAACCGGTGCTTAGGCATGCTCGCGGAGTCACCGGCGCGTTCCTGCTTCGCGAGGGGGAGGCTGCGGTCTTCGCCCTCCATGAGACGCCGCCGCACCGGCCGCCGCCGCCGCCGCTCTCGACGCCCCAGGCCGACGAGGAGTTCCGACAGACGATCGAGTACTGGCGGCGCTGGCTGACCCGCTGCACCTACCACGGACGTTGGCGAGAAGCGGTCCAACGGTCGGCGCTCGCCTTAAAGTTGCTGACCTATGCACCGACGGGGGCAATCGTCGCCGCGCCGACGACCTCGCTGCCGGAGGTGATCGGCGGGGAGCGCAACTGGGACTACCGATACACCTGGATCCGAGACGCGGCCTTTACGATCTACGCGTTGCTCCGGATCGGCTTGGTCGAAGAGGCGACCCAGTTTATGCGTTGGCTCGACGCCCGCTGTCACGAACCTTCCCCGGTTGGTCCCCTCCAACCGCTCTACGCCGTGGACGGGTCGCAGGAGACACCGGAACTGGTGCTCGACCACCTCGAGGGGTACCGCGGGTCTCGCCCGGTACGAGTCGGCAACGGGGCAGCCCGGCAGCTCCAGCTCGATATTTACGGCGAACTGATGGACGCAGCCTATCTCTACAACAAGCATGGGGAACTCGTGTCCTTCGAACTCTGGACCCACCTGCGGGACATGCTCGAATGGTTGCGCGAAAACTGGAGGCGACCGGACGATGGGATCTGGGAAGTTCGCAGCGGCACCCGCCAGGTCGTGTTCTCGAAACACATGAGTTGGGTTGCGTTTGACCGTGGCCTGAGGCTGGCCGAGAAGCGGTCGTTCCCGGCGCCGAGGGACGAGTGGGCGACGCTTCGGGACCGCATCTACGAGGAGATCATGGTCCGCGGTTGGAACGAGGATTTGCAGTCGTTCGTCGGTCACTTCGACGGGAGGGATCTCGACGCTTCGTCGCTGCTGATGCCGCTGACATTCTTCGTCGCCCCGACCGATCCCCGGATGCTGAGCACCCTTGACGCCATCATGCGACCACGGGCACGAGGAGGGCTGCTCGCCGACGGTCTCGTTTACCGGTACGATCCCGGGCGGTCGCCGGACGGACTGGAAGGGGTCGAGGGGACCTTTAGTCTTTGCACGTTCTGGCTCGTCGAGGCGCTGGCACGGGCGGGGCGGGTTGACCGTGCTCGCCTTGTCTTCGAGCAGATGCTGGCATACGCCAATCACCTTGGCCTCTATTCCGAAGAGGTCGGCCCGCGCGGCGAATCACTTGGAAACTTCCCGCAAGCGTTCACCCACCTCTCGCTCATCAGCGCCGCGTTCAACCTCGACCGGGCGCTTGAACAACACCGTTCCAACCCAGGCTGAGCCGCACGTTTCAATTGCACCATTCCGACGGTGCGACGCGTTCGCCGCGCCGCAGCTCGGGATGCGCTCGAACGAGCGTCTCGCTCTACGGCGGCATGGCAAGGAAGGCGCGCCGTGGGGCCAAGAGTCCGCACGTCGCTCTGATACACTCGGCCGTCCACATGACGTCGAACCGAAACGAGGCCAAGATGATGGAGGATCCGCTCGTTTCCCGGGAAGACGGCGCTGAGAGCGCGGAGGTCATTGACCTGCGGCGTCGCGTCGCTTTCTACGAGGGCTTCGATGGGATCATCAAGGAGAACGTGACCCGGGCGGGAGACCTACTCCGACTCGCCTCCGAACGGCAGGCCGAGGCCGACCATGCCGCGGCCGTTGCCCGTCAGGATTGGGAACGAGACACCGAACGGTACCGAGCGACACTTGTAGCACTACTGTCCGAG
>CADCWF010000260.1 GCA_902806345.1 uncultured Thermomicrobiales bacterium
GTGATCGCCTCGCACGCCTGGACAATGGTCGAACGGGACCTGCCCGACCTCGACCGCCACATCGAGCGGGGCGACTTCTCGGCGCTGCGGGCATGGCAGGCGGAGCACCTGCACCGGATGGGGAGCACGTACTCGCCCCGCGAGACGATCGAGCGGTTCCTCGGCGGGCCGATCGACCCGGCGCCGTACCTCGCGCACCTGGGGGCGAAGGTGGAGGAGCTCTACGGATAGCGTGGGGAGCGAGGAGAGGGGGGCGAGGAGCAAGGGCGGGTAGAGGGGAACGGGTAAGGAGAGAAGCGTGACTGGGCGGCCGGAGACGGCCGTCCATCGCCATTGGTGCGGACCGTGCATCGGAGTGACGCAAGTGGCTTCGAAGGATTCACGGAGGGGACGGCAGATGCGATTCGGGGTGTTCGTGCCGCAGGGGTGGAAGATGGACCTGGTCGGGTTGGGCGACCCGATCGCGCAGTACGAGGCGATGACGAACGTCGCCAAGGTTGCGGACGAGGGCGGGTGGGAGTCGATCTGGGTCTACGACCACTTCCACACGGTCCCCAAGCCGACGCCGGAGACGACGTTCGAGTGCTGGACGATCACCGCAACGCTGGCGCGGGACACCGAGCGGGTCCGGGTCGGGCAGATGGTGGGCTGCAACGGCTACCGAAACCCGGCGCTGTACGCGAAGATCGCCTCGACGGTCGATGTGGCGAGCCGCGGCCGGCTGGACGCGGGGATCGGGGCGGGGTGGTACGAGCACGAGTGGAAGGCGTACGGCTACCAGTGGGACGACACGCCGGTCCGGATGCGCAAGTTCCGGGAGGCGGTCGAGATCATCCACGCGATGTGGACCGAGGACCAACCGACGTACCACGGCCAGCACTACACGATCGACAAGCCGTACAACGAGCCGAAGGGCGTCCAGAAGCCGCATCCCCCGCTCTGGATCGGCGGCGGTGGCGAGAAGGTGACGCTGAAGCTGGTCGCGCAGTACGGCGACGCCTGCAACATCGGCGGCGACGACGAGACGATCCGGCACAAGCTGGAGGTGCTGCGCGGCCACTGCGACGCGGTCGGGCGGGACTACGCCGAGATCATCAAGTCGTCGGGGATCAACGTCCACCTGATTCAGGAGGGCGACGACCCCGAGCGCGCCACAGCCGAGGCGCGGGGCGGGATGTCCTTCGAGGAGTACGGCGAGAACTTCACCGTGGGTGGTCCCGACGCCGTCGCGGCGAAGATCGAGCAGCTCCGGGCGGTCGGCATCGACTACGTGATCATGTACGTCGCCCGGGCGGCCTACGAGCCGGACGCCGTCCGCCACATCGCCCGCGAGGTGCTGCCGGCGTTCGCCTAGCGCCCCGCCTCCACTGATGGTCCCGGTACCTTGACCGACCGGATCGAGACGGAGCGGCTCATCCTTCGACTGATGCGCCGCGATGACGCGGAGGCATTGTTGCCGCTCTTCGGCGACCCCGTCTTCATCGCCTCGTTCGAGGCGACCCCCTTCGACCTCGACGAGATGGAAGCCTGGGTCGAGCGCAATCTTGTGCATCAGGCGGCAAACGGCGTGGGCCTCTACACGGTGGTCTTGCGTTCGGCGGGGCTGGTCATCGGCGACTGCGGTCTCGAGTGGATCGACATTGACGGCGAGCCCGTGGCTGAGCTGGGATACGACATCCGTCGGGACCACTGGGGGCATGGTTACGCGACTGAGGCAGCATCCGCGATACGGGACCATGCGCTCCACGTCCTCGGTCTGCCGCGGCTCGTGAGTCTCATCCAAGTCGGGAACGCCGCCTCGATGCGGGTGGCCGAGAAAATCGGGATGACGAACGCCGGGGCGCTCAACAGATACGGCAACCGGTACTTCCGGTACGAGCTGCGGAGGCCGGACCCCGCGGCGGGCGGGTGACCCCGTCGCTGAGCCGCTGTGCGAAGATGCTGGCCTTGGGCGAACAGATCTCACGGGGAGGGTCGAACATGGCGTCGGCGTCGTTGGAGCGGGTCCCGTTCGGGTCGACCGGGTTGATGGTGCCGCCCATCGCGGTGGGGTGCGCGCAGCTCGGGGACATGCCGGAGGCGTTCGGGTACGGGGTGTCGGAGGAGGACGCGCTGGCGACCATCCGCGCCTTTCTGGCGAGCCCGATCGACTACATCGACACGGCGGCCCTCTACGGCGACGGGGAGAGCGAGCGCCGGATCGGCTTGGTGCTCAAGGAGCTTGGGGGGCTACCCGAGGGGGCAATCCTCGAGACGAAGGCTGGGCGCGACCCGAAGGACAACAACTATCGGACCGATACCGTCAGGCGCCGCTTCGAGCGCAGCCTGGAGCTGCTCGGTGTCGACAAAGTCCACATCTGCTTCCTGCACGACCCGGAGTGGATAACCTTCGAGGAAGGCATGGCCAAGGGCGGTCCGGTCGAGCTTCTCCAGAGCTATCGCGACCAAGGGGTGATCGGATATCTGGGCGTGGCGGCGGGGCCGATCGGGCTCTCGCAGCGCTACGTGGAGACCGGCGCGTTCGACGCGCTGATCACGCACAACCGCTACACCCTGCTCAACCGGACCGCCGATCAGGTCCAGCGGGCGGCCAAGGGTCGGGGGATGGCCGTGCTCAACGCGGCGCCGTTCGGGAGCGGCATGCTGGCGAAAGGGCCGGACGCCTACCCGCGTTACGCCTACCAGCAGGCTCCCGATGAGCTAGTCCAGGTCACCCGGAAGATCGCCGACGCCTGCGAGCGGCACGGGGTGCCAATGGCGGCAGCGGCGTTGCAGTTCTCGATGCGCGACCCGAACGTCGATGTGACGATCGTCGGGATGAGCAAGCCCGAGCGGGTCCAGCAGACGATCGACCTCGCGACGCACGACATCCCGGATGCGCTCTGGGACGAGCTGGCCGAGCTCCCCACCTTCTCCGATGACCCCGAGGAGCACCGTTGGGCGTCGACCGAGGGCGGCGGACCGAAGGGGGGTCGGTGAGATGGCGGGGCACGACATCGTCATCCGGGGTGGACACGTCATCGACCCGGCATCTGGGCGCTCCGAGGTGATCGACGTCGCGGTGGGCGGCGGGAAGATCGCGGCGGTCGAGGCGGGCATCGACGCGGGGTCGGCCGGCGAGGTGATCGACGCGGCCGGACAGTTCGTGACGCCGGGACTGATCGATCTCCACACGCACGTCTACTGGGGCGTAACGTATTGGGGGATCGAGCCAGACCCGATCGCCGCCCGAAGCGGGGTGACCACCTGGCTCGACGTCGGAAGCGCCGGCGGATACACCTGGCCCGGGTTCCGGCGGTACGTGGCGGAGCCGTCCAAGGTCCGGGTGCTGGCGCTGCTCAACCTGTCGAGCATCGGGCTCGTGGCGCCGACCTGGGAGCTCTCCAACCTCGACTACTGCGACCTCGAGCTCGCCCGGCTGATGATCGAGGAGAACCGCGACCTGATCGTCGGGATCAAGGCCCGGATCGACCGCAACACGACCCGCGGCGTCGGCATCCGGCCGCTGGAGCTCGCGCGGGAGCT
>CADCWF010000261.1 GCA_902806345.1 uncultured Thermomicrobiales bacterium
AGGGCGATACCAGGCGCCGGGTCAACCACCTGATCATGTTGATCCCCTTTGCACGACCGGACGAACTCGACGCTGGTGGACGATCCGGCCCTGACGATTGACCACCTTCGTTCGGTCGTCGGCTGCGTCACCCACTCCCGTCTCGTCCGCCGGGAGCGAAACCGGAAGCGACCAGCCACGGTATCGCTTTGGCTTACCCGTGCCCCGATCTCCGCACCCGCTCCGTTCGGACCATGTTCGATCGACGTGACGGTTGAGCTCGGTTCGGGATCGACCGTCGATGCCTCGGGGGCGGGGTCCCGCGGTATCACCTACGAGTACGCTCTTCTCGACCGCAACGGGACCGAACTGCCGGCCCATCACTGGCACCCGAGCGATCGCTTCGCCGGCCCCGATCACCCCCACGTCCACGTCTCGGCCGCGCTCCACCCCGCCCTGCCGAACGGGGACCGAGCGGGGCTGCCGCTCGACAAGCTGCACCTGGCAATTGGCCTCGTCTCCTTGGCCGCCTTCGTCCGGGTGCTGGTCGAGGAGTTCGGCGTCCGGCCGCTCGCCGCCGACTAGCGGGAGCAGCTCGATGCAGTCGAGGCCCCGGGACTCGCTTGACTCGGCCACCACATCGCGAGCGTGGTAGCATCGCGGCCAGAGGGAGAGACTCCAGGAGTGCTCTGATGGCCCAGCGAATCCCGGCACCTGATCTCTTCGACGGCTCGGTGGACGACCTCTCCGAGCCCGAGCGGTGGGCCATCTTCGACGCCGACGCGCGTCGGCTGTTCGCCATCTCCGGCGAGGAGTTCCTTCGCCGCTGGGACGCCGGGGCCTACCATGGGCTCTCCGAGGACACGCTCGAAGGCCGGCGCGTCAACGACATGGTCTTCTCGTTGCTGATAGTCAGCCCCGAGCGGGTCGATAGTGGACACCCTCCGACATCGCCTTAGCTCGCTTCGCTCCATCGCCGCCTGCGTCACGCATCAACGCCTGCTCGTGGGGGCTACGGGCCGACGTCAGCATCCAGAGTTCTCCTGCCTCTTTCCCGGTCTTGCTCCGATCCGCGCGGCCGACCCCCTGCGTGGAGCAGGTATCTCGGTCCGCATGCTCGTCCGCCAAGACGACAGTGAGCGTTCGCCCGGAGTCACCGTTGACGCCTACTCCTACGCATTGCACGACCGTGGAGGCACCGAACTCCTTGTTTATCACAAGCACCTCAGCCGAGGCACCGACGACGGGCGGCACCCCCACGTCCACGTCTCGGCCGCGCTCCGCCCCGCCCTGCCGAACGGGGATCGCGCCGTGCTGCCGCTCGACAAGCTGCACCTGGTGACCGGCTCGGTGCCCCTCGCCGCCTTCGTCCGCATGCTCATCGAGGAGTTCGGGGTCCGGCCGCTGGCCGACGACTGGCGGGAGCGGCTGGTCGGGGGCGAGGACTGACGAAACCGGTCGCCGTCGACCGCCGGTCGCGGTTGGACGGTGGTCGGGACCGGCTGTCCCCCGATCGCGCCCCCCTCGGCTACCATGACCTGAACAGATAGAAGGATCGGCCCGGCTGTCGGGATCGTGGGCCGGCTGCCGTTTCACCGGACCCTTCGGGGCCGGTGGTGAGCGGCGGAGTGGTCCGTCGGGGACGCGACGGCGGACGGCACCGTGGCGCCGACGGGGGTCCCATGGGAGCAGGCCCGCCGCCGGCTTCGCGGCGGGCGACCACGACGAACCGGCCCGCCCGGTCCTCGGCCGCGGTTCGCGCCTCGGGGCCGGCCCGGGAACGACGGGGCGAACGGCGATGGAGCAGCTCGCCAACGGCATCGCGGAAGGCGGCAGGTTGCCGCGGCCGGTTCGGGGCTGGCCGGCGCGGCGGCGGCCGGCGGCCGCGGCGCTCGGCGTGCTGCTGGTCCCCCTCCTCCTGGCCATCGCCGTGCCGTCCTTCGCCCCCTTGCCCGCGGCCTCGCCCACCGCCGCCCTGCCGCCCCTGCCCGAGCCCGCCCCGGACGCCCGCCCGACGCTGGACGGCCTCGTCGACCCGCTGCCGATCGTGGTCCGGAGCCTGCCGGACGAGGCGTCCCGCCGCGTGGCGGCCGACTGGGAGGACGGCGTCGTCTCGGACCCGACCGACGCCGCGGCCATGCTCGACCATGCCTGGCAGGCGCTCCGCTTCGAGGCGGAAGGGGCCGAGGCGCTGCGGGCCTACGGCGGCTACCTCGCCTTCGGCCCCAGCGCTCCCGGCCTCGCCGCCCTTGCCTCGCCCGAACCCTCGCCGGAGGCGGCGGCCGCTTTGGCCGCGCTGACGCACGACCCGCTCAACGCCGACCGCCTCGTCAACGTTGCCGTCGCCCTCTTCGCCCTCGGCGCCGCCAACGACCTCCTCGCCCTCGATGTTCCCCACGCCGCGGGTGAGCGCCTGACCGAGCTCGACGGCGCCCCGCTCGCCGAGGGCCGGGTTCTCCAGTCGCACTCGGTCGAGTTGCTGCGGGCGGTCGATCTCGTCTTCGGCCCCCACCGGGCGGCCCGCCTCAACGCCGCGTACTTCCTCGGCGCCATCCCGGCCGGCGCGGCGGCCCTGCCGGCGGCCATCCCCTTCGTCGACCGCCAGCTCGCGGCCGACCCAACGGACCGCACGGCGCGCCTCCTCCTCGCCAGCCTCCAGGCCCGCCGCATCGACGTGACCGATGGCCTCGACCGGGCCCTGACGATCCTCGGTCCGCTGGCCAGCGACCCGGACCCCCGCCCCCTCGCCGACGTCGCCCGCGGCGACGCCTTCCTTGCCGCCGCTTCGGTCCGACCGGAGGCGCCCTTCCTCGCGCGCCACCTGGCGCGGCAGGCGCTGGACGCCTACGACGAGGCCCTCGGCGCGACCACCGACCCCGGCGTCTACGCCGGACGGGCCGCGGCCCTGGCCCTGCTCGACGCCTACCCGGAGGCGGTGGCGGCCCAGGAGCGGGCGGTCGCCAGTGCCCCCGGCTCGCTCCCCTTCCGGCTGGAGTTGGCGTCGCTCCAAGAGGCCGTCGGCGACTTAGCGGGGATGCGGGAGAGCGCCCGCGAGGCCCTGCGGATGGTCGAGGCCGGGTGGGCGCCGCCGCTGCGCTCGGTCCGCTTCGTCGCCGCCCCCGCCACGCCCGAGGCGAGCGTCTTTGCCGCCGGCGACCGCGGCTACCTCGGCTACTCCTACGGCAGCGACCGCGACCGGGCGGGCGTCTTCCGGGTACCCGAGGGGGGCGCCTTCGTCGTCGCGCTCGACCTCATCCCGCGCACGAACGCGCCGAACCTCGACGACTGGCTCCACACCGGGCCCGCCCCGAAGGTCGCGCTCCACCTCGCGACCGCCGCCGCCGTTCTGTCCGGTGATCTGGAGCCGGTCGTCCCCGGCGAGGGGCCCGAGCCCGCCGCCCTCCTCGCCACCGACAGACCGCTGCCGCCGGACGCCGACGCGAGCGCGGCGCTGAGGACGGCCCAGACGGCGCTCCGCCACGCGGGACGCTTCGGCGAGGCGGCCGCGCTCTGCCGCCGTGCGC
This sequence comes from uncultured Thermomicrobiales bacterium, assembly GCA_902806345.1. Lineage (GTDB taxonomy): Bacteria > Chloroflexota > Chloroflexia > Thermomicrobiales > UBA6265 > CADCWF01. Next base: position 3,504 of record CADCWF010000261.1, read on the forward strand.
TCGCCGCGTCGC
>CADCWF010000262.1 GCA_902806345.1 uncultured Thermomicrobiales bacterium
CGGACCGGCGCCTCGCGGGTCAGCATGCTCCTGGTCGGGCCGACGTTGAAGGTCGTCCACGTCTCGACCCACGTCTCGCTGGCAGAGGCGATCCGCCGCGTGACGCCAGAGCGGGTTCTGGAGACGATCCGGCTGGCGGCGGAGGCCTGTGCCGCCCTCGGCGTGCCCAACCCCCGGATTGCCGTCGCCGGGCTCAACCCCCACGCCGGCGAGGGAGGCATCTTCGGCGACGAGGAGACGCGCTCGATCCAGCCGGCGATCGCTGCCGCTCGCGCCGAGGGTCTCGACGTGAGCGATCCCCAGCCGCCCGACACGGTTTTCCTACGGGCGACCAAGGGCGCTTCCGACATCGTCGTCGCCATGTACCACGACCAGGGCCACGTGCCGATGAAGCTGCTCGCGTTCGACTCCGGGGTCAACGTCAGCGTCGGCCTGCCGATCGTCCGCACCTCCGTCGACCACGGCACCGCCTTCGACATCGCCGGCACCGGCCGGGCGAGCGAAGAGAGCTTGGTCGCCGCCGTCGACGTCGCGATCCAGATGGCCCTCGCCCGGCGCTCTCGCGCCGGCACTAGGGACGCGACGAGTGGCGACTGAACACGATTACAAGCGCCTCCTCCGCCCTGCCCCGCCCGCTCACCGGGTCGCAATCGTGGCCGACGACCTGACCGGCGCCGCCGACGCCGCCTTGGCGTTCGCATCACGTGGCTTCCCGACGCACGTCGCCCTGGCCCCCGCAGGGCCGCCATCGGCCGCGGTCGTCGCCCGTTTCTCCGGCGGCCGTGACCTCCCCGAGGCCGAGGCGGTCCGCCTCGCGGAGGTGGCCATCCGGGCGATCCGGGCGAACGGAGAGCCCGAGATCTGGTACCAGAAGATCGATTCGGTGCTGCGCGGACACCCCGGCGCCGAGCTGGCGACGGGGATGGCCGAGCTCGGCTTGGAGCGCGCCCTCGTCGCGCCCGCCCTGCCCGCCGAAGGCCGCACGGTGGTCAACGGCCGCCTCCGTGTCCGCGGTCGTCCGCTAACCGGCTCGCCGCTCGGGACGCGGACCTCGCCGCTGGTTGCCGACCGGTTCCGTGCCCACGTCGGTGGCCCGATCGTCCACCTCTCCGCCAAGGATCTGGACGACGGACCGTCGGCGATCCTGGCGCGCCTCGCCGAGTGCGACCACGGTCTCGTCGTCGCCGACGGGCGGGACGACGCCGACCTCCTCCTCCTCGCCCGTACCGCGCTGACCGAGGGTCCCCTCCTGCTCTGCGGCTCAGCGGGACTCGCCCAGGCCGTCGCAGCCACCCTGGCGGCAGGCTGGATCGAGAGCGACGCGAGGTCATCCCCGCCCAGACCCTCAGCCACCCGGCCGATCCTCGTCGTGGCAGGGAGCCACCACCCCGCCACGGCCCGCCAGGTCGGGCGGTTGGAGGCGGACGGGGCGATCGTCCTCCGGCCGACGCGCCTCGCTCCCGACGACGACCCGTCGGCGCTCGGCGAGCTCGCGCTCGACGCGGCGGCCGGTCTCGCCGCGGGGCGAACGGTGGTGCTGACGGCGATCGCCTGCCCCGAGGTCCGGCTGAGCGGGGCGGCGATCGCCGAGCGGCTGGCGGGGATCGCGGCCCGACCCGAGGTCCTGGCGGCGGCCGGAGGGGCGATCGCGACCGGCGGCGAGGTGGCGGCGGCGCTCTTCCGGGCGGCCGGCGCGACGGCGCTCCACCTCCTCGGCGGAGTCCGCTCGACGATCCCCTGGGGCGTCCTCGAAGGAGGCATCGCCGCGGGGATGCCCGTGGTGACCAAGGCCGGCAGCTTCGGCGACGATCAGGCCCTGACCGAGTGCGCCGCGTTCCTCCGTGGAGCGGAACCATCGGCCGCGCCGCCCGCCGAGCGGAGCGACAGGTGATCAGGTCGGGGGGTGGTTGACGACCGTGACCCCGAGTGCCCGCTCAGCAATGCCCGCTCGGCGGCTAGGCACCGGGGGAATACGGCCGAGGTGGCAGAGACATTCCACCGCCGGTTCCGACGCCGGGACTTGGCACGCCTGCTGTCGGCTCAGCGTGGCACTGGCCAAGACCTTGCGGTTGGCATGGCTCCTGGGATATGACAAGCGAACCGACCCAACTGGGGTGCGCCACCAGCCGAGGCGCGTTTGACTCCGACGAGGCGCCGATGATGAGACCTGCTCCCGCGACCATGGCAATCGCCAGCCCGACGGCCGAGGCGTTTGCCCGCTCGCTTGACGCCGCCGATCCCCTCGCCCGCTTCCGGGCCCGCTTCCACCTGCCGCCGGACACGGTCTACCTCGACGGCAACTCGCTGGGGCTCCTCTCGCTCGACGCCGAGGCCGAGGCTCGCCGGGCGCTGGACCAGTGGCGGGATCTGGCAATCGGCGGCTGGCTGGACGCCGACCCCGCCTGGTTCGCCATCGGCGAGGAGGTCGGCGCGGCGATGGCGCCACTGGTTGGTGCCGAGCCCGGCGCGGTCGTCGCCACCGGCGGCACCACCGCCAATCTCCACGCTATGGTCGCCACGTTCTACCGCCCGTCCGGTCGCCGCCGGAAGATCGTCGCCACCGCGCTCGACTTCCCGTCCGACCTCTACGCGCTCGCCGGGCAGATCCGTCTCCACGGGGGTAACCCCGCGACGGACCTCGTCCTGGTTTCATCACGGAACGGGCGGACGATTGACGAGGCCGACGTCGAAGCCGCGCTCGACGACGAGGTGGCGCTGGCCGTGCTCCCGTCGGTGCTCTACGCCTCCGGCCAACTGCTCGACATCGAACGGCTGGCGGCGGCGGCGCGGCGGCACGGCATCGTCGCCGGCTTCGACTGCGCCCACTCTGTCGGGGTGGTCCCCCACCGCTTCGACGCGTGGGGCGTCGATTGGGCCGTCTGGTGCACCTATAAGTACCTAAACGGCGGCCCCGGCGCCGTCGGCGCCCTCTACGTCAACCGTCGCCACTGGGCGGAAGAACCGACCTTGACCGGCTGGTGGGGATCGGACAAGACCCGCCAATTTGACATGGCGACGGAGTTCGCCGGGGCCGCCGGCGCGGGCCGCTGGCAGGTCGGGACTCCGCCCATCCTCGCGACGGCGCCGCTGCGAGGTTCTCTTGGCCTGTTCGCCGATGCGGGGATCGCTGGGGTCCGGGCGAAGTCGCTGGCGCAGACCGGGTACCTGATAGACCTTCTGGAGCGGACGGGCCTGCTGGGACTGTCCTACGGCTACGGCATCGCGACGCCGCGCGAAGAGGCGCGGCGCGGCGGTCACGTCGCCGTCACCCACCCGGACGGGGCACGGATCGCGCGGGCGCTCAAGACCCGCGGTTTCGTCCCCGACTTCCGCCCACCGGACATCGTCCGCATGGCACCGGCCCCGCTGTACACCAGTTATCAGGAGCTGTGGCGGACGGCGCAGGCGTTGAAGGAGATCGTCGACGCGGGCGAGCACCGGCGG
>CADCWF010000263.1 GCA_902806345.1 uncultured Thermomicrobiales bacterium
CTCTGGGTACGCCTGCGGCAAGAGATGCGTCCCGAACCGCTGCAGGACCTCGGCGAGCACCGCCGACCGCTCCAGCAGATCGGCATGGACGGGGTAGGCGGCGGTGCCCGTCGTGGCGTGGTGGACGCGCCCGCCGAACTCCTCCGGACGCAGGCGGCGGTGGACGAACCACTTCTGGTACCAGGCGGCCTTCAGCGCGCAGCCTGCGGCTAGGCCCACGAGCGATGTGATATCCGGCAGGCCGAAGGTGACGAACCCGGCCTGGGTCCGCGAGCCCGCGTAGGGGTTGGTGGCGTTGAGCGGGAGCGCGGCGTCGCCGGCGACGAGGCCGGCCAGCGAGGAGGCACCGAGCCCGAAGACGAGGAGGCAGGCCTGGTGGACCGCCTGCCCGGGCCAGTCCCAGTGGACGGCCTCGGCCAGGTCGCGGCCGTTGCGGACGTAGCGGGACACCGGGTCGTAGACCGGCGCCAGTGCGGTCGGCGGGATCTCCCCGTCCTGTGCCGCGAGCCAGTCGTCGTAGCCGGTGAGGTGGTCCAGCGGGAGGGCCGTCCGGATCAGCTGGGACCCCGGCCGACCACCGACCGGCAACTCCTTCAGCAGCAGCTGGGAGACGAACGGCCCCGCCAGGCCACCCGGCGCGGCGGCGCGGAAGATCGTGGCGGCGGTGACCTCGCCCGAGAGCGCCGCGGGACCGCGGAAGTCGGAGAGGGCTGAGAGGTCGGCGGCGGCCGCGGCGACCCGTGGATCGGAGCCGTACGCCGCGAAGGGGACGTCGCGCAGGAGCGCCTGCCAGTAGAGCTCGGCCATCTCCGCTGCCGCCTCGGCGCTGGCGAGCGCCGGCGGGAGCGGCATCGTCAGCTGGTGCGAGTCGGGGCCGATGAGGCCGAAGGCGAGCCCGGCCTGGGGGTTCGTGAGCCGGGCGGCGCCGCCCATCGGGACGTCCTCGAAGGCGGCCGGGTCGTCGCCGGCGACCGCCCGGGCCAACGCCTCGTAGGCGAACGGGTTGACCTCGCCGAGCGCGTCGTGGGGGAGTCCCTTGGTGTAGTTGCCGATCTTGGTCGGGTGCAGCTCCTCGTCGGTCACGCGGGGGATGCCGGAGAGCGGCAAATCGCGGAGCCGGGCGGCGGCCTCCATCCGTATGCGGTAGGCCCGCTCCCGGCGAGCGGCCGGTGGCGCCGACGTCGGCTCGACGGCTCCCGGCTCGTCGGGTTGCTCGTGTGGGACGTCCTGTGCGTCCGCGGCCAGGGGTGCGAACGCTCGCGGGAGGCCGGCGATGGCACCCGACGCGCCGCCGACGCCGGCGAGGAAGACGCGCCGGCTGACCGGCGCTGCCGCGGCGGCGTCCGTGCGAACACCGTCACTCGAGCCCGGGTCGGGCTGGGGACGGTCACAACGACATGGGACCGAGCGGTTGACATTCTGCATGGGGGCTCCTTCGACACGGGGTCGAGCGCGGAGGCGGCCGGTGAGGCCGCCTCCGTTTCGGTCCTGCCTACGGCAGGCGCATCACCATCGGGCAGTTATCGGGCAGTTGCGGGGGCGGCCCCTCGGTTCATGCCATGGAGCCGGCCGTGTTACGCCGGGTCGACGCTCACCTTAAAAGGTAGCCGGGTCGTCGGTGGGGCCGATCGAGCCGATCAACAGCGCGATAGCGGTACCCAACCAGGCCACGCGGCGCGATCTCGACCTGTGGGTGTGCGCGGGATTCTGCATAAGGTCTCCTTTCTTGGCGCGGGGGCGTCAGAGGCGAGCGGCGGAGGGCCCGCGCCGTCGGGTGGACCCGGTGGCGCGGGACGGTGCGGGCGACGAGCCGAGAGAGGTCCCACCCAGCGCGGCCCCGCCCGGGGCGGGATGGCCTAGAGCAGGCGCATCACGATCGGGCAGTTGATGATGATCCCGCTGGAGCCGTAGTCGGCGCCGTCGGGGCCGGTCAGGAAGCCCTGGTCGGCGATGTCGAGGATCTGGAACTCGTCGATCAGGCGGGAGCGGTAGCCCTTCTCGATCGCCTCGTCGGTCCAGACGCCGAGGTTCATGTCCCACAGCGGGCTGTAGTCGAGCGCGATCGTCGGCACGCCGCCGAAGACGTTGAGCGGCTCGGTGGATTCGCCCGACAGCACGCTGTCGAAACCCTGGCGCTGCGGGTTGCCGACGCCCGTCGGCCCGTTGGCGAAGGAGAAGAGCCGCTCGACGGCGCTGAAGGCCCCGTCGTCGAAGCCGACCTGGACGTTGGCGAGCGCCGGCGCGAAGGTCGACTGCTCCATCGTGGCCGCCATCGGGTCGGAGGCCTCGAAGCTGACGTAGACGACCGGCCGGGCGAAGCTGAAGCCGGCGACGGCCTTGAGGGTGACGAGCGCCCGGTCCGGGCAGATCGAGACGACGCGGTCATGGACCATGCTGAGATCCGGCGCGCCCTTGCAGAAGCCCTGGAGCTCCTCCGCCTCGACGCCCATCGCGAGGATCGGGGCGTTGTAGATGTGGCCGCCGGCGTTCTCGATCCGAACGAGCGGGCTGTACTGGGCGTCGCCAACCGAACCCGGCTCGGCCACGGCGGGCGGGAACGGCGCCTCCTCCGGGCCAGCCACGATTACCCGCTCGGGCGCGAAGTCGACGCTGCCCTGGTCGAAGGTCAGCGTGAGGTCCTTCTCCAGGGTGGCGGTCCGGACGGCCCCCTCGACGTTCGCGTAGGCGAGCTTGGGCGAGTGGTTGAGGCCAAGGGCGTTCGCGTTGCCCTCGTCGGTGGTGTCGGTCAGGATGTACCAGACGGCGGTCCCGTCGGCCATCTCACCGCGGTACAGGGGCAGCGTGAAGGTGAAGGTCTCGAGGTCGACCTCGGCCGCCCGCAGCAGCTCGACCGGCCCGACCAGCTCCTTCTTGAACCCGGAGGGCGGCGGGCCCTGGTAGGTGATGGGGATGTCGGTGCCGACGTTCGACGGTGGCGGCTGTGCCTCGTCGTTCGGCGTCGGCGAGGTCTCCTCGGCGGGCGTGGGGGTGCCGTCCTGGGCGACGACCTGCATGCCTCCGCCGAAGAGCACCACGAGCGCCACGAGCGCGCTCATCAGGACGTGGGAACGGCCGGCGGGGCCGCGCTTCCGAGTTGTAGTCACGATGGTTCCTCCTGTGATCTCCGCGTCGGCTCCGTGCTGACCGCGAAGTCGGGGTGCGGATCGGCCATGGCGGCACGATCGCTCGTTCACGCTGCTCCTCACACCTCCTCTTCCCCGCGCCCTCCTCGGAGCTCCTCGGTGGCACGCTCCATCCCGACCCGGATCGCCCCTCGCGCATCGCGGACGAAGATCACCGTGCGCTCGCCGGGGTCGTCGCACCAGGTGAAGTAGCCGCCCCGCGGTGACGCGACGACGAAGACGCGGAACCGATCGCCGGCCAGCGTCAGCCAGCGTCCCCCGTGCGAGAGGTAGCCGTTCAACCCGAGGTTCTGCAGA
>CADCWF010000264.1 GCA_902806345.1 uncultured Thermomicrobiales bacterium
CCGGTTCGACGGGAACGGCGGGCCGATCGGCGTCCAGGGCGGCCCCTCTTGCGCGCCCACCCCGGGCAACGCGGGCGGCGCCTCCGCCCCCCCGCCCGCGACGGCGTCTCGACCGGCCCGCCGGCGGACCGAGGCGCTCCCCGGCGGCGGGCACCGGTTTCGCCCCACGCCGGGGAGCATGGGGCGGGCCGGACAGACGCACGTCCCGCGCACCGCCCACGCCGCCGGGTGTTGCGCGGCGCGGGGAGGGGGCCTAGAATCGGTCCACCCGAGGAGCGAGTTGCAGCCGCGCCGCCGCGGCCCGATCGCGAGGTGGGCGATGACCGCCGGCCCCGACCCCCCGAGCCCCCCCTTCGGCGCCGTCCTGCGTCGCCTGCGGCTCGAGGCCGGCCTGACCCAGGAGGAGCTGGCCGAGCGGGCGGGCCTGAGCGCGCGCGGGGTCAGCGACCTGGAGCGGGGGGTCCGCCGTCGCCCCCACCCGGACACCGCCCGCCGCCTCGCCGACGCCCTCGCCCTCGCCCCCGAGGCGCGGGCCGCCTTCCTCGCCGCGGCGGTCTACGACGGTGCCACTGTCCAGGCGTCACTGCCTCCCGGCGCCCCGCCGCCGCTATCCCTGGATCCGCTGGTCGGTCGTGAGGAAGAGGTCGCGGCGGTCGCCGCCTTGCTGGGCGGGGATGGGGCACGGCTGGTGACCTTGACCGGTCCGGGCGGCGTCGGCAAGACCCGAGTGGCGCTCGCCGTGGCGGCCGAGGCCCCTGACGGCTTCCCCGACGGCGTCCGCTTCGTCGGTCTCGCCCCGATCGCCGACCCGGCGCTGGTGCCTGCCGCCGTCGCGCAGGCCCTCGGCGTCCGCGCGGCCGACGACGCGCCGCTCGCCGACCGGGTCGCCGCCTCCATTGGCGACCGGCGGCTCCTGCTCGTCCTCGACAACGTCGAGCAGGTGGTCGAGGCCGCCCCCTTCGTGGCCGACCTCCTCGCCGCCTGCCCCGGGCTGACGGTCCTGGCCACCGGCCGGGTCCGCTTCCGGCTCTCCGGCGAGCGGGAGTACCCAGTCCCGCCGCTCGGCTTGTCGAAGACCGACGAGCGCGAGCGGGAGGCGGTCCGGCTGTTCGCCGAGCGCGCCCGGGCGGTGCGTCCAAGCTTCGCGGTCACCCCCGACAACGCCGACGCGGTCCACGCCATCTGCGGCCGCCTGGATGGCCTGCCGCTCGCGATCGAGCTGGCCGCCGCCCGGATCAAGGTCCTGCCGCCGACGGCGCTACTGGCGCGACTGGAGCGACGCCTGCCGCTGCTGACCGGCGGTGCTCGGGATCTGCCCGCGCGGCAGCAGACCATGCGGGACGCCATCGCGTGGAGCCACGACCTGCTGGCCGGGGAGGAGCGGGCGCTCTTCCGCCGCCTGGCCGCCTTCGCCGGCGGCTTCTCCCTGCCGGCGGCCGAGGCAGTTGCGTACGGGGCCGAGCTTGGGCGCGACCTGCTGGACGGGGTCACGGCCCTGGTGGAGCACAGCCTGCTGCGGCAAGAGGCGGGACCGGAGAGTGAGCCGCGCTACCTGATGCTGGAGACGGTCCGCGAGTTCGCGCTCGAGGAGTTAGCGGCGAGCGGCGAAGAGTCGGCCACGCGAAACACTCACGCGACGTACTCTCTGCGCCAGGTCGAGCGGTTTTGGGCCACGAAAGGGGGACCCGGGGAGCGCGCCCTGGTCGACCGGGTGCAGGCCGACCTCGCCAACGTTCGGGCCGCCCTCGCCTGGTCGATGGACCACGGTGAGGTGGAGACGGGGCTGCGCCTCGCCGTCGCTATGCAGCCGTTCTGGTTCCTCCGCGGCCCGCTCGGTGAAGCGCGGGACTGGCTGGAGCGCGCGCTGGCCCTGGTGACGCCGCCCCTCACCACACCGGCCCTCCAAGCCGACCTCCTGTTCGCCGCCGCAAACGTCGCGAACCGGCGGCTGGACACCGCACGCGCCGAGGCGTTGCTCCTCGACTGCCTGGCAATCCGGCGGAGCTTGGACGACAAGCCGGGAGAAGCGGGCGCGCTCTCGCTGCAGGGGATGGTCGCCCTCGCCCGGACCGACGCGGTCGGCGCGGCGCGATGCTTCGAGCGCGCGCTCGCCTTGTGCCGGGAAGCGCGCCGCCCGCCAATCCCGGAGGTGCTTATGGGGCTCGCCATCGCACGCCACCGGTTCGGCGACGATGTCCGCGCTGCCGGCCTCCTCGACGAGGCCCTGGCGCGCTTCCGGCAGCGGGAGGACGCGTGGGGCGTCGCGATGGTCGTCCTCCACCAGGCCGCGGTAGCGCAGGACCGGGGCGACGAGCGACGGGTGGCGTCCCTGGCCGGGACGGCGCTGACCGACTTTTGGGAGCTTGGGGACGAGCGTGACGCCTTCGGCTGCCTCGTCCGGCTGGCCTGCGCCGCGGCGGTGCTCGGGGAAGCGGAGCCGGCGGCACGCCTGCTCGGGGCCGCCAAGCGATGGCGCGACGACATGGGGGTTGGTCTCCATCCCGATCTCGTCGCGCCATTGGATCGCGCGCTCGCTTCCATCCGGGCCGATCTCGGCGCCGACCGGGCCGCCGAGATCGCCGCGACCGGCGGGGCCCTGCGGCTCGCCGTGGCCGTGTCCGAGGCGCTCTCCCTCGCCGGGCGGCTGTCCTCCCCCGACCGGCGGGCTACCGAGGCGCGACCCGATCGGGCGGGCCTGACCCCGCGCGAGCGGGAGGTGCTGGCCCTGCTCGCCGAGGGGCGCTCCAACCGGGAGATCGCCGACGCGCTGTCCGTCAGCCGGCGCACGGTGACCAACCACGTCGCCAGCGTCCTGGCCAAGCTGGGCGTCCCGACCAGGGCAGCCGCCGCGGCCTACGCGGTCCGCCACGGCCTCGCCTGAGGCCGCCTCGTTCCGCCCGACCGGGGGCTGCGCGGAATACCTACCCCGTCCGTCCGTACGTCCCCCCCCGAATGCGTCGAATGGCTCATGCGCCCGGGGGCGCGCGCCGCCACGATGGCAACGGGGCACGCCGCCCCTCGGCCCGACCGGTGGGGCCGCCCGCCGAGCCAGGTCCGGGGCCGAGCCATGGTCGTCCGACAGCCCGTCCGGCACCAAGATCGGCCGCAGCGGTCCCCAGCTGCGCCGCCCCACCCCGTCGTCCTCCGGGTGGCGACGGGCATGCTCGCCTGCCTCACCGTGGGCGCCCTGCTCGGCCTCGCCGCCCTGGTCCTCCCGCCCCCGCCGGCGGCGCCGGCCGACCGCGGCGGACCGATCCGCCGGTTCTACGCCGGGGCCAACGAGCTCCTCGCCGGCGGCGACCCCGCCGCCCTCGAGGCGGCGGTCGCGACCGATCTGGTCGAGCACCGGGCGGGGTTCCCGCCCGGCGACCGGGCCGCGCTGGCGGGGCGCCCCGCTGACCTGCGCCGCGGGGCGCCGGGGGGCCGCCTGCACG
>CADCWF010000265.1 GCA_902806345.1 uncultured Thermomicrobiales bacterium
CCCCGTCCGCCAGCCGGTGCCGCGACCATCCGGGCGGTCGCCCAAGGGGACATCAATATCTCGATCGTGGGAGACGGCGTCACGCTCTACTCGGGGTGGCTTGGCGCCGGCACGATGACCGACTGGTTCACGGCGGCGAACTTCGAGGTGTTCACGTCCGACGGGAGCCTGACGTTGTTCGAGAACGCGCAGACCGGTGCCCAATTCTTCATGGGGTATGGGCCAAACGAGACCTACTACCTCGGAGGCTGACCTCGCCGGATCGACAAACCGTCATTCACTCCCCAGCCAATGGGACCACGAGCCTGATCGCCTCCGGAAGGAGGTCGATGGTGACGGGTGTCGTGCCGGCTGCGTCGCCATCCAACTGGACCGGTACGTCGGAATCCGCGTTGATCATCACCTTGCGCGCTCGGAGCACGACCAACTCGGGCGAGTCGTCGAGCTGACCGACGCCGAACTTGACGAGCGTTCGGGCCACGGCGGTCGGGTCGGTGCCTTTGAAGATCAGCACGTCCAGCCAGCCGTCGTCGCTCCTGATGGCCGGGTGGAGCCTGATCGCCGGATGGACGACCGAAGCGCCGTTGGCGACGATCACCAGCGGCGTCTCCGCCTCGACCGTGGTGTCGTCGGCGATGACGACCATCTCAGCCGGAGGTTCGGTCAACGCCAACGCGGCAGCCGGGACATAGGCGAGCCAGCCTACGTAGCGCTTGAGCTGCTGGTTCGTCCGCTGGAAGAACCGGGCATCGAGTCCGGCGCCCGCCATGTGGAGGAAGATCCGATCCCCGCATCGGCCGAGGTCGCGGACGGCGATCCGATGGGGACCGAAGAGCAATCGTACCGCCGCAGTCAAACCCGAGGGAATACCGTGCTCTCGGGCGACGATGTTCGTCGACCCGGCCGGCACGATACCGAGTGGCACCGAGGATCCGACCAAACCGCTCGCGACCTCCGACACTGTTCCGTCGCCGCCGACCGCGACGACGAGGTCGACGTCATCGCGTACCGATGCCGCGAGTCTTGCGCCATCGCCGGGGGCGGCAGTCACGAGTATCGTCGCCTGCGTGCCCGGCGGGCGGGCTCGCTCGATTGCCCGTTCGACGGAGTCCGGCGAGCGGCGGGCATTCGGATTCACGATGACGGCGAGGTTTTCGGGCGGGTCAGCCCGGCCGCGGAACGGATCGTCCATCAGGCAGCCGGGTCGTCCGGACCGAAGATCTTCTCAACGACGTAGTTCGCCGCCCAGGTGGCGAAGGCGGCAAACACCAGATTGAGGATGCCCCGCACCATGTTCCGCAGCATCACCGTGGCCCTCCGTGACTTCGCGATCCACAGAATTTGGACGATCCTACCCTCGCCATCTCCGGTTCGTGATCACGTGCGCGTCGGACGTGATAGGACAAAGACCGGAAGTGCCAGCAGTAACATGGAGGTGGTCAGGTCGGCGAGGGTGGCCGTGCCGAAGACCTGCCATGATCCTCCGGGCAGGAGGCCCAACGGCAGCACCATCGGTTCGGTTGCCGCAACGAGGAGCGAACCCGACCAGGTCCGACCGCGAATCTCGAAGGCGAGGACCAACGTGCGAAGGAGAGCCAAGCCGGCAACCGTGGCCACGACGGTCAACGCCAGTTCGAGCGCGACCTGGGATCTGAGCAATTGGGAGTTGCGGCGGCCGAGACGATTGGCGGTGATCATCGCGGTCGCTCCCCCATCGGACGATGCACGAGATCGACAACCTCGTCGGCACTCAGCAACGCGAGCTCGACCTTCGACACGTTGCTCACGTTTCGTGCTGGCCGCCCGGGGCGGATGAGAGTTGCCGTGCTCCGCTCGCTCCCCATCGTCGAGACGGCATCGTTGGCGACGATCATCGCCAGTCCCTTGGATCGGAGCTTTTCCTCGGCCGCGCCGACCAAGTTCTCAGTCTCGGCCGCGAAGCCGATCTTGACGAGGCCCGGCCGATCGATCGAGGCGAAGATGTCCGGGTTGCGGACTAGGGGCAGTTCCAACTCTTGCTGATCGGGACGCTTCTTTATTTTGTGGGCCGACGCCGATTCGGGTCGAAAGTCGGCTACCGCTGCGGTCATGACCAGGGCGTTCGCACCCTCGACAGCGGCGTGCGTGGCGCTTGCCATCTCATGGGCGGGTTCGATCCGTGTCACTTCGGCCCCGATTGGAGGCTGGCGTGCCGTCGAGCCCGAGACAAGGTGGACGGCTGATCCGCAGTCGATCAACTGTTGAGCGATGGCGAAGCCCATTTGGCCGCTCGATCGGTTACCGAGGAAGCGAACCGGGTCGAGTGGTTCGTGGGTCGGTTCGGCGGTGACGGCAATGCGCGTCCACCCCAAGGAGTCGGAGCGGCCCAGGAGGAGTCGCACCGCTCCAACGATCCGATCAACCGGGGCGAGTCGCCCGTCACCATTCATCCTGGAAGCCGGGCGACTGGAGTTTGGACCGACCACGAGGGCTCCCCGCGAGCGGAGTGTTTCGACATGGACTTGGACAGCCGGGTGATGCCAAATGCTGTGCTTTATCGCTGGGGCCAGCAGGAGCGGCGCGTGGGAGGCGAGGGCGACCATGCCCAGGAGATCGTCGGCCTGACCGAGCGCGAGGCGTGCAAGGGTGTTTGCGCTGGTCGGCGCCACCACAAGTGCCTCCACGTCGGGGGTCAGGGTCACGTGTCCGGCCGAACCTTCCGACCAATGCTCCGACGCCAAGGTATGGACCGGACGCTGGGTGAGCCCCCTGCAGAGCAGCGGTTGCACGAACTGGAGGGACCTGGGCGTCAGGATCACCTCGACGTTGACTCCCGCCTGGACGAGCATGCTGCAGAGGTCGGCGGCCTTGTACGCGGCGATGTCGCCGGCAACACCGAGGACGAACTTCGCTCCCCCCAGCACGCCGAAGGAACCAGGCTTGTCAGGCGACGGGCAGGACTCGAACACATCGTCTCTCGCTCCGCGGCAACGGCGGGGAAGGGTTGACGATCGAACGGATCGGGATAGAGTGTCGGCGGACCTGCTCCCGCTTCCGACCCCTCGAGGACGGCATGACTCTACGCGAATCCGACACCCTGCGGGAGCCCGTACTCCGGGCTTCCGGCGTCACCAAGCACTTTGGACCCGTGCGCGCGCTGCACGATGTCTCGATCGAGGTGTTTGCCGGCGAGGTCGTCGCACTGATCGGCGACAACGGGGCGGGGAAGTCCACGCTCGTCAACGTGTTGACGGGGGTGCTCACGCACGACGCTGGCGAGATGGTGTTCGACGGCCGCGCGGTCCGGTTCTCATCGCCGCACGAGGCCCGGTCGCTGGGAATCGAAACCGTCTACCAGGACCTGGCAATCGCCCCCCACCTCGACGCCGTCGCGAACATCTTCCTGGGCCGGGAGTATGTCCGTCCGGGTCTTGCCGGAACGCTCGGGTTCCTCGACTCGGAGCGGATGGAACGTGAGACGAAATCGCAACTGGGTCGCCTGAGGGTCAGGGTGCCGAACCTTGGCCGGCGACTCGTGACGCTTTCAGGAGGGCAGCGTCAGGGCGTCGCGGTGGCGCGGGCGGTGATGTGGGCCAGCAAAATCGTCTTCATGGACGAGCCGACTGCCGCGCTCGGCGTGGCCCAGACGGCGATGGTGCTCGACCTGATCCGGCAAGTGCGGGATACGGGCATCCCGGTTGTGTTCATCAGCCACAACATGCCCAACGTTTTCGAGGTCGCGGATCGGGTCGTGGTGCTTCGGCTCGGCGAGGTCGTGGCCCATCTCGACCCGAGGACCGCATCGATCGACGATGCGGTGTCGGCAATGACCGGTTCGGTGCGGCGGGTCGCGGCAGGGGAAGGGGCCACGGTTGGCTAGTCACGACGCGGCGGCGCCTGCAATGGAGGAGCGACCCGGAACGTTCGCCCGGCTGAGCAATTCGTTCACGCTGATCATCCTCGGGTTGATCGTTCTGGTGTTCTTCGGCCTCCGTGGGCTCACCTTCCTCAGCGTGCCGAACCTCAACAACGTGCTGGTCGACACGTCGCAGCTCCTTCTGCTCACGATCGGCGTGACGTTCGTGATCATCACCGCCGGCATCGACCTGTCGATCAGTTCGATCTTGATCCTGTCGGCGGTCGTCGCGGCGAAGGCGATGATCGCGTTTTCCGGCACGCTCGCGGAGACGCAGAGCTACCAGTTTCCGAACCAAAGCGTCGGCATCCCGGTCGGTCTGGTGCTTGGGGTCTTCACGGGCGTCGTCTGCGGCCTGATCAACGGGATCCTCGTGACGAGGTTGCAACTGCCGTCGTTCATCGTCACCCTGGGCACCCTCGGTGTTTTTCTTGGGATCGCCCAGTTGATGACCGGCGGCACGACCGTGGCCGGCGTCCCACCGGCAATCCAGAATGAGATTGGACTACGGAACCTGCTCGGCGGAACGCCGCTCGGTCCTTCGTTCCGGCTTATCCCGCCGATGGTGATCGCCTTCGCGATCGCCGTCGTCGCGGCGATCGCCTTGAATCGGACCCGATTCGGCCGCTACACCTTTGCGATCGGCTCCAACGCGGCGGCCGCCCGCCGCGCCGGGATCGATGTCGACCGCCACCTCCTCAAGGTCTACGTCGTCAGCGGGTTGCTCGCCGGGATCGCCGGTACCTTCGACCTCATGCGGTTCGGTACGGCGTCGGTCGGCACCCACCAGTCGGACAACCTGGCGGCAATCTCGGCGGCGGTCATCGGCGGCACCAGTCTGTTCGGCGGCTTGGGATCCATCGGCGGGTCCGTCATCGGCGCCTTCATCCCCGTGGTGCTGCGGAACGGCCTAGTCATCACAGGGGTGCCGTCGTTCTGGCAGAACGTAGCGGTGGGCGTCGTCCTGATCGTCGCGGTTTGGCTGGATCAACGACGGCGCCGGGCCGAAGAGCGGATGTGAGGAGGAGAGCCCCGGGCTCCGACGTCTTGCGCCCGTCCAAACCGATTGCTACCCTGCCGCGGCCGTGAGCGGCACGGGCACGATTCCCACGACGAAGCGGGAGATGACAATGGTGATGGGCAAGAACGTGACGATCGGTCGACGTTCGGTTGTGGTCGGGGGCATCGGCGCGGCCGTCTCCGTCGGGTTCTTTGGGGCGGCGGCCCCCCGGGTGCGGGCGCGGCAGGATGGTCCGTTTCGGGTGGTCTTCATCCAGGGCGTAATCGGCGACAACTTCTATATCACCATGGACTGCGGCGCCCGGGCGAAGGCCGCGGCGCTTGGCACCATCGAGCTCGAGACGCAGGGCCCGGAGCAGTTTGACCAGTCGCTCCAGACGCCCATCTTGAACGCGGTGGTGCAGACCCAGCCGGACGCGATCATGATGGCGCCGAATGACGCCCAGGGCATGATCGCGCCGATCCAGGCGGCAATCGACGCCGGGGTGCCCGTGCTCTGCGTGGACACCACGATCAACAGCGACATCCAGCTCGCCGATGTCTCGACAGACAACGTCGAGGGTGGACGGCTCGCGGCGCGGGGCTTGGCGGAAGCGATCGGCGGCTCTGGCAAGGTGTTCGTCGTCAACGTCAATCCCGGCATCTCGACCACCGACCAGCGCGAGCAGGGGTTCGCCGAAGAAATCGCGCTGTTCCCCGACATCGAGTATCTCGGCCAGGAGTACTCCAACAACGATGCCAACCGGGCGGCTGCCATCGTAAGCGCCAGGCTCCAGTCGGATCCTGATCTGGCAGGCATCTTCGGGACGAATCTGTTTTCCGCCCAAGGCGCCGCGGCCGGAGTTCGAGAGCAGGGCCAGACCGGAACCGTCAAGGTGGTCGGGTTCGACGCCGGGCCGGCCCAGGTGCAGGACCTCCAGTCGGAGGTCGTCGACCTCCTGATCGCCCAGCACCCCGGCGACATCGGCGAGATCGCCGTGCAGTTGCTGCACGAATTCCTCACCACTGGCGAGCCGATCGAGCCGAAGACCTACGTCACGGGAGCCACGATCGTGACCCGGGAGAACATCGAGGACCCGGAGGCCGCCCGGTACCTCTACCTCGCCGACTGCGCCAATTACGTGCTGTCGGACGTGACGCCGGCGGACGCGGCGGGGGGCACGCCGGAGGCGGGGGCGACCCCCAGCGCCTGAGGCGGCGGCAGCCGAACGTCGAGGGGCGGCGGTGGGGATTCCCCACGCCGCCCCTCGACGTTCGGCCGACTCGGCATTGACAAAACGTTCCGCCGCGGCTACAATGCTCGTTCAGCCTATCGGGCGGAGTCTGTCCGTCCGGGCGAATCGGGTGGTGCGAGGGCTGAGCGGGACACGCGAGCGAACCGAAACAATACCACCTGTGGCCGGGGAGGGGGATCGTTTGCCCTCCCGTTTTCCTGTTTATTCCAGACAAGGTAGCTGATGCTCGAGCCCCGGTTCGTTGAGGGCGAATCGGCGGCGGTCAACGTTCCGGGGCAAATCGCGACGAGCTCGTCAGGGGCACTGCCCCCGAGCCGGATGCTGGAGGGTACCAGTCGGTGGTGATCGCGACAACACGCGGCATCGGGATTGACGAGGCGGCAGAGGCGCGGCAGCGCCGGGTCATTTCCAACACGGGGATCGGTCGGCGCTCCTACTCGCGTATCCCCACGGTTTGGGAGATGCCGGACCTCGTCCAGGTCCAGATCGAATCGTTCCAATGGTTCAAGGATGAAGGGCTGCGCGAGCTGCTCGAAGAAATCTCTCCGATCACCGACCATCACAAGAAGATGGAGTTGACGTTCCTCGATTTCCGCTTCGACGAGCCGTGGGCTCGGATGCCGAAGGGGGAGGAGCAGGATCGCGCCAAGAAGGACGCCCGGATCGTCGAATCGTACTGCCGCGAGCGCGACATCACCTACGCGGCGCCGCTTCGGATCTGGGCACGCCTCGTGATGCGCGAGACCGGGGAAATCAAGGAGACCGGTCCGGACGGCATCTTCCTCGGCGACTTCCCGATGATGACCAGCGACGGCACGTTCATCATCAACGGGGCGGAGCGGGTGGTCGTCTCTCAATTGGTGCGCTCGCCGGGCGTCTACTTCGACCGCAACCCCGACCTGACGACGGGCAAGTTGCTGGCCGGGGCCAAGCTGATCCCGAACCGCGGCGCCTGGCTCGAGTTCGAGACGTCCAACCGCGACGTGCTCTCGGTCAAGGTCGACCGCAAGCGCAAGATGCCGGTGACGATCTTGCTGCGGGCGATCGGGCTCGAGTCCGACGAAGACCTGCTGGCGGCCTTTGCCGATGTCGACACCAACCCGGACCGGCGGTTCATTGCGACGACGCTAGACAAGGAACCGACCAAGACGCGGGAAGAGGCGCTGATCGAGCTCTATCGCCGGATCCGGCCGGGCGACCCGCCGACGCGGGACAACGCGAACTCCTTGCTCGAGAACCTGTTCTTCAACGAGCGCCGCTACGATCTCGCTCGGGTCGGCCGGTTCAAGTTGAACGAGCGGCTCCACCGCGGCCTCCCCTTCGAGGCGCGACCGGAAAGCCGCATCCTGAAGAAGGAGGACCTGGTCGAGATCATCCGGGAGATGATCCGGCTGAACAATGGCCTGAGCGAGCCGGACGACATCGACCACCTCGGCAACCGGCGGGTACGCGCGGTCGGCGAGTTGATCCAGATGCACGTCCGCACCGGGTTCCAGCGGCTCGAGCGCGGTATCCGCGAGCGGATGACGATCCAGGATCCGGAGACCGTGACGCCGCAGGGGCTGATCAGCACGACTCGCCCGGTGATGGCGGCGGTCCGCGAGTTCTTCGGCGGGAGCCAGCTCTCACAGTTCATGGACCAGACGAACCCGCTCGCCGAGCTGACCCACAAGCGGCGGCTCTCGGCGCTGGGTCCCGGCGGCTTGAGCCGTGACCGGGCCGGCTTCGACGTGCGCGACGTGCATCCGTCCCACTACGGACGAATCTGCCCGATCGAGACGCCGGAGGGTCCGAACATCGGCCTGATCGGGTCGCTGGCGACCTACGGCAAGATCAACCAGTACGGCTTTATCGAGACGCCCTACCGGCGGGTCATCTCGTCCCTGTCGGTCGACGACCCCGTGATCCCGATGGTCGGCGCGGTGCTCCGCGACGACGTGGTCGATCCCGCCTCGGGCGAGGTGCTCGCTTCGACCGGGACGACGATCGACGAGACGCTGGCGGCACGGGTACGGGCGGCCGGGGTCAAGATCGTCCGAATCCGCTCGATCGCCTCGGAGATCATCGACTACCTGTCGGCCGATCGCGAAGAGGAGGTGATGATCGCCCAGGCGAACACGCCCCTCGATGATCGGGGCCAGTTGATCCCGGACCAGGTGACGGTGCGGGTGAGCGGCGGTCACCGCTTCCCGGTGGTGCCGGCCGAGCAGGTCTCCTACATGGACGTGTCGCCGAAGCAGGTCGTATCGGTGGCGACGGCCCTGATCCCGTTCCTCGAGCACGACGATGCAAACCGGGCGCTAATGGGCGCCAACATGCAGCGGCAGGCGGTGCCGCTGCTGCGGCCGCAGGCTCCGGTGATCGGCACCGGGGTCGAGTACCAGGCGGCGAAGGACTCCGGCCAGGTGGTGGTTTCGCGCCACGCCGGGACCGTGACGGCCGTGACGGGCAAGCAGATTTACCTCGTCGACGACGAGGGGGCGGAGCACGCCTACAACCTGCAGAAGTTCGTTCGCTCCAACCAGGACACCTGCATCAACCAGCGGCCGATCGTGCGGCGGGGGCAACGGGTCGAGTTCGGCGAGGTGATCGCCGATTCGTCGTCGACCGAGCAGGGCGAGTTGGCGCTTGGGCAGAACGTGCTGGTCGCGTTCATGCCCTGGGAAGGCGGCAACTTCGAGGACGCGATCCTGATCAGCGAGCGGTTGGTCCGGGACGATGTCTTCACCTCGATCCACATCGAGAAATACGAAACAGAAGCGCGGGACACCAAGCTGGGCCCCGAGGAGATCACCCGCGATATCCCGAACGTCGGCGAGGAGAGCCTGGCAAACCTCGACGAGAACGGGATCATCCGGATCGGCGCCGAGGTGCGGCCGAACGACATCCTCGTCGGCAAGGTGACGCCCCGCGGCGAGACCGAGTTGAGCGCGGAAGAGCGTCTCCTCCGCGCGATCTTCGGCGAGAAGGCGCGCGAGGTGAAGGACACCTCGCTGCGAGTGCCGCATGGCGTGCACGGCAAGGTGATCGACGTCAAGCAGTTCCGCCGCGATGACAACTCTGACCACGAGCTGCCGGCCGGCGTCAACGAGATGGTCCGGGTCAGCATCGCCCAGAAGCGGAAAATCTCCGAGGGCGACAAGATGGCCGGCCGCCACGGCAACAAGGGGGTCATCTCGCGGATCCTGCCGCTGGAGGACATGCCGTATCTGCCGGACGGGACGCCGGTTGACATCATCCTCAACCCGATCGGCGTGCCGTCCCGGATGAACCTCGGGCAGGTGCTGGAGACCCACCTCGGGTGGGCCGCCAGCCAACTCGGTTTCCGGGTCGCGACGCCGGTGTTCGACGGGGCTCGCGAGGAGGAGATCCGGGCGGCGCTGGGCCAGGCCGGACTGCCGGAGGACGGCAAGGTCGACCTCTACGACGGGCGGACCGGCGACAAGTTCGACCGCCCGGTGACGGTCGGGATCATCTACATGCTGAAGCTGGCCCACTTGGTCGAGGACAAGATCCACGCCCGCTCGACCGGGCCGTACTCGCTGGTGACCCAGCAGCCGCTGGGCGGCAAGGCGCAGTTCGGCGGCCAGCGGTTCGGCGAAATGGAGGTCTGGGCGCTCTACGCCTACGGCGCCGCCTACACGCTGCAAGAGATGCTGACCGTCAAGTCGGACGACACGGTCGGCCGCGTCAAGACGTACGAAGCGATCGTCAAGGGCGACGAGATCCAGGGCGCCGGGGTGCCGGAGTCGTTCAAGGTGCTCGTCAAGGAGCTCCGCTCGCTCGGCCTTTCCATCGACGTGATCAACGAAAACGAAGAGACGGTCGACTTCACCGAGGACACCTCGCGCGACCTGCTCTCCAACCTCGACCGCATCAACCTGAGCGGCTTCGAGCGCACGGCGGACTAAGACGAGCGACCGGTTCAGGCGCGCCGCGGCGGGGGTCTCCTCGCCGCGGCCGTACCCCCGTCCGGAGGCACAATGTCGGAGAACACGGACCTTTCATTGATGGCAATCGACACGGCGCAGGCGGCGCGCTCCCTGCCGGCGGGCATGGGGCTCGGCCGGCCGCCTCGGCCGGACGGACCGCGGACCGATCGCAACGACCGGAGCCGCGGTCTCGACGTCAACAATTTCGATGCGATTCGGATCACCCTCGCTTCGCCGGAGGCCATCCGCGGTTGGTCGTACGGCGAGGTGACGAAGCCCGAGACGATCAACTACCGGACGCTCAAGCCGGAGCACGGCGGGCTCTTCTGCGAACGCATCTTCGGTCCGACCAAGGACTGGGAGTGCTACTGCGGCAAGTACAAGCGGATCCGCCACGCCGGCACCGTCTGCGACAAGTGCGGCGTCGAGGTGACGCGGGCGAAGGTGCGCCGAGAGCGGATGGGCCACATCGAGTTGGCCGCGCCGGTCGCTCACATCTGGTACGTCAAGGGCACCCCGAGCCGGCTCGGCCTGTTGCTCGACATCTCGCCGCGCAACCTGGAGCGGGTCCTCTACTTCGCCTCCTACCTGGTCACCGAGGTCAACGCGGAGGCCCGGCAGGCGGCTATCGACGAGATCAACGAGGCCCACGAGGAAGCCGTCGCCGAATTGCGCGGCGAGGCCGAGGGGGGCTTGTCGGAGATCTCGGCCGCCGTCGGCAAGGACGTGGCCAACCTCGAAGAGGGTGCCCGGAACCTCACGGAGGCTGCACGGAAGCGGCAGGAGGAGCAGCAGGCCGGGCTGGATGCCGCCTACCAGCAGGTGAAGGAGCGCCTGGCGGCGCTCGAGGGTGCTGCCGCCGAAGAGGAGATCGTGTTCGATGGGACCGTCGTCGTTCGCCAGAGCGAAGCGGTCAACGACGACCGCCTGACCGCGCTGCGGGAGGCGTACGAGGCGGCCGTCGAGCGGATCCAGGGTGGCGCCAACGCCGAAGCCAGCGGCGGCGAAGCCCTGGCCGGGGCGGAGCGGGACTACCTCATCTTCGAGGCCGACGAGCGGCGGAAGAAGATCGAGGACCAGTTGGCCGAGCAGGTCCGCGAACTGGAGAAGGAGCGGGACGAGGCGCTGAAGGCGATCGGCGACCTCAAGGAGCTCCAGATTCTGACGGAGACGCAGTACCGCGAGCTGCAGGACCTCGTCCCGTCCGGCGTGTTCCGTGCGGCGATGGGGGCGGAAGCGGTCCACGACTACGTCTCGAAGCGCATCGACCTCGACCAGATCGCGGTCGAGATGCGCAACGAGATGCAGGCCTCGTCGGACGTCCGGCGGAAGAAGGCGACCAAGCGACTCCGCGTCGTGGAGGCGCTGCGCAAGAGCGGCAATCGGCCCCACTGGATGATCTTTACGGCGCTGCCGGTAATCCCGCCCGAGCTGCGGCCGATGGTCCAGTTGGACGGTGGCCGCTTCGCGACCTCCGACCTCAACGATCTGTACCGGCGGGTGATCAACCGGAACAACCGCCTGAAGCGGCTGCTCGAACTCGGGGCGCCGGACATCATCGTCCGCAACGAGAAGCGGATGCTGCAGGAGGCGGTCGACGCGCTGATCGACAACGGGCGGCGCGGCCGCGTTGTCTCCGGGTCGGGCAAGCACAAGCTGAAGAGCCTGTCCGACATGTTGAAGGGCAAGCAGGGCCGGTTCCGCCAGAACCTGCTCGGCAAGCGCGTCGACTACTCGGGCCGCTCGGTGATCGTGGTCGGGCCGGACCTGGACCTCGACGAGTGCGGGCTGCCGAAACGGATGGCCCTCGAGCTGTTCAAGCCGTTCGTGATGCGGCGGCTGGTCGACCACGGCTATGCCCACAACATCAAGGCCGCGAAGCGGCTGGTGGAGCGGGTCGATCCCAAGGTCTGGGATGTCCTCGAGGAGGTCATCCAGGACTACCTGGTGCTCCTCAACCGGGCGCCGACCCTGCACCGACTGGGCATCCAGGCGTTCAGGGTGCGGCTGATCGAAGGGTCGGCCATCCAGATCCACCCGCTCGTCTGCTCGGCGTTCAACGCCGACTTCGACGGCGACCAGATGGCGGTCCACGTGCCGTTGTCCCGGAAGGCGCAGGACGAGGCCAGGAGCCGGATGCTCTCGGTCCGCAACCTGTTGTCGCCGTCGAACGGCGACCCGATCGTCTCGCCGACCCAGGACATCGTGCTCGGCTGCTATTACATGACCAGCGAGCGCGACTACGACGCCGACCTCGCGGCCGGAACCGTGCCGCGCGGATGGGGAAAGATCTTCTCGTCCCTGGAAGAGGTGAAGCTCGCCTACGAGGCGGGTGCGGTCGATGTTCAGGCCCGGATCACGGTCCGCACGGATCGGGATGGCGGGGAGTCGAAGCGGATCGACACGACGGTCGGCCGGGCGCTCTTCAACCATGCGCTGCCGGCCGCGCTCAACACGTACTACAACGACACGATGGGCCGGAAGCAGTTGCGGATGGTCGTCGCGGATTGCTACCGGATGTTCAAGGACCCGTTCGAGACGGCGCGGGTGGTGAACGACATCAAGAAGGTCGGGTTCGAGTTCTCGACCCGCGGCGGGATGTCGATCGCCGTCGACGACGTCGTGATGTCGACGACCAAGGGCGACCTGCTTGAAAAGGCGGACGAGGCCGCCGACAAGCTGGACCGGCAGTACCGCCGCGGCTTGGTGACCGACGACGAGCGGTTGCGGGAACTCGAGGTGATCTGGAACGACGCCCGCGACCAGCTCTCGAAAGATGTCGAGAAGAACCTTGGTGGTCAGAACTCGGTCTTCATGATGGCCGACTCCGGCGCCAAGGGAAACATGAACCAGATCAGCCAGATGGCCGGCATGCGCGGTCTGGTGCTCGACCCGGAAGGGCGGATCATCGACATCCCGATCCGCTCCAACTTCCGGGAAGGGCTCACGGTGCTGGAGTACTTCCTCTCGACCCACGGCGCCCGCAAGGGCCTGGCGGACACGGCGCTGCGCACGGCGGACTCGGGTTATCTGACGCGGCGCCTGGTGGACGTTTCGCAAGACGTGATCGTGACGATTGCCGATTGCGGGACGGAACTCGGGCTGCTGGTCAACCGGGCGGAGCTGACCGAGGAAGAGTTCCGGGCTCGGATCTTCGGCCGTGTTCTTGCGGCGGACCTGGTCGACGCCAACGGTGAGATCATCGCCTCCCGCGACGTGCTGATCACGGATGTCGAAGACGGTCAGGAGAGGGTCCCAACGGTCCACATCGACAAGGTGCTTGCGCCCGAGGTCGAGAAGGTCCTGGTCCGGACCGTGATGGTCTGCGAGGCCACCTACGGCGTCTGCCAGGCCTGCTACGGTCGGAATTTGGCGAGCGGCCGATTGGTCGAGACCGGCGATGCGGTCGGCGTGGTCGCGGCGCAGTCGATCGG
Source organism: uncultured Thermomicrobiales bacterium (assembly GCA_902806345.1). Taxonomy (GTDB): domain Bacteria; phylum Chloroflexota; class Chloroflexia; order Thermomicrobiales; family UBA6265; genus CADCWF01. Next base: position 13,517 of record CADCWF010000265.1, read on the forward strand.
CGAGCCGGGCACCCAGTTGACGATGCGGACGTTCCACACCGGCGGCGTGGCGCGGGCGGACATCACGACCGGTCTGCCGCGGGTCGAGGAGCTGTTCGAGGCACGGAACCCGAAGAGCTCGGCCCTGCTTGCCGACCGCGAAGGGACCGTGGCGATCGAGCAGACCGACAACGGGCGGGTGCTCTCGATCACCTCGACCGAGACCGACCAGCGGTTGTACCGCTTGGCGGCGGGTTGGGACCCGGTCCTGGCGCCGGGCACCCCGGTGATCAAGGACAAGACCGCGATCGCGATCGGCCCCGACGAGCAGAAGCTGTTCTCGGAGATCGATGGCACGGTGCTGATCGACGACCGGACGATCTATGTCCGGTCGGAGAAGGAGGAGAAGACCGAGCACTCGGTGCCGGTCGCCTACCAGATCTTCGTCGAGGATGGGGAGCGGGTCGTCCCCGGTCAGCAGTTGACCGACGGCGCCAAGGATCCCCAACAGATCCTGTTGACGCAGGGCCGGGATGAGGTCCAGCGGTACGTCATCGACGAGGTCCAGAAGGTCTACCGCTCCCAGGGCGTGAACACCAACGACAAGCACATCGAGGTGATCTGCCGCCAGATGCTGCGGAAGGTCAGCATTACCCACCCGGGAGATACCGACTTCCTTCAGGACGAGCGGATCGACCGCTTCGAGTTCAACCAGATCAACGAGGAGATCCTGGCCCAAGGCGGAGAGCCGGCGACGGCGATCCCGGTGCTGCTCGGGATCACCAAGGCGTCGCTCGAGACCGATTCGTTCCTCTCGGCGGCATCGTTCCAGGAGACGACGCGCGTGCTGACCGAGGCCGCGATCAACGGCAAGGTCGACGCGCTGCGGGGTCTCAAGGAGAACGTGATCATCGGCAAGCTGATCCCGGCAGGCTCCGGCTTCGGCGTGGTGCCGACGCTGGAACTGACCGCGGCCGAGCAGGCGGCGCTCACGGAAGTCGCCGCCCGAACAGAGGCGGAGCCGGCCAGCCGTGAGGACTACGCGGAGCTGATGGACGCCAACTTGGTGCCGGCCGCGGCCGTCGCGGTGCTTGAACCAGAGGACGGGATCGAGGAGTTGGCACCCGCCATGACGGGCGAGGAGGAGGTCGAGGATCTTTCCCCGATCTTCGACATCGTCGCCGATGCGGAGGCCGAATAGACCCAGGGGCGGCGACCCGGCCCCATCGGCCGAGGTCGCCGCCCATCCCTCCCGACGCTCTTCGCTGCCACTAAACTTGACGAAATGGTGTCAAAAGCGTAGTATTCCCGCTTGTGCCCGACGACAGTTTGGGCATGGGTGAGGAGAAGTCCTCACGAGACAGGCGGCGCCGCAGCTGTCCCCACGGGCAGAGCACGGTTTGGTCAAAGGCCTCCTGTCCGGCTAGGAGTTATCGTGCCGACGATCAACCAATTGGTTCGCAAGGGCCGCAAGAGCGTCAAAAAGAAGACCAAGGCGCCGGCGTTGGGGTTCACCAACAGTGCGCTGGGTCGGTACGCTGGGCGTCTGCGCGGAGGGACCAACTCCCCGCAGAAGCGCGGTGTCTGTACCCAGGTCAAGACGATGACGCCGAAGAAGCCCAACTCGGCACTGCGCAAGATCGCCCGCGTTCGCCTCTCCAATCAGATGGAGGTCACGGCGTACATCCCGGGCGAGGGGCACAACCTCCAGGAGCACTCGGTGGTGCTGGTGCGGGGAGGCCGGGTGAAGGATCTTCCCGGCGTCCGCTACCACATCGTCCGGGGTACGCTGGACGCCCGCGGGGTTGACAACCGCAAGAAGGCGCGGTCCAAGTACGGAACCAAGGCACCGAAGAAGGGCTAGCTAACGGGCGACCGGCCGGATCTCGGCGGTCGCTACGAGCCACGGCCCCGCTTCGGCGGAACTGATCGAGAACGGTGCGAAAAGCGGCCGGACGTCCGTCAGAGACGTTGACCGCTTTTTCGCGTGTGTTGCGGACGGCGAGGTTGGTCGCCGGTGACGGCCCGAGCGGGCCGGGCGACGGGTTGGCGGGGCGGACACCGGCCCCGGGTGGAGGAACAGATGCCGAGGCGGTCCAAGATCGAACGCCGGATCCCGGCGCCCGACGCGCGGTTCAACAACGAGACGCTGGCTCGGTTCATCAACCGCGTCATGCAGCGGGGCAAGAAGGGCGTCGCCGAGCGCATCGTCTATGGCGCCCTGGACACGATCGCCGAGAGGACCGGCCGCAACCCGATCGAGGTGTTCGAGCAGGCGCTCTACAACGCGACTCCCGTGCTCGAGGTGAAGCCGCGCCGCGTCGGCGGTGCCACCTATCAGGTGCCGGTCCAGATCGAAGGGTCGCGCCGAGGGTCGCTGGCGATGCGCTGGCTGCTGACCTCGGCCAAGGCGCGACCGGGCAAGTCGATGCAGGAGAAGCTGGCGAACGAGCTGCTCGACGCCTTCAACAACACCGGGGCGACGATCAAGCGCCGGGAAGACACCCACCGGATGGCGGAGGCGAACCGCGCCTTCTCCCACTACGGCCGCTTCTAGGCGGTCGCCGTCGGCGGGCGGTCGGGTTCGCCCCGGCCGTCGCCGGGCCGGGCTGCAGACAACGGACTGATGGCGAAGCGCGAACCAGGGATGGCCAAGAGAACGACATGAGTACCGCAACCGCGATCAAAGAGATGAACGCGACCAGCACCCGCCTCGCGATGACCCGCAACATCGGGATCATCGCGCATATCGATGCGGGCAAGACGACCACCACCGAGCGGATCCTCTTCTACACCGGGCTGGTCTACAAGATCGGCGAGGTGCACGAGGGCGCCGCGACGATGGACTGGATGGTCCAGGAGCGTGAGCGCGGCATCACGATCACTGCCGCCGCGACGACGAGTTTCTGGAAGGATCACCGGATCAACATCATCGACACGCCCGGCCACGTCGACTTCACGGTTGAGGTCGAGCGGTCGCTGCGCGTGCTCGACGGCGGCGTCGTCGTGTTCGACGCCGTGGCCGGGGTCGAGCCGCAGTCCGAGACGGTTTGGCGCCAGGCCGACAAGTACAGCGTTCCGCGGATCTGCTTCGTCAACAAAATGGACCGCACCGGGGCGAACTTCGAGCGGACGATCGAGATGATCGTCGACCGGCTGAAGGCCCGTCCTGCCCCGATCCAGTTGCCGATTGGCTCCGAGTCGAACTTCAAGGGCGTCGTCGACCTGATCGACGAGTGTGCCTACATCTACCACGACGACCTGGGCAACGATATCGAGCGGACCGAGATCCCGGCCGAGATGGCCGAGCAGGCCGCGGTTGCTCGCAAGCACCTCGTCGAGATGATCGCCGAGTCAGACGAAGATCTGATGATGCGCTACCTCGAGGACGACGTGCTGACGCCCGACGAGCTGCGGGCCGCCCTCCGGGTCTCGACGGTCAACGGCAGCGTGGTACCGATCCTCTGCGGCTCGGCGCTCAAGAACAAGGGCGTCCAATTGATGCTCGATGCGATCGTCGAGTACCTCCCGTCGCCGCTCGACGTGCCAGCGGTGACAGGCACCGATCCGCGAACCGATGAAGAGGTGACCCGGACGGTCGAGCCGGGGCAACCGTTCTCGGCGCTGGCGTTCAAAATCGCGGCCGATCCCCACGTCGGCAAGCTCGCCTTCATCCGGGTCTATTCGGGCAAGCTGGAAAGCGGCAGCTACGTCTACAACTCGACGAAGGGCGAGCGCGAGCGCGTCGGCCGGCTGCTCCAGATGCATGCCAACCACCGTGAAGAGATTGAGTCCGTGTCGGCAGGCGACATCGCGGCCGTGATCGGCCTGAAGACGACGTTCACCGGCGACACGCTCTGCGATCCCGCCAAGCCGGTCGTGTTGGAATCGATCACCTTCCCGGAGCCGGTGATTTCGGTCTCGATCGAGCCCAAGACGCGGTCCGATCAGGACAAAATGGGGGCGGCGCTGGCTCGGCTGGCGGAAGAGGACCCCACCTTCCGGATGCGGACCGACGAGGAGACCGGGCAGACGGTCATCGAGGGGATGGGCGAGCTCCACCTTGAGGTGATCGTCGACCGGATGATGCGGGAGTTCCGGGTCGACGGCAATGTCGGCCGGCCGCAGGTCGCCTACAAGGAGACGATCACCCTCCCCGTCAAGGCCGAAGGGCGCCACGTCCGACAGTCCGGCGGCAAGGGACAGTACGGCCACTGCATCGTCCAGTTCGAGCCGCAGGAGCGGGGCAAGGGGTACGAGTTCATCGACAAGATCGTCGGCGGCTCGATCCCCCGCGAGTACATTGCTCCGATCGACGCCGGGATCCGGGAGTCGATGCTGACGGGCGGTCAGGCCGGGTTCCCGGTGGTCGACCTCAAGGCCACCGTGCTCGACGGGTCGTACCACGAGGTCGACTCCTCCGAAATGGCGTTCAAGATCGCCGGGTCGCTGGCCCTGAAGGAAGCGATCCGTCGTGGCAAGTCGGTCATCCTCGAACCCGTGATGGCGGTCGAGGTGACCACGCCGGACGACTTCATGGGCGACGTGATCGGCGACTTGAACTCGCGCCGGGGCCAGATCCAGGGGATGGAGGAGCGATCCGGCGCCCAGGTCGTGCGGGCAACCGTGCCGCTGTCGGCGATGTTCGGCTACTCGACCGACCTCCGGTCGGCGACCCAGGGTCGGGCAACCTACTCGATGCAGTTCGACCACTACGCGCCGTTGCCGACCGCTCTCGCCGAGGAGCTGGTCGCGAAGGCGAATCGAAGCTAACGACGGCGGCGGCCCCGGGGTACGGGGCCGCCGCTTCCACTGCGCGCCGCCGCCGGCGGTTCGACGGGACGAGGAGGACGAGTTGGGCAAGCAGCGGTTCGAGCGGACGAAGCCGCACCTGAACGTGGGGACGATCGGGCACGTCGACCACGGGAAGACGACGCTGACGGCGGCGATCACGAAGACGCTGGCGCTCTCCGGGGGGGCGCAGGTGCGGTCCTTCGACTCGATCGACAACGCGCCGGAGGAGCGGGAGCGGGGGATCACGATCGCGCTGGCGCACGTCGAGTACGAGACGGCGGCGCGGCACTACGCCCACATCGATGCGCCGGGGCACGCCGACTACATCAAGAACATGATCACCGGGGCGGCCCAGATGGACGGGGCGATCCTGGTGGTCTCGGCGCCGGACGGGCCGATGCCGCAGACGCGGGAGCACGTCCTGCTGGCGCGGCAGGTGAACGTGCCGTCGGTGATCGTCTTCCTCAACAAGGTCGACGTGATGGACGACGAGGAGCTGCTGGAGCTGGTCGAGCTGGAGGTGCGCGAGCTGCTGAGCGCGAACGGCTTCCCGGGCGACGAGGTGCCGGTGATCCGGGGCTCGGGGCTGGCGGCGCTGGCGTCGGCCTCGACCGACCCGGGGGCGCCGGAGTACGCCCCGATCCTGGAGCTGATGGCGGCGGTGGACGCCTACATCCCGACCCCGGAGCGGGCGGTCGACCAGCCCTTCCTGATGCCGATCGAGGACGTCTTCGGGATCAAGGGGCGGGGCACGGTGGTGACCGGGCGGGTCGAGCGGGGGATCGTCAAGGCCGGCGAGGAGATCGAGATCGTCGGCATGGGGGAGCGGCGGCGGGTGGTCGTGACCGGGGTCGAGATGTTCCAGAAGACGCTGGACGAGGGGCGGGCGGGGGACAACGTCGGCTGCCTGCTGCGCGGGGTCGAGCGGGCGGACGTGCAGCGGGGGCAGGTGCTGGCGAAGCCGGGCAGCATCACCCCCCACACGAAGGTCCAGGCCGAGGTCTACGTCCTGGGCAAGGAGGAGGGGGGCCGCCACACCCCGTTCTTCCCGGGCTACCGGCCGCAGTTCTACATCCGGACCACCGACGTGACCGGCTCGATCCGGCTGCCGGAGGGGACGGAGATGGTGATGCCGGGGGACAACGTCCAGATGGGGGTCGAGCTGATCACCCCGGTGGCGGTCGAGGCCGGGCTGCGCTTCGCGATCCGGGAGGGGGGCCGCACCGTCGGCGCCGGGGTCGTCACCGCCATCGAGGAGTAGGCTGGCCTTCCAGTCTCGTTTCGCCAGAGAGAGGACACCCCCATGGTAGCGCGCAAACCGAGCCAGCGGATTCGGATCCGCCTCAAGGCCTACGACCACAAGGTGCTCGACCAATCGGCCGGCAAGATCGTCGAGACCGCGGAGGCGACCGGCGCCAAGGTGGCCGGCCCGGTGCCGCTGCCGACCCGCATCGAGAAGTTCTGCGTGATGCGGTCGCCGTTCGTCGACAAGGACTCGCAGGAGCAGTTCGAGATCCGGACCCACAAGCGGTTGATCGACGTGCTGGAGCCGAGCGGCCACACGATCCGCTCGCTGATGCGGTTGAACCTTCCGGCGGGCGTCGATATCGAGATCAAGCTGTAGCGTCGTTCGGAGCCTGGGGCAGCGTGCTCCCGGGCGGACCACGCTCTGAAGGCGGATTCGGCGCGAGCGCTGGATCCGTGTCCTGGAGAACAGGAGAGAGCCGATGATCCGAGGGTTGATCGGGAAAAAGCTTGGGATGACCCAAGTCTTTGATGAAACGGGTGTTGTCCACCCGGTGACGGTGGTCGAGGCGGGTCCCTGCGTGGTGACCCAGGTGATGACCCCGGAGAGGAACGGCTACGGCGCGCTCCAGCTCGGCTTCGGACTGAGCAAGCGGCTGAACAAACCCGAGCAAGGGCAGCGGCGGGCGAGCGGGTTCATGTCCCGCACCCTCCGCGAGGTGCAGGCCGACGACCCCGCCAGCTTCGAGGTCGGGCAGGTCATCAACGCCGACGTCTTCGCTCAGGGTGAGCTGGTCGATGTCACCGGCACGTCGAAGGGCCGAGGCTTCCAGGGCGGCGTCAAGCGCCACGGGTTCGCCGGCGGTCCGAAGACGCACGGCCAGTCGGACCGTCTCCGCGCCCCCGGCTCGATCGGCGCCAGCGCCACCCCGGGGCGCGTCTTCAAGGGGATGCGCATGGCCGGCCACATGGGCCACGAGCGGGTGACAGTGCAAGGGCTGGAGATCGTTCGGGTCGACCCGGAGCGCAACCTGCTCTTGATCAAGGGATCGGTGCCCGGTCCGAACGAGGGGCTCCTCATCATCCGACGAGCCGTGAAGAGCACGAAGAAGAAGGGGTAAGACGAGGGTCTCGTCGTACCCCTTGTTGGAGCTGTGAGATGCAGATCGACGTTTACGACACGGCCGGCGCGGTGGTTGGGCAGGTCGACCTTGACGATACGGTCTGGGGGATCGAGCCGAACATCTCGGTGATGCACCAGGCGCTGCTGCGGCAACTCGCCAACGCCCGGGTCGGCACCCACCAGACGAAGACCCGGGGCGAGGTGCGTGGCGGCGGCGCCAAGCCGTGGCGGCAGAAGGGCACCGGCCGGGCCCGCCAGGGCTCGATCCGGTCGCCGCAGTGGAAGGGCGGCGGCGTCGTCTGGGGGCCGCACCCGCGCTCGTACGAGCAGGACATGCCGCGGCAGATGCGGCGGTTGGCGATCCGCTCGGCACTGTCGGCCAAGCTCCGGGATGGTCTCGTGACCGTGGTCGATGGTCTCGAAGCGGTCGAGCCCCGGACCAAGGCGATGAAGGCTGTCCTGGGGGCGTTTCCGGCGACCCGCTCGACGCTAATCGTGCTGCCCGCGA
>CADCWF010000266.1 GCA_902806345.1 uncultured Thermomicrobiales bacterium
GGCGGCGCCGGCGACCCCCGCGGCCACGCCGGTCGCCGGCGGGGCCGCCGAGCGCGTCGTCGGCATCGTCCGGGCGGCGATGCCGGGCGCCGGCCTGAAGGCCGCCATCGTCCGCGCCACGGTCGGCGGCCGGGAGCTCGTGACCGAGGCGCTCGGCGAGTCGATGACCGGCGTCCCGGCGACCCCGGAGATGCGGTTCCGCAACGGCGCGGTGGCCTTCGCCTACATGGCCACGCTGCTGCTCCGGTACGTCGACCGCGGGCTGGTCGCCCTCGACGACCCGCTGGCGCGGTGGCGGCCCGACCTCCCCGCCGCCGACCGGATCACGCTGCGGATGCTGGCCAGCATGACCTCCGGCTACTTCGACTACGTCCAGGACGCCGGCCTGATCGCGGCGCTGTACGCCGACCCGTTCCGGCAGTGGACCCCCCAGGAGCTGATCGCCATCGGCGTGGACCGACCGTTGATGTTCGAACCCGGCACCAACTGGGGCTACTCCCACACCAACTGGGTGATCCTCGGCCGGGTGCTCGAGGCGATCGGCGGCGGGCCGCTGGCCGACCTGCTGCAGGCCGACGTCTTCGACCCGCTCGGCCTGACCGGCACCACCGGCGGCTCGACCGCGGCGATCCCGGAGCCGGCGCTGCACGCCTTTACGTCGGAGCGCCGGGCGGCGCTCGGCATCGCCCCCGCGACCCGGTTCCTCGAGGAGTCGACCTACTGGAACCCCTCCTGGACGACCGCCGCCGGCGCGATCCAGACGACGACCATCCGCGACCTGACGGCGACGGCGGAGGCGGTCGGCACCGGCGCCCTGCTCTCGCCGGCGTCGCACGCGCTGCAGGTCTCGGCGGCGCTGCGCGGCTTCGGCAAGCCGGCCGCCGGCTGCCCGACCTGCTTCACCCTGAACGAGCGCTACACCTACGGGCTGGGCGTCGTCCTGTCGGGGGACTGGCAGCTGCAGAACCCGCTGTTCTACGGCTACGCCGCGGTCGAGGGGTACCTGCCGGCGAAGCGGCTGGCGGTCGCGGTCGCGGTCACCTTCACCGAGGCGGCCTTCGACGACCAGGGCAACTACAAGGGCGGCAACGCCGCCGAGGGCCTCTTCGCCGCCGTCGCCGCCGAGCTCGCGCCGGACGACCCGATCCCGGCCTGAGCCGGCCGCGCCTCGGTACCCCGGAGGAAGGCGATGCAAGCAGACGCCCTCGACCCGGCCGCCGCCGCGGACCGCGCCCGGCCGGCCGGAGCCTCCCCGGCGGCTCGGCACCGAACCGCCTGGCTCCTCGCGGCCACCCCCCTCGTCCTGCTGCTGACCCACTACGCGGCCGTCCTGCCGCACGAGTTCGCCCACTCCGTCGTCGCCTGGCTCGTCGGCATCAAGGACCAGCCGGGCAACGTCGACTGGGGCGGCACCGGCCTCCTCAACGTCCTCGGCCTGGTCGACATCTACGAGAACGTGGACTACCGGGCGGCGCTCGACGCCGGCAGGTTCTGGCAGGTCGCCCTCGTCGCCTTCGCCGGGCCGGGCCTCGCCAACGGCGGCCTCTACCTGCTTTCGCGCCGGTTCATCACCTCGCCCAAGCTGGCGGATCGGCCCCTGGCGGCCTACGTCCTGTTCTGGTTCCTGCTCATGAACCTCGCCAACCTCTACGACTACGTGCCGATCCGCGCCTTCGCCGCCGACGGCGACGTGGCCCACTTCCGGTGGGGCAGCGGGGCGTCGCCCTGGCTGGTCTACGCGGTGGCCGGCTACCTGGTCCTCTGGGCGGTCGTCGACTTCTACCGGAAGGTGCTGCCCGCCAGCCTCGACGTCGTCGGGTTCGCGGCGCCGGCCGCGCGGGCGGCGGTGCTCGTCGTCGCCACGACCGTGCTCTTCGGCTACTTCGCGATCCCCGGCCTGCTGGAACCCGATCCCGTCTCCCAGTTCATCGCGCGGACCTCGCTGCTGGCCGTCCCCGCCGTGGTGGCGGCGAACTGGCGGCGGGTCGTCGGGCGGGACGGCGGCCTCGCAGCCCGTCCCGCCCGGCCAGCCTGAGGTCACGCCCGTGCGGCATGGGGCGCGGTTTACGGAACAGGTGAACTCGCTGCCGTCGCAGAAACGCCCGTTTCTGAGATGGGGGAGGCCGGGCCTCATGCGGCCAGGGCGTATCCGCAACCCCCGCGGGCGCCGCCGCCGTATGATGCCGCCTCGCGGCCGCTGCCTCGGCGGCCGGGTCCAACGGGAGGGGCGCGCCATGCGCCGGCCCCGGGTCCCCGTCCTGCTGTCCGCCCTCGCCCTCGCCGCCGCCGTCGGCGGCGCCTGGCTTGGCCCCGGCGTGCTCGCCCAGGAGGCCAGGTAGCCCCCCGGCGTGCGCCCCCCGCGCCGCCTCCGCCGTGCCCGCGGATGCCCCATCATGCCGGCCATGGAGACCGACCCGCTGCCCCCCGGCTGGGACCCCGCCGACCCCGCGACCTGGCGCTACGTCGCCGAGGTCGCGGTCGCGCTGCCGAGCCCGGGGCGCGACCCGGACGACCCGATCGTCGGCCGCCGCGAGATCGTCACCGCGGCGACGGAGCACGGCCGCGCCGACGACCCCGCGCTCGGTCTCGGGATGCTGCCGGGGCGGGCTGCGGCCTGGTGGGCGGACGTGCTCGGGCCGATCCACCTGGCCCGCGTCGCCGCGGTGGGCTACCGGGCGGCGACCGAGGACTTGGTCGGTGGGGCGCCGCCGCCCTGGGAGGCGGGCGGCGAGGACGGCCCGATCGACATCGGCAACCCGCTGCTCCCCGGCCTCCTGGAGTCCCGGTCTGCCGCGGCGCTCGCCTTCCTCGACGCGCTCGGCCTCCCCTCCCCCCGGCGGCGGGGCTGATGCCCCGCGGCCGGGCCCACGGCCGCGTCCCCGCGCTGGCCGGGCACGGTACGTGCGACCGTCACCCCCCAACCCCTGGGGCCAGGTCCAAAACCCCTGAGGGGGGACCCCGAGGCCCGCTCCGGAAACGGAGCGGGCCTCGGGGCGTCTGCAGCTTGCGGCCCCACCCCCGGTTCGGCGATGCCCCCCGCCCTGCCTCCCCACCCGGCCCTGGCACGCCCCGTGCAAGATGCCCGGTGGCGTTCCCATCATGCCGCCCGCGGCGCCCGCCCTCGCTCCCTCGAGGCGGGCGCCGCCGCGTCCGCCGCTTGCCGCCCCGCCCCGCCCCGCCCCGGCGACGATGCCGCGATCGTGGGCCGACCACCGGACCGGCCGTCAGGTCGACCGCTGGCCGTTTCGAAAACGACCGTGTGTGACGCCGGGGTCGACCGTGGCGGAAACGGGCGGCTCCAACGCGGCGGCCGAACACACGCGCCCGACCGCGGGGGCCGGGCGCATGCGGGGAAGGAGGGAGGGTCCCTGGGGGCACCGGTGTTAGGGGCCGGTGCCCCGTACCCCCTATACGCCCGA
>CADCWF010000267.1 GCA_902806345.1 uncultured Thermomicrobiales bacterium
CGGACCCGTTGACGACTCCGGCACCGCATGTCCGAGCGTCGTCGCCGCCTTGGAGCGGGCGTGCTCCTCCGACCAGGCGACCAGTGCCGTGCCGATGCCCCGGTTGCGGTGGTCCGGATGCACAGCGCCCACGGCGCGAGAGCCCTTGTAGACCTCGATGCAGCCGAGCAGCCGCTCGTCGTCGTCGAAGATGCCCAGGCTGTCGGCGGCAAGGGAGAAGCTGGGTCGCCGCCAGTCGGCGACCACGTCATCGAGGTCGACCGCGACGAAGCCCAGGTCCGCCTCGTCCGCAGCAGCGAGCACGTCGTACGTGGCCTGGTCGTCGGACGGCGTCAGCGGACGGCTGATCAGGCCGGATGGAACGGGGGTCACGCCCCGGAGGATGCCAGCCGCTCCCCTGCCCGCGCATTCGGAAATGAGCCGCCGGTGGCACGCTTGACCCATGGCGCGATTCACCCGCGCACAGCTCGAGTCGTACCGCGACACGACGGTGCCCGACCTGGTGGGCCCAGGGCTGCGGCTTCTGTTCGTCGGCATCAACCCCGGACTGTGGACGGCTGCGACCCAGACCCACTTCGCCCGGCCGGGCAACCGGTTCTACCCGGCGCTGCAGCTGGCGGGGGTGATCGACCGGACCATCGACCCTGGAGCCGGCATGACCGACGACGACCGCGCCTACCTGATCGGCCGTGGCATCGGTATCAGCAACCTCGCTTCCCGCGCGACCGCCCGCGCCGACGAGCTGACGCCGGGCGAGCTGCGCGAGGGTGCCAAGGCGCTCGAGGAGCTGGTCGTACGAGAGCGGCCTGGGGTGGTGGCGGTCGCCGGTGTGACCGCGTACCGCCAAGCCTTCGGGCTGCCGAAGGCACGGACGGGTCGACAGCCCGGTGACCTCGGTGGCGCGCAACTGTGGATCGTCCCGAATCCGAGCGGGCTCAACGCACACGACACGGTGGCGACACTCGCGCAGGCGTATGCCGAGCCGGCCCGCGCGGCGGGTGTGCTGCCTTAGGCCCCTGGCGCGACTCGGATCTACGCCGCTGGCGCCTTCGGAGAAGTTGAGCCTTCCCTGCACTGCCGGATGTGGCGTTTGTGCATACTGTCGCCCTGAGAACGGTGACGGGCCTCTCGTAGTCGAGGAGCAGGCCCGCACGTCGAGCGAAGGGCATGAAGACATGCGACCACTGATGGCCACGGCCGCCGTAACGGCGTGCCTGATCGCGACAGCGTGCACCGGCACCGGTGGCGGCACATCGGAGCCCGCCGAGGAGGGCGAGCCCGAGTCGATCAAGTGGCTCATCGAGGAACCAGAGGACGCGACCGCCCTCAAGGCACTGGAAGACCACGTGGCCGACTTCACCGAGGAGTCGGGCATCGAGGTCGAGATCGACACGCTTCCCCTTGACACCATGCGGACGGTCCTCCAGACCCAGCTCCGCTCGGGGGAAGGCCCTGACGTGTTCAACTGGGGCTCCGGTCCTGGCTTCGGCGGCGCGCTCGCCGAGGCGGGCCTCCTTCATGACATGACCGATGCCTATGAGGAACACGGGTGGGAGGTCTTCGACTTCGCCAAGGAGCGGGTCACCTTCGACGGCAAGATCTACGGCGTTCCCGGTGAGCTGGAGACGATCGGCGTCTTCTACAACAAGGACATGTTCACCGAGCTCGGCCTCGAGCAGCCGCAGAACATCGACGATCTCGAAGCGGCCTCCGAGACCATCCGAGACGCCGGCACCATCCCGATGGCGGTGGGCAACAAGGAGGCCTGGCCGGGCGGCCACCTGCTCAGCATGGCGCTGTCCAGCGATATCGGGTCCGAGGGTGTGGACGCACTGCTCAACGGCGAGCAGTCCTGGGACTCACCAGAGGTGGTGTCCGCCTTGTCGCTCTGGAAGGACTTCCACGAGTCCGGCTACCTCCCCGAGTCCCCCACGTCGGTGACCTACGACAACTCCGCCGCACTGTTCTACGCCGCCGACGCGGCGATGATCCCCACCGGCAGCTGGCTGGTCGGGGAGATCGACGACAACGTCGATTTCGAGGTCGGCTACATCCCCTTCCCCGCACCAGACGGTCCCGGCATCTTCACCGGCGGTCTGGGGTCCGGCCCCTTCGTCTCCGCCGGAACGTCGAAGACCGACGCCGCGATCGAGTTCGTGGACTTCCTCGCCTCTCCTGAGCACGGGAAGTGGACGGTGGAGAATCTCCACACGATCCCGCCGATGCCGCTGGAGACCGGCGACCTCGACGTCTCGCCACTGTTCGCCCAGGTGCTGGAGATCACCGCAGAGGTCTCGGCCAGCGGCGACTTCGGCCACAACATCGACGTGCTGGCCACCGACGCCTTCAACGAGGCGATGCTCGACGGGATGCAGGCGATCATGACCGACCAGATGACGCCGGAGGAGGTCGCCGCCGACCTCGAGGCCGCGGCACAGCAGTGACGACGGCATTCAGGTTCTCGCGGTGACCGCTCCGACACCGGGATCCGCCACCATCGCGCCGGTTCCTCCACCGCGGTCGGGCGGCCAGCCGCCGCCGCGCACGGCAGGCTCGACCTCGGTCACCAGGAAGGCGCAGGCGCGGCTCGGCATCCTCATGGTCACGCCACTGCTGGTGATCGTGGCGGTCTTCCTGTTGTTCCCCATGGCGAACGCCATGTACTACGCGTTCGTCGACTTCGACGGCATCAACCCGAGCCCGCCGTGGGTCGGCCTGTCCAACTTCACCGAGCTGGCACAGGACCCCGCGGTCTGGGCGGCGTTCAGGAACAACGTGATCTGGATCGTCATCGGGACGGTGGCGCCGCTCGCCATCGGGCTCGGGCTGGCCCTGCTGGTCTGGCGGGTGCGGCGCGGCGGCCTCTTCTACCGCTTCGCGTTCTTCATGCCGTTCCTGCTGCCGCCGGTCGCGGTCAGCGTGGTCTGGACCTGGATCTACGACCCGGCGCGCGGGTGGCTGAACCGAGCCCTCGAGGCGGTCGGTCTCGATGCCTTGACCCGTGGGTGGCTGGGCGACCCGGACACCGCCCTGTACGCCGTCCTCGGCACCGCCGTGTGGGCGACCTCCGGGTTCGTGTTCATCATCTTCCTGTCCGCGCTGCGCAACGTCGATGCGGAACTGCTCGACGCTGCCCTCCTCGACGGGGCCAACGCCGGCCAACGGCTGCGCTACGTCATCATCCCGCAGATCATGCCGGTGTTCCTCATGGTCACGACGATCACCCTGATCGGCGGCTTCAGCGTCTTCGAGTTCGTGTTCATCATGACCGGCGGCGGACCAGCCGGTGCAACGGAGGTGCTGGGCACGTACGCGTACAGCAGCGCCTTCAACCTCAGCCGGTTCAGCTACGGGACGGCACTCGCCCTGGTGATCACCGTCATGGCGATCCCCTTCGCCGTGTGGCTCAACCGGCTCC
>CADCWF010000268.1 GCA_902806345.1 uncultured Thermomicrobiales bacterium
AGCTCGGTGCTCGAGCGCCGGGCTCGGCGGCGCAGCCGCCGGTCGGGACCCGACAGATGAGGTTGGACGCACCACTCAGGGTGACCGGGAGGAGGGGACCGGCCGCGTCTCCGGTTTGCCGGATCGTGACGGTCACCGGCCGAACCGGACCACGGTCGTCCCGACGCCTTCGGCGACGGCGCACCCATTGCCCGCCCGCTGTTCTTGCGAAACTTGATCGAGAACTTTAGAATGAGGGCCGACTGACCACCGCCCGCTGCTGGCGGGCAGCCGCCGCGTCCCAAGGAGTGCCCCCGATGACGACCCCCGGATCTCGCCCGATCGACCGCCGCCGCGTCCTCCAGGGGCTCGCCGCGGCCCCCGCCGCCGGCCTCGTCGCCGCCCGCCCGGGGCTCTTCGGCGCCGGCCGCGCGGGCGCCCAGGACGGGCCCGTCCGCTTCGGCGTCTCCGGCCCGTTCAGCGGCAACAGCGCCGAATACGGCCGGATCTGGCAGCAGGCGATGACGATCGCCGTCGAGGAGATCAACGGCGGCGATGGCGTCGCCGGCCGCCAGCTCGAGGTGGTCTACGAGGACACCCAGTCGACCCCCCAGCAGGCGGTCCCGGTCGCCCAGAAGTTCGTCGGCGACCCCACGATCGTGGCCGAGCTGGGCGACTTCGCCAGCCCCGCCTCGATGGCCGCCTCGCCGATCTACGAGCGCGGCAAGCTGGTCCAGTTCGGCTTCACCAACTCCCACCCCGACTTCACCAAGGGCGGGGAGTACATGTTCTCCACCACCCTCTCCCAGGTCCAGGACGCCGCCTTCCTGGCCCAGACTGCCTTCGAGAACTTCGGCGGCAAGCAGGCGGTCCTCTACCGCAACACCGATTGGGGCAAGGTCACCCAGGAGCTCTACGTCGCCGCCCTGGCCGAGCTCGGCGGCGAGGCGGTCGCGGTCGAGAACTACCTCGAGGCCGAGCGGGACTTCCGCTCGCTGCTGGCGGCGGTGCGCGACGCCCAGCCGGAGGTCGTCACCCTCATCGCCTACTACACCGATGGCGCCCTCCTCGCCCAGCAGGCGGAGTCGGTCGACCTCGCCGCCCAGCTCGTCGCCAGCGGTTCCTGCAACTCGCCCCAGTTCATCGAGCTCGGCGGCGAGTCGGTCAACGGCGTGGTCACCACCACCGTCTTCTTCCCCGGCGCCCCGCGGCCCGAAGCCGAGCCCTTCGTCGCCGCCTACCGCGAGCGCTACGACCAGGACCCGGACTCCTTCGCCGCCCTCGCCTACGACGGGGTCAAGATCCTGGCCTGGGCCGCCAACGAGGGCGGCGCCGAGCGGGAAGCGATCCAGCGGACCCTGGTCGAGGGCACCGAGATCCCGAGCATCGTCTACGGCCCCTTCCGGTTCGCCGAGGACCGCCGGGTCGAGAACGCCGAGATGGTGCCGATCCAGGTCGAGGAAGGCCAGTTCGTGGCGTTCGGGGGATAGGGGGAGAGCCCGAGCCCTGCTCGGGGACGCAGCCCCTCTCCCGATGCGTGGGAGAGGGGAGGACGCGCGGTCGGGCTTCCCCCCGTCGGTTTCGTACGAACGCCTTGGTGTCTGCTACCGTCATCCTGAGCGGAGCGAAGGATCTCCCGCCGCAGCGGCGTCTTTCTCGTTCCTGGTCGGTCGAGTCGGAGCGAGATCCTTCGGCTTCGCCTCAGGATGACGGGGGTTTGGGCGGCCCAATTGGGTGCCGGCATCGGTGCCGCGCTCGGTCCCGTCAGCCCGTTCGTCGCCCGATCGTCGCTGCACGCTTTGGCACAAGGCGCTCCCCATGCTCGACGCGCTCGTCGCCGGCCTGATCTCGGGCAACACCTACGCGCTGATCGCGCTCGGGTTGTCGCTCATCTTCGGCGTCGCCGACCTGATCAACTTCGCCCACGGCTCGGTCTTCGCGATCGGCGCCATGGTCGGCTGGTGGCTGGTGGCGGAGCAGGGGTGGCCGTTGCCGGCGGCCATCGCCGGGGTGGTCCTCGTCACCGCCGGCCTCGGCCTCCTGATCGAGCGGCTGGCGCTGCGGCCCCTGGTCGGGGCGCCCCCGATCGCCCCCCTCCTCTCGACGGTCGCGATCGGGCTGATCCTTGACCGCGCCTCGGAGATCGTCTTCTCGCCGGAGACGCGCCGCTTCCCGAGCCAGCTGGCGACCACCAACCTCTCGGCCGGCGGCGTCCGCTTCGGCACCCTCGACCTGACGATCCTCGCCGTCAGCCTCGCCAGCATGGGGGCGCTCTGGCTCTTCCTCCGCAAGGCACGGCTGGGACGGGCGGTCCGGGCGACGGCCCAGGACCGCGACGCGGCGCGCCAGATGGGGGTCGACGTCGACCGGGTCCAGGGCGTCGTCTTCGCCGTCGCCTCGGCCCTCGCCGGCGTCGGCGGCATCCTGGTCGGGATGTACTACGGCAACATCGACCCGACGATCGGCGCCGACCTCGGCCTCGCCGGCTTCACCGCCGCGGTGCTGGGGGGGCTGGGCAGCCTGCCGGGAGCGGTCGTCGGCGGTCTCCTCCTCGGCGTCGCCGAGAGCTTCGGGGTCACCTGGTTCGGCGGCAGCGCCCGCCAGCTCGTCTCCTTCGCCGTCCTCATTGGCGTCCTCTGGCTGCGCCCGAACGGCCTCCTCGGGACCCCGGGCACGCTGCTCCGGGAGCCGCTGACCGGGACTTTCTTCGGCGGCGGCGGCGGCTTCCGGCTCCGTCCCTGGCACGTCGGCCTGCTGCTCGTGGTCGGGCTCGGCGTGGTGCCGCTGGCCGCCAGCGACTACCTGCTCCAGGTCGGCGCCATCGTCGCCATCTTCGCCGCCCTCGCCCTCTCGCTGACGCTCGTCGCCGGCACCGCCGGCCAGGTCTCCCTGGGCCAGGCCGGGGTCTTCGCGATCGGCGCCTACACCTCGGCCCTGCTGTCGACGGAGCGGGGGTGGGGGTTCTGGCCGGCGCTGTTGACGGCCGGGCTGGTCGCCGCCGTGCTCGGCGCGGTCACCGTCGCCCCGGCGCTGCGGCTGCGCGGCCACTACGTCGCGATCGCCACGCTCGGCATCGGCTCGATGGTCGTCGCCGTCATCCTCAATTGGGAGTGGCTGACCAACGGCCCCCTCGGCGTCTTCGCGATCCCGCCGCCGGAGCTGCTCGGGCAGACGCTCGTCTCGGCCCGTGCCGCCTACGGGCTGGCGGTCGCGGTGCTCCTCGTCTGCGCCGGGCTGGTCTGGCGGCTCCAGGGCTCCCACCTGGGGCTCGCCTGGCGGGGCATCCGGGAGGACGAGACGGCGGCCCGCAGCGTCGGCGTCGAGCCCTCCGGCAACAAGGCGCTGGCCTTCGCCGTCGGCGGCTTCGCCGCCGGCCTGGCGGGGGCGCTGCTGGCCCACCAGTACTCCTTCATCGCGCCGGATGTCTTCACCTTCCAGGTCTCGCTGCTGGCGCTGACGATCGTCGTCCTCGGCGGCATGTCGAGCATCGTCGGCGCCGTCCTGGCCGCGGTCCTGCTGGTCGGTCTGCCGGAGTTCTTCCGGCCGCTGCAGGAGGTCCGCATCCTGGCCTACGGCGTCGTCCTCCTGCTGCTAGTCCGGTTCCGGCCGCAGGGCCTGATGGGATTCCGATGAGCGTCGACGGGCGGGTTGCCGGCAACGGGCGCCTCGCCGCGGCGCCCGGCCCGGCGGTGGCCACGGCGACGGCGGGGACGGACGTAGCGACGGCCGGGGCCGCGCTCAGTCTGGCCGGCGCCACGCCGCTGCTTGAGGTGCGCGACCTGAGCAAACGGTTCGGCGGCGTCCGTGCCGTCGACGGCGTCTCGCTCACCGTGCTGCCCGGCCAGACGGTCGGCATCATCGGCCCGAACGGCTCCGGCAAGACAACGCTCTTCAACCTGATCGGCGGTGCCCTCCGGCCGGATTCCGGCCAGATCTTCCTCGCCGGCCAAGCGACGACCGGCTGGCCCGCCGAGCGGATCGCCGAGCGGGGGCTGGCCCGGACGTTCCAGAACGGGCGCGTCTTCGGCAACATGACCGTCGGCGAGAACGTCCGCCTCGGCGGCTGGCGGCGGCTGGAAGCGGCCCGGCCGTGGCCCCGGCTGCGCCACCTGCCGCTGGCCCGCTGGCTGGCGCTGGCGGCCGAACTGACGCTCGCCCTCGTCCAGCCACCGGCGGTGCGCCAGGAGGCGCGGGCGCGGGAGGCGGCCGTCGACCGCCAACTCGGGCGCTTCGGCGAGCGGTTGCTGCCCCGGAAGGGGCAGCCCGCCTTCTCGCTCTCCTACGCCAACCGGCGGCGGACCGAGATCGCCCGCGCCCTGGCGACGGAGCCGCGCCTGCTGCTGCTCGACGAGCCGACGGCGGGGATGAACCCGACCGAGACGGCCGAGGTGCAGGAGCAACTGGCGGCGCTGAAGGCGGCGGGCCAGGCGATGCTGCTGATCGAGCACAAGCTCGACCTGGTGATGGCCCTCTCCGACCACGTCGTCGTCCTCGACCACGGCCAGGTTATCGCCAGCGGGCCGCCGGCCGTCGTCCAGGCCGACCCCCGGGTGGTGGAGGCGTACCTCGGGCGGCGGGAGGCGGACGGGCGGGCGCGCGACCGGCTGTCGGCACCGGCGAGCCCTCGCTCCCGAATCGCCGTTCCCGGTGCGCCGGGGCGGGGGAGCATGCCGGCCGCTCGCGCAGTTCCCGAACGAGACGCGACCCGCTCAACTGACGTCCGGGGAGGGGAGCGCGCGGCCGCGCCGACCGGCACGCCGCTCCTCCGCCTGGAGGGGGTCGACGCCTTCTACGGCCCCGCCCAGGCGCTGGCCGATGTCTCGCTGGAGGTCGGGGCGGGTGAGATCGTCTCGCTCCTCGGCGGCAACGCCTCCGGCAAGTCGACGACGATGAAGGTGATCCTCGGGCTGCTGGCGCCCACCGCCGGCCGGGTCCTGCTGGACGGCGAGGACGTCACCCGGCGGCCGACCGCGGAGCGGATCCGGGCCGGGTTGGCGGCGGTGCCGGAGGCGCGCCGGATCTTCCCCGAGATGAGCGTCGACGAGAACCTCCTCATGGGCGCCTTTTTGCGCCCCGACCGGTCGGGCGTGGAGGAGGACCGGGAGCGGATGTTCGCGCTCTTCCCGCGCCTGGCCGAGCGGCGGCGGCAGCTCGCGGGGACGATGAGCGGCGGCGAGCAGCAGATGCTGGCGATCGCCCGGGCGCTGATGAGCCGGCCCCGCCTGATCTGCATGGACGAGCCGACGATGGGGCTGGCGCCGGTCTTCGTCGACCGGGTGCTGGAGACGATCGCCGAGATCAACCGGCAGGGGGTCTCGGTCTTCATGGTCGAGCAGAACGCCGCCCTGGCGCTCTCGATCGCCCACCGCGCCTACGTCGTCCAGAACGGCGCCATCGTGCTCACCGGGGCCGCCGCCGACCTGCTGGACGACCCGGCGGTGCAGCGGGCCTACCTCGGGCAGGCGGTCGCGCCGTAGACGCCGACCCGGCGTCCTCCGGGGAACGGCGGGCGAGGGGGAGGGACGAGCACCATCCTTTCCGAACCGCAAGCGGCAAGCGGCAAGCGCAAGCGGCAAGGGCAAGCGGCAAGCGGCTACGCAGGGTGTTCCCCCGGCGGTGGGTGATCCCGCGGGGGCGCGGTCCAGAGCCGGCTGGCGGGAGGGAGCCGGCAGGGGGCGGTCTCCGCACGCCGGTTGACGAAAACGAACATCCGTTCTAATATCTCGCCATGCCGATGGCGAGCTACCACGAGACGACCTGCAAGACCGCCCTCAACCGGGTCCGGGGGATGCCCTTCGCGTGGTCGCTCAACCCCTACCGGGGCTGCACCCACGGCTGCCACTATTGCTATGCGAGGTCTACGCACACCTATTATGGAATGAGCGTCGGAAAGGACTTCTCATCCAAGATCATCGTCAAGACGAACTTCGTCGAATCGTTACGAAGGGAACTGCAATCGCGGTCGTGGCAGCGCGAACCGGTGGCCATCGGGACCGCCACCGACGCCTACCAGCCCTGCGAGGGCCGCTACCGCATCACCCGGCGCGTGCTCGAGGCCCTGCGGGACTGCCGCACCCCGGCCAGCGTCGTCACCAAGTCCACCCTCGTCCTGCGCGACGCCGACCTCCTGGCCGAGCTCGCCCGGGTCGCCGACGCGACGGTGTACTTCACCGTCACGACCCTCGATCCCGACGTCTGGCGCGCAGTGGAGCCGGGGACGCCGCCGCCCGCGAAGCGCCTCTCCGTGATGCGGCGGCTCGTCGACGCCGGCGTCCCCTGCGGGGTGTTCCTCGCCCCGATCCTCCCCGGCATCACCGACTCGGCTGACTCGATCGACGCCGTCGCCGCCGCGGCCAAGGCCCACGGTGCGATCTCCTTTGGGACGTCCGTGCTGCGCCTCGCCCCGCTGGTCCGCGAGCACTACCTCGGCTTCGTCGCCGTGGCCTACCCCGACCTGCTGCCGCGCTACGAGCGGGCCTACCGGGGGACGAACATCCGCCCGGACTACCTGGCGGCGATGGAGCGCCGAGTCGCCCGGATCCGCGAGCGCCACGGCTTCGCCGCTGACGCCATGCGCGACCGCCGGCCCCCGTCCGACCGTGGCGCACACGGAGCGGTCACGGCGAGCGGGACCGCTCGCCAGTTGCCCCTGCTCATGTCCCTCCGCGGAGGCTGACGAGCGGAGTGACCCCGATGCCCGCGGTCGTGGCGAGAGGGACGAGGTGGCGGGAGTCCGCTTACTCGCGGGCCGTGGACACCGTCGAGACCGGTCGGCCAGGCCCCGATGCCCAGCGTCTACCTCGGTGACCAAGACGAGGCGCACCGACGGGCGGCCAGTGGGGCGACGGCCAAGGAGTTGCTCGGGCCGCCCTACCCCTTGATGCCGCCGGCCGTCAGACCCTGGACGATGTGCCGCTGGACGAAGAGGACGAGCACGATCACCGGCAGGGTGATCAGCGCCGCCGCGGCGCTGATCGCCCCGTAGTTGATGCTCGAGTAGCCCATGAAGTTGAAGACGGCGACCGGTAGGGTCTTGGTGTTGACCGAGGTCAGGACGAGGGAGAACATGAAGTTGTTCCAGGAGAAGATGAAGGCGAGGATGGCCGAGGCGACGATGCCGGCCTTGCTCAACGGCAGGCTGATCCGGACGAAGGTGCCGACGATGCCGGCACCGTCGACCCGCGCCGCTTCTTCCAGCTCGCGGGGCAGATCCTCGAAGAAACCGACCATCAGCCAGACGATGATCGGCATCGTCACGATCAGGTGGGAGATGATGAGCGAGGCGTAGGTGTCGATCATGCCCAGCCGCGAGAAGATGATGTAGAGCGGCACCAGGAAGCTGATGCCGGGCATGATGCGGGCGGTCAGAATCGCCAGGCCTAGGCCGTTCTGCTTGTAGCGGGCGATGCTGTAGGCCGCCGGCAGCCCGAGCAGCAGCCCGAGCACCGTCGCCCCGGTGGCGATGATCAGGCTGTTGATCGTGAAGTCGAGGAACGGGTTGGAGGGATCCTGGAAGAGGGCCCGGTAGTTGTCGAGGGTGGGGGTGAACCCGAAGAACTTCGGCGGCCAGGCCTGGGCGTCGACGAGCGTCTTGAACGAGTTGATGATCATCCAGTAGAAGACGAACAGGAACGGGACGAGGATGACGATCACCAGGGCGTAGAACGCGATCCGGCGGAGCCAGTCGGCGAGCCCGGATCGCTGGCGCTGGTCCGCCACCGCCCTGGTCCCGGTCGCGACGGTCGCGCTCATTCCGCTGCCCTCCGCACCCGTAGCAACAGGATCGACACGCCCATGACGAGCATGAAGAAGAAGACGAGGATCGCCGAGGCGTAGCCGAGGTGGTAGTAGTTGAAGGCGTTCTGGAACGTGTAGATGTTGAGCGTCTCCGAGCTGTAGTCGGCCCCGCCCTGGGTGATGACCTGGATGATGTCGAACGTCTTGAGGGCGTCGATGGCCCGGAACAGGACCGCGACCACGATCGTCGGGCGCAGCATCGGCAGCGTCAGGTCCCAGAGGATCTGGCGCGGGCTGGCGCCGTCGATCCGGGCCGCCTCGTAGGGCTCGGAGGGGAGCGACGAGAGGCCGGCCAGGGTGATCAGGGTGATGAACGGCGTCCACTCCCAGATGTCGACGAGCGCCAGCGACGGAAGCACCCACCGGGAGTCGCTGGTCCAGGAGATCGGTGGCAACCCCAATTGCTCGACGAAGTAGCCGAGGACGCCGAGGTTCGGGTCGAACATCGTCGCCCAGACCAGCGCGATCGCCACCGGGGTCGCGACCATCGGGAAGAGGAAGATCGTCCGGATCAGGCCCTTGCCCAGGAACTCGCGGTTGAAGATCAGCGCGATCGCGACGCCGAGGACGGTCTCGACCGAGACCGCCAGCAGGGTGAAGTAGAAGGTGCGCCAGACCGACGGCCAGAAGCGGGGATCGTTGAAGAGGTAGTTGGCGTAGTTCTGGAGCCCGATGTAGGTCGGCGGGTCAAGCGCGGAGAACTCCCACTGCTGGACGCTCATGTAGAGCGTGTAGGCGACCGGGAAGAGCATCGTCAGCAAGAGGAAGGCGATCGCGGGCGCCGGGAAGACCTTGTCCGGGCGGCGCTCGACGAAGGCGGCGAGGCGCGACCACGGCGACCGGCCAGGCGCGGGGAGGCGTGCCGCTCCCTGCGGCACGCCTCGCGTTGTCGCTGTCGGTTCGGATCGGTGGATTGCCACCGCCTAGCCCGACTGCGCCACGATGTTCTTGAATGCCTCGTTCGCCTGCTGGGCGGCGCCCGCCACGTCCCCGCCCTGGATCGCGGCGACGATCACCGGACCGACCGCATCGCGCACCTCCTGGACCGAAACGACCGGCGGGTTGGAGGTGTGCTTGCTGATCTCGATCGAGGTCTGCTGGGCCTGGTCGAACTCCTTGTTGGAGCCCTCGGTGTAGGCCGGGTCCTGCCAGGCCGACTGCCGGGCCACCGGGATCCCCTTCTGGAGCAGCGCCAGGTTCTGGGCCTTGCTGGTCGCCCACTGGAGGAAGTACCAGGCGGCCTCCTTGTTCTTCGAGGAGGCCGGGATCGAGAGGCCCCAGGTGAACAAGGCGACGTCGTGCGCGGCCGGCCCCTCCGGGAACGCGGCGTAGCCGACCTTACCGGCCACGGTCGAGGCCGTCGGGTCCTCGACGTTGACCTTGAAGACCGAGGCGTCGACCAGGATCCCCAACTGCCCCTGCTGGAAGAGGGCGACGTTCTCGGCCCAGGAGTTGTTCTCCACCCCCCGCGGGCCGTAGTTGCGGGCCAGGTTGCCGTAGTAGGTGAAGGCGTCGATGGCGGGCTGGGAGGCGAGGGCCGGCTGGCCGTCCTGTCCGAGCCAGTCGCCGCCGAACCCATACAGGAACGACGCCCACTGCGAGGTCGCGGCCGCCCCCTTGCCCCGGAGGCCGACGCCGAAGAGCCGGTTGTCCGGGTCGTGCAGCGCCTGGGCCGCCGCCTCCAGGTCGGCAAACGTGGCCGGCGCCTCGATCCCCTTCTCCTCGAAGAGGTCCTTGCGGTAGATGATCATCGTCGACTCGAGCTGGACGGGGATGCCGATCAGCTTGCCGTTGACGGTCTGCATCTCGATCGGACGGGGCGAGAAGTCGGCAAAGTCGTAGTCCGGCGCGGTCAGCGTCGGGTCCTGGACGAAGCGGTCGAGCGGCTCGTACCAGCCGGCCTGGTCGTACTTGAGGCCTTCCTGGGCCGGCGCCGACATCATGACGTCGACGCTGCCGGTTCCCTGCGACAACTCGGTCGTTAGCTTCTGGCGGAACTGGGCCTCCGGGAGGTCCTCTTCCTGGATCTGGATGCCGGTCAACTCCTGGAACTCGCCAAGCACCGGCTTGACGCTGTTGGTCCAGGGGTGGGCGTTGGCCAGCAGCCGGATCTGGCTGCCCTCGAACCGTTTCCAGTCAAAGGCGTCCTGCCCGGCGGCCGGGGCGGCGAGCGAGCGGCGGCCTCCCACGGCGACCCCGCCAGCCAGGCCGAGTGCTCCACCCAGCAGCCGTCGTCGGTTCAACTCCGCCTCGCCCCGATGGCGGCGGACTCGATCGCTGGTCATCGTCTCGTTCCTCCTGTACGTCGTCGGCTCGGCGCGTCGCTGCACCTTGAGGAGATGGGCTCGCGTAGCAGGTGATCGAGCAAGGCATGTGCCAAGGGGCGCGTGTCGGGCCGGCTAGTTGGGCCGGAACCGTGGCGTCGGATGTGCGGATGGGGCGGGACCGGTGGGCGCCGCGTCCGACCGGGGTGCTTTCGGCAGGAGACCAGTGATGCCGCCGCTCCTCCAGCCCGCCCGCCCGCTCGGCGCCACCGGCGTCACCGTGCCCCTCGTCGGCTACGGGACGGCGCCGCTCGGCAAGCCCGACGTGGAGCGGGCGCACGCCGTCGCCTGCCTCCACCGCGCGATCGACCTCGGCATCACCTACCTCGACACCTCGCCCGACTACGGCAGCGAGCCCCACGTCGGCGAGGTGATGCGCGAGCGGCGCGGCGAGGTCTTCCTGGCCACCAAGATCAATCGGCGGCGCAAGGCCGACGTGCTGGACGAGCTGAAGGAGTCCCTCAACCGGCTCCAGACCGACCACGTCGACCTGATCCAGGTCCACGCCGTCAATGCGGCGGCGGACCTCGAACAGGTGCTGGCCCCGGACGGCGCAGTCGCCGCCCTGGAGGAGGCGCGCGACCAGGGCTTGGTCCGCTTCGTCGGCATCACCGGCCACGCCCGGCCGGACATCCTCGCCCAGGCGCTGCGCCGCTACCCCTTCGACACCGTCCTGGTTGCGCTCGGCGCCGCCGACCGGCTCGTCAGCGGTCCCGAGGCGTCCCTGCTGCCGGTCGCGGTCGAGCGCAACGCCGGGGTGATCGCGATGAAGGTACTGGGGCACGGCGAGTTCCGCAGCCGCGACCTGGCGCTCCGCTACTCCCTCGGCCTCCCCGGCGTGTCCCTGGCCATCGTCGGCCTGAACACGCCCGAGCAGGTCGAGGAGATCGTCGCCGATGCGGCGGCCTTCCGGCCGCTCGACGAGGCCGAGCTGGACCGGCTGCTGGACGAGGTCCGGCCCCTGGTGGAGCGGGACGCGAACGAGAGCGAGGAGGGGAAGGGGCCGCTCTTCTGGCTGCACGACACCAAGGTCATGGGCTGGAAGGAGCACTCCGAGCCGGAGCTGGTGGCGTACTAGCGGCCGATGTCCGGCTCGACGGACGGCGGCCGAATCGCGGGATCGACGAGGACGACGAGCGATGCGGCGCCCGAGCCCGGCCAGGCGGCGATGGTCGTGCTGGTTGCTTCTCAGTCGCGCCGAACAGGGCTTGGCCGCGACGGCGACGGGCGGCGTCGGCTGGAGGGTCGGCGGCTCGACGATGGCGAGGAGCCCGGGAGACCGCTTCCCGGCATCGGTTGCCTGCCGGTACGGATCGGGCAACCGCCCGAGGACGAGGTTGCACGAGGCGCTTGCTGGCGCCCTCCGGGCACGGACCGGGCGGGGGATGGGGAGAATGCCCACCCCAAACGACCCTGGGGACCTTGCGAGCATGGACCGGACCCGACCAGTCGCGACGCCTACTTCACCCCCCGCCGCTACGGGCGATGGAGCTGCGCCGTTCACCCTCTACACCTTCGGCGACTCAATCCTCGACTGCGGGTGGTACAACGAGGCCGGCCTCAACCCGGGTCAGCTCCTGGTCCGCAACGACGACCGGCGGTTCCCCGAGTTTCAGGGGCGCGATCTGTCCGCCCTCGGCCCGACCCGGCTCGATCACCGCGCCGTCGACGGCGCCACGGTCGACGACCTCCCGCGGCAGGCGCGGGGTCTGGCCCCGACCGGACGGGTCGCCGCGCTCCTGACGGTCGGCGGCAACGACCTGCTGCGGGCCCTGCTGGCCGACGACGAGTCGGGCATCGACGCGTTCGCCGAGGCGCTCGACGCTTTCCTGCGAGGCCTCCCGATCCGCCCGGTCTTCGTCGGCAACGTCTACGACCCCACCTTCGGCGACGATGCCGCCAACTTCACCGGCGTCGCCCCCGCGGTCGCCCGCGAGAACCACTGGCGCATCAACGCCGTCCTCGCCGAGGCAGCCAGGCGATACGGGGCACTCGCCGACCTCCACGCCCACTTCCTGGGGGGCGATCCGTCCTGGTACGCGAGCACGATCGAGCCCAGCCTGCGGGGCGCCTCCGAGGTGCGGCGCTGCTTCCTGCCGCTGCTCCGAGGTGCCTGAACCGTCCCGATCGAGCCGCACGTCGTTGCCTGGTAGCACCGTTCGGGCCGACCGGCTCGGCCGCGGACGCTGCTGAGCGACACGGCTCCTCGCGGACAACCGGGCTCCGCTCGCTGTGGGGCGTCCTGGTGCTCGGCCCACGGCGGGCGCGGCCGGGGCGCCTTGGTCGGCAGCGTCAGGAGCCCCGTCAGGAGCCGGCTCGGCCGGGGGCGCCTGGGAGGCTTGCCACGAGGCGGTCGGCGACGGCCCGAGTGACGTCGGCGGAGACCGTCTCGTGGCTCGGGTCGACGGCCTGCTCGTCGGTCGGCCAGGTCCACCGCGGGGGCACCCTGCGGTGGCGCTCTCAATCGTCCGTTCGTTGAGCGGTGGTGGGTCGAGGAACCGGAACGAGCCGACCTGGCCGCGCCGCCAGCGCTCGGCCGTCAGCGCCGGGTCCGCGCCGAGGAGGAGATGCCCTGTCCCCGGTGCATGGCCCGGTTCAGCCTGGGCGCCCCGGGCCCACCTCCTCGGGAAGTTCGGGAGGCACTTGGGCGTGTGGGCCGGCAAGGAGGAGTCGGGTCGGCGGGCACGCCGCTGCCCTACCTTCCCGGCGGCGGCCATCGCCGTTCCTCCTTGTCGATCGCTGAAGGGCCGTCACGGGGAGGGCGTCCCGACGCCCGCCACGTCGGCCGCGCCGTCGATCCGCCACCGCCCGCCCTCCTGGACGAGCGCGAACGCGCGCAGACGGGGGGTGCCGGCGTCAGCCGCCGCGACCCGCGCCAACACGGACACCCGCCCCGTCTCCGGCTGCCGGACCTCCAGGATCTCCAGCGCCGGCGGCGTCCGTTCCCCCGCTTTCGGGAACCCGATCCCCTCCAAGAGCGCCAACTGGTCCTCGTCGAGCGGTCCCACCGTCCGGCGCAAGAAGCCGTCGGTGTAGAGGGCGTAGGCGCGCCCGAATTCCCCCAGCTCGAGGCAGGCGACGAGCTCGCGGAGGGTGGCTTCAACGGCGGCGGCAGTAGCGGGGTCGGCCGGTTCGCCGCCCGGCGGGGAGACTGGGGGCGGCGTCGCGGGGGAGACTTGCGGTCCTCCCGGGACAGCGGTGCCGACCAGGGTCACGACCTCGGCGATGGGTCGCGGCTCGACGAGGCAGGCGCTGGGGCCGGTCTCCGCCGGCCCGTCGGCCGCCGGTGGCGTTGCGGGACCGGCCTCTTGGCCCGCGCTCGGGACCGCGGCCCCGCCGGCCAGCGCAAGGGCAAGAGCCAAGGGGAGCGCGGCGGCGAACGAAACCCACAACCTGTTCATTCACCACCCCCAAGCTCGGGCCGATACCTCGCCGCGGATGTCGCCCGCCGTGACCTCGCCTCACCAGGCGGGCCTCGACGAGGACGCTAATGTCCCACGCGAAGCGGACCGAGCCGTTGCCGGCGACGCCCGCCGCCCCGGAGGCGCTTCCGCTCCGCATGCTGCCGGCGGCCCCGCCAGAGCGTCCCGAACGGCCGTCTTGAATCCTGCGGCCCCGCTCGTGATCCGGGCCGCCTGCCGTCATCACGTGACGGCGGCCGGAACGGTGGTACTGGGGATCGCGGGTCCGGCGGCGTGTACCGGCAGACATTGTCAGCCCCGACCCCTCGGCAAGACCCTTGCCACCCTTGGCGGCTTGCCGGGTCGAGCAGCGGGCCCCGGAGACCTGTCACGCCCCGCACCGATCCTGCAGATCGCGAGACTTCAGTAAGCGAGGTGACCTACGGCGTCTTCCTGGCGCCGGTCCTCCCCGGCCTCACGGACTTCACCGAAGAGATCGGGGTCGTCGCAATGGCGACTCGGCGGCACGGCACGTCGTCGTCCGGCACCTCGGCGCCTGGCTCCGCTCGTCCGCGAGCACGATCTCCGCTTCGTCGCTGAGCCGTTTCCGGACCCGCCGCCGCGCTACGAGCAAGCCTGCCGGGGGACGGCGGTGTCCGTGGCCTGTCGGGAGGCACTGGAACGGAGGGTCGCCCGGGGTCGGGAGCGCCCCGGCTTCGCCGCCGACGCCATGCACGGGCGGCCCACCAGCCCCAGAGCCTCGCCGGCCGTGTCGGGCAACGCGGAACGGGGTCCGGCCCAATCGGCCTTGGCCTCGCGACCGATCCGGTGGCGCCTGCCCAACCCGGACCCCGGCTCGGAGGTCAGTGCTCCCCCGTGTCGCCATCCGCCAGCTCCCAGAGCGCCACCGCGAAGGTCTCCCGCGTCGGTTGCCCGCGCAGCGCCGCCTCCAGCTTCGCCAACTGGGCGCGGTAATACCCGGCCTCCTCGCTCGCCTCCATCGTCGCCTCCGTCTCCCACAGCGTCAGCAACTGGAACGACCCCGATGCCTCGTCCGCCAGCTCGACGAAGCCGCGGAATCCGGCCTGGACTCGCGCCCGCGGCAACAACTCCTCCCGCACGATCCGCGACACCGCCGCCAACTGCCCCGGTTGGACCCGCCCCGCCGTGACCCGCGCGTGCACCGCCGACCTCCTCCGCTCCTCCGCCAGCCGGTAGGCGCGACCACCAGACCCGTCGGCACCGACGTCCGCATTATCGGCTCCCTCGGAGCCGGCGGCGCGGCCTCCGTGCCCCCGCCGGCGCGGGTATGGTTGAGTGGTCGTCTCGCGGCGCCCGAGGATGGCCGGAAGGATGGGAAGGGATGAACCAGTGACGGCGCGGATCGGGCTCCAGCTCTACACCGTGCGCGACCTGCTCGGGCGCGACCTCGCCGGCACTCTGCGGTGGGTCGCCGACCTCGGGTTCGCCGGGGTCGAGACCGCCTTCTTCGCCGACGAGGTCGCCACGGCCACGGCCGCGCGGGAGCTGCGCGCGTTGGGGGTGGAGGTCTTCGCCGCCCATACGCCGCTGCCGTTGGGCGCCGCCACCGACGCCGTGCTGCGCGCCGCCGACGCTCTATGCGCCCCCCGCATCGTCTGGCACGGCTGGCCCCGCGACCCCCGCTACGGGTCCCTCGACGGCATCCGCCGCCTCGCCGCCGAGTTCAACGAGGCCAACGCCGTTGCCGTCGCCCACGGCCTCGCCTTCGCCATCCACAACCACTGGTGGGAATGCGAACCGGTCGGGGAGACGTTCGCCTACCGGGTCCTGCTGGCCGAGCTCGACCCGGCCGTCGGTTGGGAGCTCGACGCCTACTGGACCGCGGTCGCCGGGCTGGACCCGGCGGCCACGGCGGCGGAGCTGGGGGATCGGCTGGGGTTGCTGCACCTCAAGGACGGGCCGCTGCGGCGGCACGAGCCGATGGTGCCGCTGGGGGAGGGGATGCTGGACATCCCCGCGGTCCTCGCCGCCGCGCCCGGGGCGGAGTGGGCGGTCGTCGAGCTGGACGAGGTCGCCGGCGATCCCCTGGCGGCTGTCGGCCGCAGCCGCGAGTACCTGGCCGGTCTCGGGCTGGCGACCGGGTAGCGCGGATCGATCGGTCGCGCGGCGCGAATGAGCGGCGCGAAGAGCGGGAGGGCGGGCCCGGGGACGCGCGTCCCCGGACCCACCGGTGGATCAGGCGATGGCTTCCTCCTCGACCGCCGGCTCGGCCGCATCCCCGGCGAAAGGCGGCAGCCTCAGCAGCGCGACCGGGTCGTCGTCGGCGGCGACCCGCGTCCGGCGGACGGCCTCGCAGCCGTTGCAGCGGTGGACGACGAGTTGCTCGCCGTCGGTCTTGTAGGCCACCCCGAGCGGCGCCATCAGGGCGCGGCAGGGGTTGGCGCGGTCCCCCGGTCGCCGCAGGTCGACGTGCCGGGAGGTGAGGCAGAACGGGCAGTGGTTGCGGTGGCGGCCGCCGGAGACGGTCTGGCCGACCATCCGGCGACAGCGGCCGCAACGGAACGGGGCGGCCTCGTTGCGGCGCACCCGCACCCGCGGCGGACCGGCGTCGGCCGGGCGCCGCGGCGGCCGGGTCGCGTAGGTCGCTTGGGGCGTGGCGATCTCGTCGCCGTCGAGCAGGCGGGCCAGGTCGTCTGGCGCAAGGCGTGGCACTTCGATGATCCCCCGATCGGAAAGGCGGTCGGTCGGTTCGATCGAAGGCAAATGGCAGCGGTCATGGAATCCCCTCCGGGTATGACGCCCCGCGTCTCGGGACGTCCGGGCGCGGATCTCCAACCGGGGTCCGCGGTCGGTTGGTTCGGGTGCCGGCGGCCACGTCCGGGGTGCGATGGGCGAACCGGACGCACGGCAGCGGCCCACCGGCTGGTGGGGGCGACGACCCAGGGGGTCGCTCCCCGCCGGCACGGCAGGTGGGCGCGCGTCGCGCGGCGGCGGGTGGCCTACGGGAGGGGATCGCTCGAGGGGCGCCGAACCGATGCCGCGCACGGCGGCATGCCCGCCGGGGGTCGGCGGTTCGGGTTCGGCGCGTCGATCGGGATGGGGCGGTTAGGAGGCCAGCCGGTTCGCCGTCGCGACGCGCATCCGGAGGGCAGTGGCGGTCTTCGACATAACGCGCTCCTCGCGGACGGGACGACGGCCGCACCCGGCGGCGCGGGGCACCGGGCATCACCGGCGCCAAGCCGCATCCTACGGGTGGCATCGCCTGCGGTCAAGTGGTTGCCGCGCTGCGCTGCCTAGGCGTTGGGCCTGATCGAGGGTGCGTTCTTGGTGATTGGGAACAACGGCGCTCGCTGCCGGACCGGGCTGCCGGACGGGGCCGAGCACATGGCCGTCAGCCCCGGGTCGTCGCGGTGACCGGATCGGATTGGGGGCGATGCGCTCAGGCCCATCCCTCGTCCGCTGGCTCCGCCTCCGTCAGGAACTCGAGGATGGCGGCGTTGAACGCGTCGGCCCGGCTCCACATCGGCGAGTGGTCGCCCCCCGCCAGGACGACCAACCGCCCGCCCGGCACGAGCGCGGTCAGGCGCTCGCCGACGGAGGGCGGCACGATCGAGTCGCGGTCGCCCCAGACGACGAGGGTGGGCGCCACGATCCGGGGCAGCTTGGCCTCGACCCCGGTCGTCAGCAGGGCGTGGCCCGCCCGGAGCAGCGTCCAGGGGCCGGCCCGCGCCGCATCCGCCGCCAGGATCGGAACGAAGCCGGGCGGGACGCGGCGGAGCGCCCCGGCCAGCCTCCACGGTCGGACCGGCCAATCCGGCCCAGCGGGGAAGATCGCGGCGTCGACCAGGACCAGCCGGGCCACCCGCTCCGGTGCCTCGGCGGCCAGTTCGGCGGCGACGCGGCCGCCCATCGAGTGGCCGACGAGGGCGACCCGCCCCAGCCCCAGCCGGTCGAGCCAGGCGGCGAGGAGGGCGGGGGTCTCGACGAGCGCGAAGGGGGCGCCGACCCGGTTGCCGCCGAAGCCGGGGAGGTCGACGACGAAGACCCGGAACCGCTCCGCCAAGGGGCCGACATTGCGCTCCCACCAGCGGCCCGACCCCGCCAGCCCGTGGACCAGCACGACCGGCGGGCCGTCGCCGAGGACGCGGTAGGCGATGCCCGCGCCCCCGATCTCGATCCGGTGGCGTTCCGGTTCGGGCGGCCGGTTCGCGGTGCGGCCGCGCATCAGCGAGCGCCCGGGGGGAGGTGGCGGGCGACGAAGCCCCGGGTCAGCGCGACCAGCGCCTCCGGGTGGCTGTAGTTGACGATGTGGGCCGCGCCGGGGACCACCGCGACCTCCCCGCGGGGCAAGAGGTCGGCCACCTCGGCCACCCACCGCTGGGGCGCGATCGGGTCGCGTTCGCCGCGGACGACGAGGACCGGGTGGGGGACGAACGGCAGCTTGGCGACGAACGGGTCCCGCACCATCTCGCGGGCGGTCCGCAGGTTGCGCAGCGGCCCGGCGGTGAGGTAGTCGAACGCCTGGAGCGGCAGCGCCGAGAGGGGTTCGCGCGGCACGTCGAGCAGGAGCCGGCCGACCATGCCGGGCAGCCCCGCCGCCTCCGGGTCGCCGGTGGGGCCGACCAGGATGGCGCAGGAGAGGCGCGCCGGGTGGCGGAGGGCGAGGTCGACGACGACCTGGCAGCCGAGCGAGTTGGCGAGCAGGACGGGCCGGTCGAGCCCGGCGGCGTCGAGCCGGGCGACCAGCCCGTCGGCGAGCTCGGGCAGACGGAGGGCGGGCTTCGGCCGCCCGGAGCGACCGAATCCGGGGAAATCCGGGGCGTAGGTCGGGAAGAACCGGGCCAGGCGGCGGGCGGTCGGGATCATGTAGCGGCTGGAGACGCCGAGGCCGTGGACGAGCACCACCGGCGGCGGCCCGGCCGGCGCCGCCCCGGTCGCAACGCGGGCGTGCCAGCGGTGGCCGGCGGCGTCGGCCCACCGGCTCTCGAGCCGGACGAGCGGGGCATCCCTGGTCTCCGTCTCGGTCTCGATCGCGGTGGCCGCGGCGTGGCTCCCCTTCTCGCGGTCCGGACCGAACGGCGTTTCCGGATGCGGTTCGCGGTAGTGGGCCTGGCGTCGTCGCAGGAGGGGACGCGGAGACCAGCTTACGATAGTCCGACGGCGATCGGGGCGAGCGGGGGTCGGAGATGCTGACGGAGCGGCCGGGGGTGCGGATCGGGCTCGGGGTGCTGCTCGTGCTGCTGGGCGCGGTCTGGGTACTGCAGGGGATCGGCGTCTTCCCCGGCGAGAGCTTCATGAACGACCAGGGCGAGTGGATCGCGATTGGCGCCACGGCCGCCGTCCTCGGGGCGTGGCTGGTCGCCTCAGGGTTACGCGCTCGCGGGTAGGGGTGGCCGCAGAGCGCCGTGGCTCCGGACCTCCGGCGTGGGTCGGCCGACCACCGCCTCGGCGGCTTCGCGCACGGAGCTTCCTGGTCGCGGCGGCGCCGGTCGGTGGCCGCGGTGCGGGTGGACCCCGACGGGCGGAGCGCCGGCCCGGGGAGACGGGAGGTCCGGACGGTCGAGGGGCCGTCGCCGCGGGGAGAACCGGACCGGGGCGCTAACCGGCGAGTACCTGGTCGGCCAGCTCGGTCAGGGACGCGACGCGACGGCCGTCGTGGTCGGCGAAGCGGCCGTAGCGGTCGATCAGCGCCGTCTGCATGCCGACGCCGCGGGCGCCGGCGACGTCCGACTTCGGCTGGTCGCCGACGTGGAGCGCCTCGGCCGGGGCGACGCCGAGCGGGTCGAGCGCGGCGCGGAAGGTCCGGGGGTCGGGCTTCTCGTAGCCGACGAGGGCCGAGGTGACGATGACGTCCATCCGGTCGGCGAAGGCGAAGTGGAGCGCGATCACGGTCACGTCCTCGTCGGCGTTGGAGATGAGCGCCGTCCGGATGCCGGCCGCGCGCAGCTTGAGGAGGGCGGGCATCACGTCGTCGAAGAGGCGGAAGTGGTGGTGGTCGGGCATCTCCTCGAACTCGGAGACGTAGCGGGCGCGGACCCGCCGCGTCGTCGCCTCGTCGTCCGGCAGGCCGGCGGCGGCCAGCCAGCGCCGCATGTGCTCGACCCGGAAGGCGATCCGCTCGTCGGCGGCGCGGTCGCGGATCGGGCGCGCCCCGTTCTCGACGGTGTAGTAGTCCTCGGCGATCCGGTCCGCCTCGCGCAGCCGCAGCGGGTCCCCCGCGATCCCCTCGCTTGCGAGCGCTTGCCGCAGCCGCTCCCAACGCGGTGGGTTGATCTCGATCAGGGTGTCGTAGAGGTCGAAGGTGACGAGGCGGATCGACCGGGACGGGGGCATCGGTCCTCCTGCTGAGCGGCCGTCGGGCACGGCGGGCACCGTACCACGACAGCGGTGGGGGACGGCGGCGGGGAGGTGTCCATCGTCGCGCTGCGCTTCGCCCTGCTCGCCGCGCTGCTCGGCCCCTTCGCCCCGCTCGCCGTTCTGGTCACCGGGCGGCGCGGGAGATGCTCCCGTGACCGAAGGCGCGACGGGGTGGAGCTGCGGCGTCCCGGCACTGGCACGTGGCCGGCATCCGGCTACTATCGGGCCATGCACGACCACGATCACGATGACGACCCGGCCCCGCACCCCGCCGATGCGCCCGACCGTCCCATGGGCCTCTCGGGATCGGGCGGGGGCAAGTGGTACCTCTCCTTCCACGGCGGCGAGGGCCGCCACGCCTGGAACAACCTGCACGCCTTCTCGGCGGCCGGCGAGCCGCTCGGCAAGGTGTTGGCCGTCGACGCGCTGCCGGACGGCACCGCCCTGCGGGAGCTGCGCGGCTTCGCCTTCGGCCCCGACGGGGATCTCTACGTCGCCAACGCCTACAAGGGCAGCAGCCAGATCCTCCGCTTCGGCGGCATGCCGGACGGACACGGCCGCCACCCCTTCCGCGCCGTCTTCTCCGAGCACCACCGGGCCAACCCCGGCCTGACCCACCCGTTCCACGTCGCCTTCGGCCCGGACGGCCACCTCTACGTGCCGAGCCAGGACACCGACGTCGTCGGCCGCTACCACGGGCCGGCCGCGACCGAGGGCGAACCGGGGACGCCGATGCCGATCCCGCCCGCACTCGCCGCCTGGCCGGCCGGCACCTTCCACCCCGGCACCTTCGTCCCCTCGGCCCGCCACGTCGCCGGCGGGCTGGAGGCGGTCCGCCACGCCCTCTTCGGTCCGGACCGCCGCCTCTACGTCGCCGACCGGGCGGCCGGCGCCGTCAACGCCTACGACCCGGAGACGGGCCACCGCCTGCGCTCCTACGGCGGCCACCCGCTCCGGACGCCGGTCCACCTCCTGGCCTGGCCCGAGCGGGGGCTGCTGCTGGTCGGCGACCGCGACTCCGGCACCGTCGTCGCGCTCGACCCCGTCAGCGGCGAGGTGGCGACGCGGGTGGCGGCGAAGGCGGGAGGCCTGGAGACGCCGGCCGGGCTCGCCTGGGGGCCGGACGGGCTGCTCTACGTCGCCGACCGCACCGGCCGTCGCGTCCTCTGCTTCGACCCGGAGACGGGCCTAGCCGCCGGCCCGCCGCTGCTGGAGGGGTTGCCGGACGCGCCGGAGTTCCTGACGT
>CADCWF010000269.1 GCA_902806345.1 uncultured Thermomicrobiales bacterium
GAAGTCCACCCCCCCCACCGTCTCGACGGCGAGGCCCCGCTCCCGCGCCTAGCGTGCAATGGCGACTCGGAGACCGCGGACAGCCTCCCCTAGTTCTAGCGCGACGCGCAGGGGCGTTCCCGCCTCGACCTTCGTCAGCGTAGGGCTCTGCGGCTCCGTAAGGTGACAGAGACTCGACCGTACGGTGCCACCGCCGCTCGCCGCCCTCCGACGACCCATAACGCCACTGCCAGGTTCCGTGAGGCAACGGGTCAGTGAAGGTGCTGTCGACGTCAGGCTCGCCCCCGGTCCGAGACCGTCCCGCCGTGAAGATCCACGAGTCGTTTGGCGATGGTCACGCCGAGCCCGCTCGAACCGTAGCGGCGGGCCGTCGTCACGTCGACGGGCGGAGTTCGTCGAGGATGTGGGGCGGTGCCCCCGTCGAGACCCCGATCCTGGTGTCATCGACGACGACGGGACGGCCTCGGCGGGGGTAGGGGCCGTCGGGCGCGGGTCGGTTCGGCAGTCCGACCTAGACGGGGAGTTGCGGGGTTGGCCTGGCGAGGCACCCGCCCGCGGTGATCGCCGCCTGGGTGGCCGTCAGACGAGGCCGTGCCGCAGGGCGTACCCAACCGCCGCGGCCCGGTTCTCGACGCCGAGCTTGGCGAGGATGCCCTCCACGTGCTTGCCGACGGTCCGCGGGCTGATGGAGAGCGCGTCGGCGATGTCGCGGTTGGGGCGGCCCTCGGCGAGCAGTTGCAGCACCTCCCGCTCGCGCCCGGTCAGCCCAAGGTCGTCCCCGGTGGTGGCGGGAGAGGATGGCGCCGGTGCCGCGACCGCGAGCGCGTCGGCGATGGCCTCATCGACCGAAAAGGCACGGCCGGCCGCCCAGGCGGCCTCGAACGCCGCCTCCCCCAGCGCCGCTCGGGCCCGCTCGGGCCCGTTCCCCAGGTCGCCAGGCAGGCCTGCCGGAGGAACGACGCCGATCACCTCGTGGAGCGCGGCCGACGCCCCGAGTAGCCGCGCCGCGCGCGCGGCCTGACCGCTCTCCAACGCCACGGTCGCCGGACCGAGCAGCGCGCCCGGGACGTGCAGCGTCTCCCCGAGCACCCGCCACCGCCCGAGGCTCTCCCGGTAGAGCGGCAGCGCGGCCGCTGCGTCCCCCCGGCACAGGGCCTCGTCGGCAAGGTCCCGCAGGGCGGCGGGGACCCCCCAGGGGTGGTCGAGCCGGCGCCAAACCGCCAGCGCCTCCTCGTGGTAGGCCGTTGCCTGGTCGTGCTCGTTCCGGGCGCCGGCCACCACCCCGAGGTCGCGCAGCGCGGACCCCTCCCAGACCGGCTCGTCCAGGCGCCGGAAGCGGGCGAGGGCGTCCTTGTAGCGCGCCGCGGCCGTGGCCAGGTTGCCCCGACGGTACTCCGCCTGGCCGAGCTGGTACAGCGCCATCGCCACGCCGCGCTCGTAGCCGCCCTCGCGCGCGACGGCCAACGCCTCGGTGGCCAGGCACTCGGCCCGGTCCGCGGCATCCTGGTGGCTCGCGAACTGGGCCGCCCAGCAGAGCCCGTCGGCGCGGGTCTCCGGTGCCGACGGGCCGCGGAGCGCCGTTGCGCGGTCGAGCCAGGCACGGCCCTCCTCGACGTGACCCAAGACGACCCAGAACCGGGCCAGGTGGGTCGCCAGGCGTTGGGCAACCTCGGCGTCCCCGCGCTCCACCGCCCAGGCCAGCGCGGCCCGCAGGTTGTCGTGCTCGCGTGCGACCCGCCCGCGGGCGGCGGCCCGTCCAGCACCCTCGACGGCGGCGCACGCCTCGGAGGCCATGGCGAGGAAGTGAGCCGTGTGGGCGTTGCGGAATTGCTGCTCCTCGCCGCTCTCGGCCAGGCGCTCCAACCCGTAGGCGCGGATCGTCTCAAGCAGCTCGAACCGCGGCTCTCCGTCCGCGGATTCGGCCGGCCGAACCAGGCTATGGTCGACCAGGGCGGCGACGCCGCCCAGGGGGTCGATCCCCTGGCCTTCCCCCTCCCCGGCGACCGCCTCGGCCGCCTCCAGGTCGAAGCCGCCGACGAAGACCGACAGCCGCCGGAACAGAGCCCGTTCCTCCGTGCTGAGGAGGTCGTAACTCCAGGCCACCGCGTCGCGCATCGTCCGCTGGCGGGCGGGCAGGTCGTGGGGGCCGTGGGCGAGCAGGTCGAGGCGCCCCCCCAGGCGGGCCAACAGGGCCGGCGGGGGGAGGATCTTGACGCGGGCGGCGGCCAGCTCGATCGCCAACGGAAGGCCGTCCAGCCGCCGGCAGATGGCTGCCACGACGGGGACGTTGTCGGCCGTGAGCGCAAAGC
This sequence comes from uncultured Thermomicrobiales bacterium, assembly GCA_902806345.1. Lineage (GTDB taxonomy): Bacteria > Chloroflexota > Chloroflexia > Thermomicrobiales > UBA6265 > CADCWF01. Next base: position 2,310 of record CADCWF010000269.1, read on the forward strand.
CGGGTTTGACGGACCGGGCCCGGAGGGCGAACAACCGGACCGCGTCGGCGTCGGCCGGTTCCGTCCCCACGCCGGGGGGGAGATGGGGCAGCGCGAGGGGCGGCACCGGGAACTCGCATTCCCCGGATAGGCGTAGCGCCGCGCGGCTCGTCGCCAGCACGGCCAGGCGGGGGCAGGCGGCGAGCAGCCCAGCGACGGCGGGCGCGGCCGGCAGCACCTGCTCGAGGTTGTCGAGCACCAGCAGGAGGTGCCGATCCCGGAGCAGCCTCTCCAGGCTCGCGAGCACCGGCCGGACGCCCGCCTCGTGGATGCCGACCTCGCGGGCGATGGCCGCGGGCAGCAGGACGGGGTCGGTGACGGCGGCCAGCGGCACGAAGACGACCCCGTCGGCGAACTCGCGGCCGATATCCTCCGCTACCCGGAGGGCGAGTCGGGTCTTGCCGACGCCGCCGGGCCCGACCAAGGTGACGAGGCGCTCGTCGTCGCGCAGGAGCAGGTCGCGGACAGCGGCGGCCTCGCGCTCCCGTCCGACCAGCGAGGTCAACGGACGCGGCAGGACAGCCGCCGCGGGAATCCGCGGGGCGAGCGGCAGGGGCACAGGCGCCGGCGGCTTGCGCAGCGGTGCGACCATCGGGACCTCGGTCGACGACCGTAGGATTGGTTCGGCACCCATGATCGCGGACGGGTGCGGTTCCTTCAAGCCCCGTGCCCCCGGTCCCGACCCGGCGAGTGGATCCTCGGGCGCCGGTTGTTACGGAATTGAGGGGCGGTCGGTACGGCGGATGCTCCGCGGTGCGGCCGCTGTGCCTGGTGCGGTGAGATCGCGCCGCCGCCCTTGGGGCGAAGGTCCCGCATTGGGAAGGAGAGGGACGGCGGAGCGCCATCAGGACAAACCGGCGCGGGGGTGGGAAGCGTGAGCGGATGGCACGCTGGCCTCGCCCTCGGGTTGACCTCGCCACCGGGCGAGGGAATCAGGCGACGGCGCTAACCGGCAGCCAGCCCCCGATGCCGGCAAACGAGGCGGCGACGAAGCCGTCGACCGTGGCGCCAGTTAGCATCACCGTCCC
>CADCWF010000270.1 GCA_902806345.1 uncultured Thermomicrobiales bacterium
CGCCTGGGCGAGGGTGCCAGCGCCCTGCAGCGCCCGTGCCCGAGCCGGAGTGATCTCGTCAGGGGCGAGTGCGAGGGCGCGCTCCAGCCAGGCCCGTCCCTCCCCGAGGTGGCCCCCCATCCGCCAGAAGTCGGCGAGTGACCCGGCAAGCGTCAACGCCGAGTTCGCGTCCCGCCGTTCGCACGTCCAGTCGAGGGCGGCGCGGAGGTTGTCGTGCTCGGTCCGCAACCGGTCCAGCCACGGGATTTGGCCTTCCCCTCCCAGGTGTTGCTCGGCCTGCTCCGCCAACGCTCGGAAATAAGCGGCGTGCGCCCGCCGGGTGGCCTCGGCTTCGCCGTGGGCGGCGAGGTGCTCCAGCCCGAACTCGCGGATCGTCTCCAGCATCCCGAAACGCCACTCGGCGTCCGGGCCGTCGTCGCGGCGGAGGAGGCTCTTGTCGACCAGCGCCCACGCCCCCTCAGCCACCTCATCGGCCCCGCGGCCCCCGGCCCCCGGGCAGACGGCGGCGGCGGCTTCGAGGCCGAACCCGCCGGCGAAGACGGCGAGCCTGCGGAACAGCGCCCGCTCCGCCGGGGAGAGGAGGTCGTGGCTCCAGGCGATCGCGTCGCGCAGCGTCCGCTGCCGGGCCGGCAGATCCCGCGGTCCGGCGGTCAGCAACGAGAGCCGCCGATCGAGCCGGGGCAGGAGGTCCGCCGGCGCCAGGTGACGGCACCGGGCGGCGGCGAGCTCGATGGCCAGCGGTAGTCCGTCGAGGCGGGCACAGACGGCGGCCACCGCGGTCGCGTTGGCATCGGTTAGGGCGAAGCCCGGTCGCGCGGCGGCGGCGCGCTCGGCGAAGAGCGCCACCGCCCCGTACCGTCCGCCGGTGTCGGCTCGAAGCCGCGCCGATGCGCCCGCCGGGCCAACGGACGGCACCGGCAGCGGCGGGGTTTCGAGGACGTGCTCGGCGCGCAGGCGGAGCGGTTCCCGGCTGGTCGCGAGCACCTTCAATCGAGGGCAGGCCGCGAGCAGGGCGGCGATCTCGCCGCCCGCTTCCAGGACCTGCTCGAGATTGTCCAGCACCAGCAGCAGTTCCCGCCCGCCCAGTGCCTCGCCAAGAACCTCGACTGCCGGGCGGGAGCCGTCTTCCTTCACATCGAGGGCTCGGCTGATCGTCGGGATGACCAGGGCGGGGTCGTGGATCGGGGCGAGGGGGACGAGGCAGACGCCCTCGGCGAACTCCTCGGCCGCCTGCCGCGCCGCTGCCAGGGCCAGCCGCGTCTTGCCGATGCCGCCCGTTCCGGTGACCGTCACGAGACGGACGTTTGGGGCAAGGAGCAGGTCCTGGAGCATCTCCAGCTCGTGGCCGCGGCCGATCAACGGGTTGGGGGGCGCCGGCAAGTTGTCGACCCGCCGGACGGGGGCAGCCACCGTCGCCGGGCGCGCCGCCGCATCGCCCGCCGATCGGATCGCGTCTGCCAGAGCAGCCGTTTCGGCGTCCGGTTGGGTGCCCAGTTCCTCGCGCAGGGCGCCGGCGCAGACCTCGAACTGCGCCAGGGCATCGACGCGGCGACCGGCCGCGGCATAGGCACGCATCAGCAGCCGGTGCGCCTCCTCGTCGCAGGAGTCGTGGGACACCAGCCGCTCCAGCAACGAGACCGCACCGCTGGGAAGGCGCTCCGCCGGTCCGAGCTCGGCGAGGGCGAGTACCGCGCCGCGCCAGGCCCGACGCAGACGCTCCCGGCGAGCGACCGCCCAATCGGCGTCCGGCTCTTCGGCGAGGAGGTCGCCGCCGTAGAGGTCCAGCGCCTCGCGCAGGGCGGCCGGGCGCTCCGAGGGCACCGCCGCCGCCTTTGCAAGCGTCGCCTCGAAGGCGTCGGCATCGACCCAGGGATCGGACCCGGCGCGCAGCGCGACCGCGTTCCCCACCGTCTCGACGTAGGCGGACGCGCGGCCTGCGCCCAGATCGGGCTCGAGGACCCGGCGGAGGGCGTGGAGTGCGACGCCGAGCGCGTTCGCCGCCGCGGACGGAGCCGTCTCCGGCCAAAGGAGGTCGAGCACCCGGTCCCGTGGCAGCAGGTGGCCCGGAGAAGCGAGGAGCAGGAGGAGGAGGGAGCGCGCGGCGCGGCGGGGCCAGACCGCGTCCGGAACGATCCGGTCGCCGACGGCGAGGCGGACCGGACCGAGCAGGTTCGCCCGGAGCGGCGGCGGGTGAGGGGAGGGGGGAGCATCCATAAGGTGAGCCGAGGGGAAGTGGTCGCGCCGGAGCCGGACGACGACTGCCCCGACGATACCCGACACCGCCGATACCGCGCCAATGGTGGGCGCTCTCCACCCCGCCGTCAACCGGCCCCGACCCGTCACCCCGTAGCGCTGTTGACCGGGCCCCGGTCGTGCCGGAAACTCCCTTGGCGGGCCCGAACCGCGCATCGCTCGGGTGAGTGGCGTTCGGCCGGGATCAAGTCCGCGAGGCGCGGAACGGCCCTGTCGCGTCGTCCGTCGGACCGGCGCGATGCTGCGCTCGGGGAGCCCGGATGCTTCCCCCGTTGGGCTTTGGAAACGAAGGGAGGCGCTCCGTGGGGAACGAGACCGGGTCGGGTATCGGGAAGGAGACCGGCACCTCCGGGGGACGGAGCCAACCCTCGATTCGGGCGCTCGGCCGCGCCGTCGCCCGTCCGACGATCGGGGCGGCGCTGGCGCTCGCGGTGCTGGCCGCCGGCACCCTGGGCCTCGGGTTGCGGCCGGATCGGTCCGAGCCCGCCCGGCTCGCCGCCGCCCCGTCGGCATTTGCCCAGGCGACGCCGATGGCCGGGGAAGCGGCAACCGCAGATGCGTGCCCGGACGAGCTCTACGGGCCCGGCGCCGAGCCGTGGGTCCGCGCCGAGCTCTACTTCGGCATGAGTTCGGCGGACGGCGATGTGTTCGCCCAGGAAGAGTTCCTCGCCTTCATGGATGCCGAGATCACGCCCCGCTTCCCGGACGGCCTGACGCTCCTGAGCGGGATCGGCCAGTGGCAGGGCGACCAAGGCATCATCCAGCAGCGCAGCCAGCTGCTGATCATCCTCTACCCGGCCGAGTTCGGGCAGGAGAGCAGCGCCCTCCTGGAAGAGATCCGCGACGAGTACGAGGAGCAGTTCCGCCAGGAGTCGGTCCTGCGAGCCGACAGCTACCCGGTCTGCACCTCGTTCTAATGCCGAACCCGGGTGATCGACGGACGTGAGCGCTGGCGCCCGACCACCGCCCTGCCGAACCCCCAGGCGAAGGGTCTCTCTCCGACCGAGGAAGCGGCCAAACAAACGACGCCGCCGCGGCGAGAGATCCTTCGCCGCTCAGGATGACGGAGCGGGTCGGGACGACGGGGTCGGCAAACCGATCGTCCGGATCGCGAACGAGACGGCGGAGAGCGGGCGGAGATTCGTCCAGGCGGGCGCCGCTCTTGGGATCCTCCCGGCCGCGCGTCCGGGTGCATGCAAAGGGCGGGCTCTCCTCGCCGCGGGGCGAGGTGCGGGAGGAGGCGGGCGGTGCCGTTCGTGCGGGTCGGCGACCTCGACGTCGCCTACGACGCGGTTGGGCCGAAGGATGCCCCGCCCGTCCTCATGATCAACGGCCTCGGGGCCGACCGGACGGCGTGGGACCTCCAGACGCGCGCGCTCGCCGCCCGCTACCGGACGGTCGTCTACGACAACCGCGATGTCGGCCAGACCGGCCCCGGTGACCGGCCACGGGCATTCGGTATCGGCGAACTCGCCGGTGACGCGGTCGGTCTGCTCGACGCGCTTGGCATCAGGCGGGCCCACGTCGTCGGCGCCTCGATGGGCGGCGCCATCGCCCAGGAGGTCGCGCTCGCTGACCCGGGTCGCGTCACCAGCCTGACGATCGTCTGCTCCTGGCCGAGAACGGACCCCTGGCTGGCCGAACTGTTCGGCCAGTGGGAGCGGATATTCGCCGAGATGGGCCGGCTCGAGTGGGAGCGGACCACCGCGCTGTGGGTCTTTACCCACCGGTACTACGAAGACCCGTCCAACCTCACCGCGCTGGTGGACGCGGCGGCGGCGACCCCCTTCCCGCAGAGCGCCGCGTCCTACCGGCGGCAGTCTCGGGCGGCGATCGGCCACGACGCGCGCGACCGCCTCCCCGCGATCGACCTGCCAACCCACGTCATCGCCGGCCGCGAGGACCTGCTGACGCCGCTCCGCTTTTCGGAAGAGATCGCGACGGCGATCCCGGGCGCCCGGCTCTCGGTCATCGAGGCGGTCGGCCACGGCATGTTCTGGGAGGCGACCGGCCGCTTCAACGACCTCGTGCTCGGGTTCCTGGACGAAGTTTCGGCGTGACGGCGGGAGGGGTGGCGGTGGAGCGCACGATCCTGGGCTCGACGATCGTCTTCGCGCCGTTCGGGATCGACGAGGCGCTGGAGGGGCTTGCCGCGGCGGGCTACACCCGCTGCGAGATCGGGGCCGTCAAGGGCTGGTTCGAGCATATCGACCCCGACACCGTCTCCGACGCGGAGATCGCCCGGATCGAGACCAAGCTGAAGGACCTCGGTTTGCAACCGGTCAGCCTGAGCGGCCACGCTCAACTGCAGACCGACGAGGGAGCGGCTCGGTTCGGCCGCGCGATCGACATCGCCGCCGCGCTCGGGATGACGGTCGTCAACACCTACACCGGCGACGCGACGACGGAGGCGGAGCGGGAGTCGTACTTCGCCAACGTGAGCGACCTCTGTGACCGCGCCGCCCGAGCGGGCCTGAAGGTCGGGATGGAGACGGACAGCAACATGCTGCCCACGGCCGAGGCTGGGGTGGCGATCCTCGACCGGATCGGGCGGCCGGACGTGCTCGGTTTCAACTACGACCCCGGCAACGTCGTCTACTACGCCGGCGCCGATCCGCTCTCCGACGTCCGCTTCGCGCTGCCGCGCCTCGTCCACGTCCACCTGAAGGACAAGATCGGCGGCAAGGGCGTCTTCAACTTCCCGCCCCCCGGCGACGGCGAGCTCGACCTCGCCACCTTCATCCGCCGCCTCGACGATGCCGGCTATGCCGGGCCGATCAGCGCCGAGGTCGAGTTCGACGAGCGGGGTTGGCCCGACTACACCGCCTGCCTCGCCGCCGCCCAGCGCTCGGTCGCCAACCTGCGGGCGCTGGGGCTGCTGCCGACGGCGTCCACCAACCGCCCGCCGCCCTCCGGTCCATAACCGATCCCTTCTGTCTCAACCGCGCCGAGCCTGAAATGTTGCGACAGATGCGACACATGCGACAGAAGCAGACCCGATTCTCCCTGCCGGCGAGGACTGGGCGGAAATGCAATTGCCGGCTTGCGGGACGTCACGCGGTCGCCCCAATGGGCATACGTCCCCCTAGGTCACCGGACTCCGACAGCGGCCCGGTTCTTCATGCGGAGCATCGCGGCGTGGAGATCTTCTTGGAGACCGAGCGGCTGATCCTGCGCCGCTTCACCATGGACGACATCGACCACCTGGTCGCTCTCGACGGCGAGCCCGAGGTGATGCGCTTCATCAACGGAGGAAGACCGACGCCCCGCCACGAGATCGAGACTCACGTCCTGCCCTGGTGGCTGGGCTACTACGAGCGGTCCGAGCGCTACGGCTTCTGGGCAGCGATCGAGAAGGCCAGCGGCCAGTTTCTTGGCTGGTTCCACTTCCGACCCCGCGAGGACGACCCGCCCGACGAGCCGGAGCTGGGGTACCGCCTACGGCGCTCCGCCTGGGGCAAAGGGTACGGCACCGAGGGGTCGCGAGCGCTCATCAACAAGGGCTTCGCCGACATTGGCGTGCAGCGGGTGGTCGCGTCGACGATGGCCGTCAACATTGCCTCCCGCCGGGTGATGGAGAAGTCGGGCCTGCGGCTCGTGCGCGCATTCCACCAGGAGTGGCCCGAGTCGATCCCTGGCGACGAGCACGGCGACGTCGAGTACGCGTTGACCAGGGACGAGTGGGAGCGGCAGAACGCGGCCACCGATTGACAACCAACGGCACCCGGTCGGTGAAGGCAGGAGGAGCCGAGATGGTCCAAGTGGTGGTGGGGCAGGCGGCGGAGTCGGAGCGGCTGATCGCGGCGGCGCTGCGGCACTGCGTCTTCCCGCTCGCCGAGATGGAGCGGGTCCGCCGCGACGGGCCGACCGTCTACGTCCGGGGCGAAGGGACCCACCTCTGGGACGCCGACGGCCGCGCCTACCTCGACATGATGAGCTCCCACACCCGGGCGAACTCCCTCGGGTACGGGAACCGGGAGATCGCCGCCGCCGTTGGCGAGCAACTGGCGACCCTCCACTACGTCGGCACCGTCGCCAACCTGGCGCCGCCGACGATCGCGCTCGCCGCCAAGATCGCCGAACTCACCCCCGCCCCGCTCTCGAAGGTGCTCTTCGTCAACGACGGTTCGGAGGCGGTCGAGGCCGCGATCAAGCTCGCCAAGCAGTACCACCTCCACACCGGCAAGCCCCGCGCCCATAAGGTCATCTCCCGCTGGAACGCCTACCACGGGGCGACGATGGGCGCTCAGGCCGCGACCGACTGGTTGGGCACCCGCCACGTCTCCGAGCCGGGCGTACCCGGCTACTCCTTCATCCCCGGCCCGACCCGCTACCGCAACCCCTTCGGGATGGAGGAAGATGCCTATGGCGACTTCTGCGCCGACTACCTGGAGCGCGAGATCCAGCACCAGGGGCCGGACTTTGTCGCCGCCTTCATCGCCGAGCCCGTGATGCAGGCCAATGGCGTCCAGATCCCGCCGGCCGGGTACTTCCGGCGGGTCCGCGACATCTGCGACCGCTACGGCGTGCTGCTGATCGTCGACGAGGTGATCTGCGGCTTCGGCCGCACCGGCGCCTGGTTCGCCAGCGACCACTGGGGGATCGAGCCCGACCTGATGACGATGGCCAAGGCGCTGACCGGCGGCTACGTGCCGATGGGCGCCGTCGCCGCCAGGGCCGAGATCGTCGACGCCCTGCCGGTCTTCCGCCACGTCCACACATTCAGCGGCCACGCCGGCGCCGCGGCGGCGGCCAACGCCGCGATCGGGATCGTCGAGCGGGAGGGGCTCATCGGGCGCGGCCGGGAGAACGGCGCCTGGTTCCTTGGCGAGCTCCAGGCGGCGCTGGCGGACCACCCCATCGTCGGCCAGGTGCGCGGCCTCGGCATGTGGCTGGCGGTCGACTTCGCCCGCGACAAGCGGACGAAGGAGCCGTTCGCCGACGACACCGTCGCCGAGATCGTCCGCCGGATGCACCAACTCGGCGTCATCGCCAGCCCGATCGGCACCGCCTTCGAGCTGGCGCCGCCACTTATCGCCTCTCGCGCCGACCTCGCGCAGACGGTCGAGATCGCGGCCCGCGCGATCGACGAGGTAGCGCGGGAACGGGGACTGGTCTGATCGTGAACGGCGGGCCTTCATCCCCTGCCCTGCACCGTTTGCGGCAGGACAGGGGAGGGCTGCACGCAAGAAAACCCCCTCTCGCGCCGTAGCGGAAAAGGGGGTTGGGGGTGGAGGCCCGCCGCGGACCGAGGGCGTTCCTCCGGATTCCGCAGGGCGACCGTGGGTCGAACGCCTCCGCGATGCGCTGGTGCTTTGCCAACGGTTTCGCGGGGTTGCTCTCGTCCACGCCTACGCCGGGGTGAGTGCGTCGATCCCGGCTTGGGCAACCTCCTCATCCTGCTGCAGGCTACCGCCGCAGCCGACGACCACCTCGAACGGAGCGGGCGCACCCGCGTCCGTCGTGGCCGGGAACGCGGCCCCGCCCAGCCCCGAGCAGGCCGTGGCTACTCAGGGCCACCGGTGCGCCGTTAGCGATTCCGTCCAAGCGAGCGCATCGGCGCTGTGCGCCCGCGCCTCGGCCGGATCGCCGGTCGCCTCCAGGACGAGCCGCCGCACCTGCCGCACGAACCCCTTGGGATCGGCAAAGCACCAGCGGCGGACATCGGTGAGGGCATCGGCGAGGAACCAGCCGCGGGCCAGGATCCAGTGGCCGTCATCGACATCGCCGAGCAACACGATGCCGCCGCCGCACCAGCCGAAGAGGACGGCTGGCGCTCCGGCCACCACGGTATCGTGGGAGGTGGGTTGCGGTCGCCGCTCGCGCATCTGTCCACCCTCGTCGGTTGCCCGGGAATCGACCGCGCGTTCGGGGTCACCAAGAGATCCGCCGAGCGAACGCGCTGGGTTCAACCTAACCGCGAAGGGCCGGGGCGTCATTGGCGTAGGAGACCAATCGCGCGACCGCCGGCTTGGGCAGACCGCGTCAGGGTTTGCGGAACGGGTGGCGGGCGGCGATCGTGGCGACGACGTCGCGTCCGTCTGCTGCCCACGGCAGGGGAACTCGGGCGAAGGTCTCGCGGGAGAGACGGCGCTCCATCGCGTCCTCGGCCACCTCGGCGATCGGTCCACCCTCGCCGGTTTGGGTCAGGTGGGCGACCATCGCCCGTCGCTTCCGCTCGGCCCACGGCGAGACGTCGATCCAGGTGTCGATCTCGTCGCGCAGCGTCCCCATCCGCTCCGCCATGTCCGGCCCCATCCCATTGTTGGGGTTGCCGCGCTGCTCGAACATCGCCAGCAGTTCGTCGCGGGGGATGGCCAGGAAGTAGAGAGCCGCCGTCTGCCACGTCGCTCCGAGCTCCGGCCGGAACGCCGGGTCGGCCGCCAGTTCGACCGCTGCGACCGCGGTCCGATGGGCGACGAGATGGTCGGGGTGGCCGTAGATGCCGTCCGGGCCGAACGTGACGACGGTCGCCGGGCGGAGCGCCCGGATCGCCACGACGAGGCGGGTCGCCAGCAGCGCCTCCGACGCCCGCGACAGGGCGCGGGGGTGGTCGTTGGCCGGCGAGCCCGGCATCCCCGAGTCGCGGTAGTCGAGGAGGCGGACATCGGCGACGCCGACAGCGGCCGCGGCGGCGCGAAGCTCTTCTTCCCGCACCGCGCCGAGGATCTCGGGGTCGTCGAGGTTCGGCACCGAGGAGTCGCCCATCTCGCCGCGGGTAGCGCAGATGAGGGCGACGTGGGCACCGGCGTCGGCGGCGGCGGCCATCATCCCGGCGCAGCCGAACGCTTCGTCGTCCGGGTGGGCGAAGATCAGCAGGAGCGGATCAAAGCGGTCTTCGGCGGAGCGGTCAGCCACGGGTTCGACCTCCGAGCGCGTCGCGATTCGGGCCGCTGCCGGGCCCGCTAGATGCCGAGGATGATGCCATCCCCCGGCGGCGGTTGGCGGCGACGCGCTACCTGCTCAGGGTGACCGGCTCACGAAGGTAGGTGTCAGAAGGGAGACGGTGGCGAAGCGGGTGGCCCCTCCCCGCCCCCTCGTTCTCGGCAACGCCGGGCGCCAGGGGAGGGGAGTCGTGTCCCAGTCGCGGTTCACCTCCCCCGGGCAAGTGAGCGTCCAACTCGGAACCTGGAGTTGGGCAGCGGGGTGATGGCTCGTTGTCGACCCGCCGCTCTATTCCGAGCACCCAACCCTGTCTGGGGCAACCGGGGAATCTCCCCCCTCCCAGGTTGTCTCCCGCTCGAAGAGGCGGGATTCCAGCTTCGCCTGCCGCTCCATCGCAGCTCGGTAGCGGCCGTGGTGCGTCGGGTCCGGCTCGTAGACCAGGCCCGCCCCGGCAGGATCGGGGATCGCGTCGAGCTTGGGGATGACGCGAGCGGCGTAGAGCGCCATCACCGCGACCCCGCCGGCCGACGCCTCGTCCTCGGGCGGCAGGGCGATCACTGGATGCCCGAAGGTGTCGGCCATGATCTGGAGCCAGAGCGGCGACTGGAGGATGGCGCCGCCGTTCGCCACGATCTGGTGGTCGGCGTCGGCCATCGGCGCCAGATCGCGGTAGACGGCTGCCAGACGGAACGCGACCGCTTCCAGGCCGGCCCGCAGGAGGTGCTCCGGCCGAGTGGCCAGGGTGAGACCGGCCACCACGCCGGACGCCCGGTCGTGCCAGGCCGGCGAGCGCTCGCCGGCGACGAAGGGCAGGAGCGTCAGCCCGTGGCCGTCGGCCGGGAGCTCGGCGGCGGCGGCCATCGCGGCGCCGTCGGGCTCGGCCCCAAGCAGCGACCAGAGCCAGGCGACGACGTTGCCGCCGTTGCTGACCGCGCCGCCGAGGACCGCCCGCTCGCGGTCGAGCCGGTAGGCCCAGAGGCGGGGGCTGGCGTGCCAGTCCGACCCCGGCGGCGCCGGCAGCACCAGGCGGACGGCACCGGAGGTCCCAAGGGTCAAGGCGATTCGATCCGGGCCGACGGCGCCGCTGCCGACGTTGGCGCAGGCGCCGTCGCCGAGGGCGGGAAACCACGGCTTGTTGCCCAACGCCGGCCAGCGCGCGGCCCACTCCGAGCGGAGGGTGACCGCCGAGCGGAGGTCGACCAGCACCGGCAGCCGGTCATCTTCCAGCCCGAGCGCATCGAGCAGCACGGCGTCCCAGACGAGGCGGTGGACATCGAGCAGCCCGGTGCCGGAGGCCATCGAGAGGGACATGCCGAACCCGTCGCCGGAGCAGAGCCGTTCGAGGGCGTACTCGGCGAACCCCGTCCAGCACGCGACCTCGCCGAACCGCGAAGGCTGGCTGCGGGCCAGCCAGCGGAGCTTGGCCGGCCAATAGGAGGAGTGGAAACGACAGCCCGTCCGGTCCAGCACCGCCGCCTCGTCGACCTCGCGGCGCAGGGCCGCCGCGTCCGCCGCCGAGCGCGTGTCACCCCAGTAGTAGACCGGCGTGGCGGGCTCGCCGCCCGCGCCGAGCCCGAGCAGGCCGTGCCAGAACGAGGTGAAACCGACGGCGACGACCTCCCTGGCGAGCGGCCCGAGGCGGGCAAGTGCGCCGTCTATGGTCTCGATCAGGAGGTCGAAGAGGGGCTGCGCGTCTGTTTCGGCGGAACCGTCCGCCCCCGTCCGGATCGCGTACCGCTGCTGCAGCTCGCTCCCCTCGATGCTCCGACCGGCCGCGTCGACGGCGAGCACCCGGACCGACGAGGTACCCAGGTCAATGGCAAGGACGAGCGGCGTCGCGGCGGCGCCGGGCGCGACCATGGGCATACCGTGACTCCGGCGTACGTTTCGATCCCAGCCCGGTGCCGTCGCCGGGGGCGTCGGTGAGTTCGCGGTGGCGGAAGTATAGTGCCGCGGGATCGGACGCTGGAGCAGCGATGTTGGTCGAGCCTGGAGGCGGCCGACCGATGGGAGAGGTCGGGTCCGCCCCCAGCGCAAGCGAAGGCGGGCGCGCTACGGGTGCCACCGGCCGACCCGCCTGTTCGCTATCGTTCGGGTAGTATTGGGCTCCAGCGGGATCGTGCGAGAGCCGGCCGGGTCCGTAGTCGCGGTCCCTCGTCGTGAAGCCGCCGTGATCAAGCACGCGATCACCTCGGATCCCCGAGATGCACGGTAGCGGAGCGGCGACGAGCGGCCGCTCGGGAGCAGGACACGCCGCGTGATCGTCGCACTCGCTGGGGGCGTCGGGGGGGCAAAGCTGGCCCAGGGGCTGGCCATGGCCGTGGGGCCCGAGAACCTCTCGGTCGTCGCCAACACCGCCGACGACTTCGACCTCTACGGACTGAGGATCTGCCCCGACCTCGACACCGTCATGTACACCCTCGCCGGGATCGCCGACCCAGTCCAGGGGTGGGGCGTGGCCGGCGACACGGTCGCCACCCTCGGGGGCATCACCGCCTACGGGCGCGATCCCTGGTTCAAGCTGGGCGACCGGGATTTCGCCACCCACATCCTGCGAACAGAGGCCCTTCGCGCCGGCCAGCCGCTCTCGGTAGTGACCGCCGACCTGGCCGGGGCGCTCGGGGTACGGTCGCGGCTGCTGCCGATGAGCGACGACCCGGTCGCGACCCAGATCGAGACGCTGGTCGGCCGACTCGACTTCCAAGCGTACTTCGTTGCCCGGCGTCAGCAGGACACGGTGACGGGGGTCGTGTTCGACGGGATCGGCCGGGCCCGGCTTGGACCCGGCGTTGGTGAGGCGCTGGCGGACGCGGAGACGGTGGTGGTTTGCCCGTCCAACCCCTTCGTCAGCGTCGGCCCGATCCTGGCGGTGCCGGGGATGGCCCAGGCCCTCGCGGCGTCCCCGGCTCCCGTCGTCGCCGTCAGCCCGATCGTCGACGGCCGGGCGATCAAGGGACCGGCGGCGGCGATGCTGGAGAGCCTCGGCCACGACGTGTCGCCGCTCGGAGTCGCCAGGCTCTACACCGGCGTGATCGACGGCTTCGTCCTCGACGAGACCGACGCTGGCTGGGCGCCGGCGGTCGCGGCGCTCGGGATGGAACCACTGGTAACGCGGACGGTCATGGGCGGATCGGACGACCGTGCCCGGCTCGCCGCCGAGATCCTCGCTTGGGCCGGTGCGCTCTCCCGGAACCGGCGATGAGCGAGCGTATCGTCGCGGTCGTCCCGGTGCGGTCGCTCCAAGGCGGCAAGACCCGTCTCGCCGGGACGCTGACGCCGGAGGCCCGGCAGGCGCTGTCGCGGCGGATGCTGCGCCACGTGCTGGAGCAGACGCTGGCGTCCGCGGCCGTCGACCGGGTCGTCGTCGTCAGCCCCGACGAGGAGGCGCTTGAGGTCGCGCGTACCGTCCACCCGAGCGTCGTCGCGTTGCCCCAGGGGGCGACGAGTCCGGGTTTGAATCCCGCGCTCGACCTCGGTCGCAGTTGGGCCGAGTCTGCCGGCGCGGAGGCGATGCTCGTCCTCTTCGCCGACCTGCCTCGGTTGACCGCCTCCGACGTACGCGACCTGGCCCGCCAGGAAGCTCCCGTCGCGCTGGCGCCGGACCGCCACGGAACGGGCACGAACGCGCTCCGACTGCGATTGGTATCGGGCGGCCGCGCCTTCGCCTTCGCCTTCGGCGTCGACAGCGCCGCGCTCCACCTCGCGGAGGCGCGGCGCCTCGGCCTGGAGGCGGTCATCCACCGCTCGCCCGGTCTCTCGTTCGATCTCGACACCGCCGACGACTGGCGCTCCTTCGTCGATGGGGAGGCACTGGCGGTGAGAACGGCCGGTGCCTCCCTCTGCGCCGCTTGGGGCCCCGGTCAGTGACGGGACGGGAGGTTGCCGAGGTCCGCTTGGTCGGGCTGGACGGACTGCCCGAGGTGCGGCGCGGCGACGACCTCGCCGCCCAGCTCGGCGACGCGATCGAGCGGTCCGGCGAGGGACTCCGCGCTGGCGACGTGGTGGTGGTCACCCACAAAGTGGTCAGCAAGGCCGAGGGGAAGCTGGTCCGGCTCTCCGAGGTCACCCCGTCCGCGTTCGCCGAGCGGGTTGCCGCGCAGGCGGGCAAGGACGCCCGGCAGGTCGAGGTCGTGCTCCGGGAGAGCGTCCGGATCGTGCGGATGGACCGCGGCGTGCTGATTTGCGAGACGCGGCACGGCTTCGTCTGCGCCAATGCCGGGGTGGACGCTTCGAACGTCGCGGCCGACACGGTCTGCCTCCTCCCCGATGACCCGGACCGTTCGGCCGCGGGGCTGCGCGAGGCGTTGGCGGGGCGCTTCGGACTGACCGGTGGCGCGGCCCCGGGGGTGGTAATCACCGACTCGTGGGGGCGACCCTGGCGGAACGGGATCGTCAACTTCGCGATCGGCGTCGCCGGCCTGGCGCCGCTCGTGGACTACCGGGGCTACCACGACGTGGCCGGCTACGAACTGGGGGTGACGGTGCTGGCCGCGGCCGACGAACTGGCCGCGGCGTCCGAGTTGGTGATGCACAAGCTGGCGGCGCGGCCGGCGGCGCTGATCCGGGGGTGGGAACCGCCCATCGCGGCGACGGTCGGGACCGGCCGCGACCTCCTGATCGACCCGAGGCGGGATTTGTTCCGGTAGCGGATCGTCGGCGAGACCGACAACGAGAACGACAGCGAAAGGATCACCAGTGGCAAACGGGGTAGTCGGCTACGCGGCGTCGTTCGAGCAGTTCCACCCGACCGAACTGCTCGCGTTCTCCCAGCAGGCGGAGGGGGCGGGGTTCACCGCGGTCATGGCCTCCGACCATTTCCACCCCTGGGTGCCGTCGCAGGGGCAGTCGGGGTTCGTCTGGTCGTGGATGGGCGCCCTCGGGGCGACGACGGGCCTGCGCTTCGGGACCGGGGTGACGCCGCCCGGCTACCGCTACCACCCGGCGATCCTGGCCCAGGCCGCGGCGACCCTGGAGGCGATGTTCCCCGGCCGCTTCTATCTCGGGCTTGGCGCGGGCGAGGCGTTGAACGAGCACATCGTCGGCGAGTACTGGCCGGAGGCGCCGGTCCGGCTCGAGCGGCTGATGGAGTCGATCGAGATCATCCAGTCGCTCTTCACGGGCAAGAAGGTCAAGCACCGCGGGACCCACTTCAACGTCGAGAGCGCCAAGCTCTATACCTTGCCGGAGAGCCCGCCACCGATCTACGTGGCGACCTCGGGGCCGGTGATGGCCGGGCGGACGGGCAAGTTCACCGACGGCCTGATCACCGTCGGTGCCAGCGAGGAGAAGCTGCGGATGCTGCTCGGCCGTTTCGAGCAGGGCGCCCGCGACGCCGGCAAGGACCCGGCGACGATGCCGAAGATGATCCAGGTCAAGATCTCCTACGCCGACACCGTCGAGGAGGCGACCGAGAACGCGATCCGGGAGTGGCCGAACGGGGGGATGGCCTTCCCCAAGGCCGACATCCGCGACCCGGAGGACTTCGAAGCGATGGCCAAGCTGGTCAAGGCCGAGCACTACAAGAACCGCGTCCTGCTGACGCCCGACCTCGACGAGCACGTCGCCTACCTCCAAGGGTTCATCGACCTCGGCTTCAACGAGGTCTACATCCACAACGTCGGCCGCACCCAGGAGGCGTTCATCAAGGCGTACGGCGAGCAGGTGATCCCGAAGCTGCGCTGGCCGGAGGCGTAAGAGGGAGATACTTCCTGAGACGGGCCGGCGGCCGACCGTTGTCCAGTGCCGGCGGCGCGACTAGCTCGTGGCTGGTGCGCGAGGGATGCGCTCGTCGGCCCGGCAGCGAACCGGGCCCTACAGCGGGCTGCAAACGAGCTGCCCTTCGTGATCCCGGGCGGAGCCGAGGAATCTCGTCGTCTCGGCGTCCAGCACGAGCTCCCTCGGCTCCGCTCCGGATGACGGACAGGCGGCACGGTCCACTGTTCTGCAATCCGATGTAGGGGACCGGGCTCGACCCACAAGGGACGCCGAAAGTTCCGGAGCATGGGAGGCGGGGGCAGCCCCAGCTACACGGTAGCCCGCGGAAGTGGGCGGGGTTCGGCGTCGGTCGTGGCGAGGATCGCGATCCATCGACCGGCCGCTGGACCACGCGACATCGCCGGTGGAGGAGGGGCAGCGTGCCGACCGTCGAGGCGCTGCGATGCCCGGTCTGCGGAGCGCCGCTCGCGGGTCCTTCGCCCCGCTGTGCCTCCTGTGGGTCGCTCGTCGAACTCCGGACGGACCATCCGCCGCTCGATCCAGCGCTCCTCGACAGTGAGGTTGTCCAGGCGCGGATCGACGCGTTTCGTCGACGGCTGCGGCAAGACGGGCAGGATGTCGAGGCACGCTACGGGCTCGGCCTCGCCTACGTCGGGTTGGGGCTGCTTGAGGACGCGGCACGTGAGTTGGAGGCCGTTGCGCGACTGACGCCTGAGGATACCCGCATCCAGACCCAGCTCGCGGTTGTCCTCGCCGATCTCGCCGCGAACGGGAAGCGGGGTGCCGAGCGCGAAGCGCTGGAGCGGGTCGACCTTGCGCTGCGGCTGAACCCCGACGAGCCGGAGGCGCTACTCCTTGCGGCGAGATTGCAGGAGGCGCGGGGCGATTGGCGTGCCGCCGCAGACACGCTCCGCCGGGCCGCCGGGGTCGGCAGTCTCGGGGTCGACCGCCGGGCGGCGCTGTCGCTGATGGCCCTCGCCGCGACGTTGGCCCAACGCGGGCAATGGCTCGACGCGGCGTCGCTCTGGGAGAAGGCGGTGGCGGCCGATCCGGAGGCGGCCCGCGAGCCGTTGATGGCCATCCTCCGCGAGCACCAGCGGACGTTGCTCTCGCGACCGCGCTGGTCTTGGCTGGTCTACCCTCAGACCTCGCCGTTCGAGCGCAAGGTGCGCTACGCGGCGGCGATAGCCTTCTCCGCGCTGGCGGCGCTGGCGGCGTTCGTCCTCCTGAGCGGCAACGACGCGACGCTGGCGTTCAGCCTGGTGCCGTGTCTGCTCGTCGTGGTCGCACCCGTCGCCATCGTCCTCCAAGGCCGGCGGCGCCTGCGCGAGCGTTCCGTGCCCCAAGCCGAGGTGGCGCGGGCAATCCGGGCCGACCCGGCGTCGTTCTTCCGGGGTCGGCCCCACACGACGAAGCTGCTCGCCGCCGCCGAGTACGTCGCGGCCGAGATGCAGGGCGCTGCAATTGCCGGCGCTCACCCGTGGGTCTCCGGCCGCACCTCGCCCTCGTCCAGACGGGCCTGGCGGGCCGCCTCAGTGCGGGCGCCGTGGCTGCCCGATGGCGACGGCGATCGGCGGTAGCCCGCGCCAACGGCAGCGGCGACGGACCCGCCGACGACTGGTCGGCGCAAGCCCGGAGCCTCGACCTCGGTGCCTGCCTAGAACTTCACTGGGAGCGCCGTGAGGCTCCGCAGAAAACTCGCCTGCCAGGTGATCTCCTCGGCCGGCACTCCCAGCGCCAGGTCCGGCAGCCGGTCCAGCAGGACTTCCAGCGCGACCTGGCCCTCCAGCCGAGCCAGCGGCGCCCCGAGGCAGACGTGGAGGCCCTTGCCAAAGGCCATGTGGCGGTTGGCGTCGGCCCGCTCGATGTCGAATGCCTCGGGGTTGGCGAAGCGGTCGGGGTCGCGGTCGGCGGCGGCAAGGGCGGCGATGAGCGGTTCGCCGCGACCGATCGTGACGCCGCCGAGCTCGACCTCTTCCTTGGCGAAGCGGGCCGTGGTCGTCTCGGCCGGACCCCAGTAGCGGAGCGTCTCCTCGACGGTGTTCTTGACCAGGGAGCGGTTGGCCTTCAGCTTGGCGATCTGGTCGGGGTGGGTCAGCAGGGCGAAAACGGTGCTGGCGATCAAGTTGACCGTCGTGATGTGGCCGGCCACGATAAGGATGAAGACCATCGACAGCAGCTCGTCCTCGTCGAGCTTGTCGCCGTCCTCTTCGGCCTGGACCATCGCCGAGATCAGGTCGTCCCCCGGCTCCACCCGCTTGGCGGCGAAGAGTGTCCGCAGGTAGTCGATGAACGCCCGCAGGTTCCGCAAGGTGTCTTCCTGCTGGTCCGGCGTCGCCCGCTGCGACGAGAGCAAGTTTTCCGACCAGCGGCGGACATCGTCGCGGTCGGCCTCGGGCACGCCGAGCATCTCGGCGATGACGGTCATCGGCAACGGGTAGCTGAACTGCGAAATCAGCTCCATCGTCCGGTTTGGCGCCGTTTCGCCGCGCGCCTCGGCGGCCGCGATCGCCTCGTCGACCAACGCTTCGGCGATCTCCCGGATGCGCGGCCGCAGCTTCTCGATCTCGCCGGCCGTAAAGTTCTTCTGGACCAGCTTCCGAAGCCGGGTGTGGTCCGGCGGGTCGACCGAGAGGACGCTGCGGCGGAGGGGCCGGAACTCCTCGGCGGTCTCCGGCATCTGCGCCAGTTGCTCCTCGGTCATCATCGAGAAGGCGTCGACGCTGAAGCGGGGATCAAGGAGGGCGGCGCTCGCCTCGTCGTATCCCGTGACGAAGATGATCGGGCGGTTGAAGAAGCCCTGCTGCTCGCCCCCCTGGTCGCCGTTGGTGATCACCACCCGGTGGACCGGGCACTCCGCGTTCAGCTCCCGGTAGGTCTCGAAGGCATCCCGGCGGAACTCCGCTGAGCCAATGTCGAGCCGCTTCAGATCGTCGACCACCAGGGCCTCGGGCTGGCTCACGTTGCACCTCACGGGAGTCGGTCGACGCGCCGCGGGCGCCGCCGAATGGTTGCCAGAAGTTGCGTAGGGCCAAGTCTAGCGAGGTGCGACCATGGTGCCTATGCGGCGAGATGCGCGAACACGAAAGACACCGCACGGAGGCGACTGACGGCATGGATGATCGACTGGACGGGCGGGGTGGCCTCGTGACCGGCGGCGGGCGCGGCATCGGCGCGGCGATCGTGTCTGAGTTGGCACGACTCGGAGCCGGCGTCGTCGTCACCGATCTGTCCGATGCGGCGGGTGAGGAAACGGTCTCCGGCGTGGCGACGGCCGGTGGCGAGGCCCTCGCGGTCGTCGGCGACGTTCGCCGGTTCGCCGACCTCGAGCGAGCGCGGGACGCCTGCCTCGCTCGATTCGGCCGGGTCGACTTCGTCGTCGCCAACGCAGGCGTTGGCGACAGCTCATCGCTGGCTGACGGCGACCCCGAGGGTTGGAGGCTGACGCTGGAGGTCAACGTGCTCGGGGTGGCCCAGACCGTTCGGTCGGTGCTGCCGACGATGCTGGCTCAGGGAGATGGCCATATCGTGCTCATCGCCTCCGTCTCCGGTCGCGAGTCGTACGTCGGGGAGCCGATCTACGTCGCGAGCAAGTGGGCCGTAGTGGGGCTAGGCCACGCGCTACGCAAGGAGACCGCCGGGACGGGGGTCCGCGTCACCTTGATCGAGCCGGGGGTGGTGGACACCCCGCTCGCCCGCGGCAACGTCTTCGCCCAGGCGTTGTTCGAGTCGATCGAGCCGCTCCAGCCAGAAGACATCGGACGGGCGGTCGGTTGGGTGCTGCGGCAGCCGAAACGGATGGCGATCAACGAGCTGGTGCTGCGTTCAACTGGACAGGAGTTGTGACAGCGGTGCCGGTGGGACGCACGCAAGACGGGCCCGGCCGGATGCACCATCGACTTGGACGAAGCGAATGAACTCGATCCGACTTCGGGCAACGTCGGCCGGCGGAAGCGGCTGCGCCGAGAGATCCCGAACTTCGTTCAGGATGATGACTCGGCCACGGGAGGACCGGTGGCCGTGCGCGCGGCCGCCCGTTATCCGCCTACCGTGACGAAGCCCCGATCGGTCACGCGCGCGCGGGGAATGACGGAGAGGGCCAGGAAGGCGAGCAGGCCGAACGGGGAGGGGAGGGCACTGCCGAGCAAACGGGCCGTCGCCTCCATCCGCTCGTAGGCGGCGGCCGTTTCGGCCAGTGGCCGGTCGGAGAGGAGGCCGCCGATCGGGAGCGGCAGGTGGGCAAGGACCTCGCCGCCGGCGACGGCGGCAAGACCGCCTTGGCTCTCGGCCACCGTCGCAATCGCCGCCAGGAGGTCGGCGTCGTCGGCGCCGACAGCGACGATGTTGTGGGCGTCGTGGGCAATCGAGGAGGCCAGGGCGCCCCGTCGGAGCCCGAAGCCTCGGACGTAGCCGGCACCGACCCGGCCCGTGGCGTGGTGGCGCTCGACACAGACAAGCTTCAGGAGATCCCGCTCGGGCGTCGCCACCACGGCGCCGTCGCGCACCTCCGGCTCGACCTCCACCAGCCCGGTGGCAATCTCGCCGGGGATGACGACAACGGCCTGCTGCGCCCCCTCGGCCGGCAGTCGCAGGTCGCGCAGCCCCAGCGGCGCCAGCCGGACCGTGTCCCGCAGCGAGGGCGGAATCTCGCCGGGGGACGGGATCGGAGCCTCGAGGTGCTCGTCGCGGGCGACGACCTCGCCCCCGAAGAGCGTCAGCGCGACGTCCATCCGGGGCAGGTCGCGGAGGACGACGAGGTTGGCGTGGTAGCCGGGGGCGACCGCGCCAATCCCCTCCAAATCCCAGTGGCGCGCCGGGTTCCAGGTCGCCAGCCGGATCGCCCGCAAGGGCTCCAGTCCGTCGGCGACCGCCCGGCGGAGGATGGCGTCGACGTGGCCGTCGTGGAGCAGAAGGTGGGCGTCCCGGTCGTCGGAGCAGAAGCAGACGCGGGCGGCGGTGCGGTCGTTCACCAGCGGCAGCAGCGCCGAGAGGTTCTTCGCCGACGACCCCTCGCGGATCATAACCATCAGGCCGGCCCGGAGTTTCTCGCGGGCCTCATCCAGCCCGACCGACTCGTGGTCGGACACGGGACCGGAACCGACGTAGGCCTGGAGAGCGGCCCCCGAGAGCCCGGGGGCGTGGCCGTCGATCGCCCGCCCGGCGCTGGCGGCCAGTTCGGCGCCGATGGTCGCGTCGCCGCCGAGGACGCCGGGAAAGTTCATCAGCTCGCCGAGGCCGCGGCTTTCCGGCCAGGCGAGCGCCTCGGCGATCTCGGCCGGGCCGAAGACGGCGCCGGGCGACTCGAACGGGCTCGCCGGCACGCAGGACGGCACGGTGAAGCGGACGGTGAGCGGTAGCCCGACGGCAGCCTGCCGCATCGCTTCCAGCCCCGGCAGGCCGGCGACGTTGGCGACCTCGTGCGGGTCGGTCACGACGGCGCCCGTGCCACGGGGGACGACGGCGCGGGCGAACTCGGTGATCCAGAGGAGCGAGCTCTCGGTGTGGACGTGGGCGTCGACGAAGGAGGGGGCGACGACCATGCCGGAGCAGTCGAGCCGCCGCTTCGCCGACGGGTAGCGGCCAACCCCGGCAATGACGCCGTCGGCGATTGCGACATCCGCCCGGAAGCGCTCCTCAGAAAAGACATCCACGACCTCGCCGTCCGCGAGGACGAGGTCGGCTGGTTCCTGGCCGAGCGCGACGCGGACCCGCCGCCGCCACCGCTCCGTCTCGAATCCCCCCGGCCACGCCGCCATCGACTGCCTCCCGTTGGACGCCGAACCGCGGCCGCAGTGTAGCCGCGCGGGGTCCCGGCGCGGCGCGACCGAGGCGGCCTGGCTCGCCCTTCTGGATACAATCGGGCGGACGACGGCGGGCGGGGGATCCTTGCGACGAGCGAGTTCCGATTCGGAGGCGGGGTGTGCTGGAGTGGCTGTTCAGCGTGGATTGGCGCGGCCTGCTTGTGCCCCAGGCGTCGCCGGTCGAGATCGTCGTCCGGGGTTCGACGATCTATCTCGGCATCTTCGCGCTGCTGCGAGGCGTGCTCAAGCGGGAGGCCGGGTCCGTCGGCATCACCGATCTCCTGGTCGTGGTGCTCCTGGCCGATGCCGCCCAGAACTCGCTGACCCCCGACTCGAAAGC
>CADCWF010000271.1 GCA_902806345.1 uncultured Thermomicrobiales bacterium
CCCGGCCCGGACGGACAGCAGCACCTCGAGGAGGCTCAGGAGCACGAACTCCTCGCCGGTCACCACCACGTCCGCGCTGGTCGGGTCGGCCGGGTCGCCGCTGAACAGCTCGTACGGCTGGTAAACGGCGTGCGGCCCGCCGGCGATGATCAGCGGGCGGTGGGCCGGGTCGATCCGGCGGGCATCGCGGATCATGGCCATGCACCGCTCGGAGTGCAGGCCCATACTGGACACCAGGAACAGGTCCGGCACCCGCCCGTCCAGCCGCATCCGGGACGGGCGGAAGTGCCGGTTCCACTGCTGCAGGACGATGCGGGTCTTGGCGAACCCCGAATCAACCATGGCCGACCCGATCGCGCGGACGCCGGCGGGCGCCATGCGCGTGTCGGCGAAGATGAACGGGAGCATGCGCGTGCGGTGGTCGAACGCGCATGCGATCACGGTGACCAGGTCGTGCCGCGGCGCGACGCGGCGCAGCCGGTGGCGGAGGGCGGTCAGCTCGCCCGGGCGGAGCAGCTCGTCTCCACGGGATCGGCGGGGGAGTTCCATGCTCGACGGCTCCGGGGCACGGGGGATCGGGACCCGGCGTTGGCGGCGGCCCCTGGCCGGGCGGGTCGGACGGGACGAACGTGGGTGCGATCCGAAGGGCGGCGTTGCACGCCGTGAGGGGCTTGCCGCCGCCCGGCGGTCGCCGCGTCGGAGTGTACCGCCTTCGCGGGCGTACATCCAAGGCGATGGGCGGGGCGCACCACCGGGCCCACATGCCCCGAGCAGACGTCACCAGCCGGGGGCGGGGCGGGGGCAGTACGACGACGCGCACAGCCGAGAGCCCTCCCCGTCCGCCGCTTGCAGCGCCGCAGGAGCCCGCACGGCGGCTCCCGGCAGACCACCCCCTCGTCCAGCAGACCCGGCGGCGGCACGGGCCGGTCGGCGGCGCGTTGTGCTGCCCACGTGTGGCACGGCGGCATCCACGCCGGGGCCGTTGCCGGCCACCTGCAGGTCGCCGGTTTCCGGATCCGCACCCAAGTCGTGTGGCACGAGTCGAGGTTCGCCACCTCCCGGGGCGGGTATCGCTGGCAGCACGAGCCCGCCTGGCGTGCGGTGCGGATGGAGGGGACCCGGTGTCCGAGGTGCCGGAGCCGTACCCCGTCGCTGCCGCCGGGGAGGCTGGTGTGCGAGGTGGGCTCCGGAGTGGACCGGCACATGGGCGCGGCGGTTCGAAGATCCCCAACCCGGATCAGCGCCCGCCGGCCCGAAAGGTCACGGAGGGGGCGGGCCGAACGGCGCAGAAGTACGGGCGGAGCCGTGGCGCGCTAACGGCGGCCGGGGACGGTGCGTGGCCCGCCCACCCGGGCAGGCGCTCGCACGGGCGCGTCAGCCGCGCCCGACGAAAACCTCATGTCGGGCGCTGGCGGTTGCCTGCACGAGGTCAACGAGGAGGCGGCGCCGCCCGTGCAACTCGGCCGACCGACCGCCGCGAACCCCAGGTCGATCGGGGCGGCGGTGTCCGTCCGCCCCTCGGCGATCAGCAGCGGCTGTCCCGCCGGCAGGCTGCTCGGGATGAACAACCCCTCGCGCCCGCCCCTCGCCGCGTACTTCGCGCCGGCCTCGGTCCGGAGGCGGATGCCTGCGACGGCTCCGGCGGCGTTGCCCATCGGAACGCGGTTCGGCCTACTGGGCATCCGAAGAATGCGGCGGGTGGGGACCTTCACCACTACCTCCGCGTCTACCGCCGCACCCAAGCCAGTGGGATGGCGTGGGAGGACCCGCTCGTGCAGGCGACCTGCGAGGCGTGGAACGGCGTCGCATCGGTCGCCGGATGATCGAGCACCTAGACTCGCGGCTGCCGCGGCCGTACCGCCCGCTGGCCGAGCCGTGGAAGACGTCGGGGGTCGCCGCGCGGGAGCTGCCGTGGGCGGAGAGGCAGCGAAGGGCGGCCGAGGAGCACGCCCGGCACGAGGGCCGGCCCGCGCCATCGCAGGAGATGCCCGACCCCGGCGGCGGCGGCGGTGACCCCCGCGCGTAAGAGGAGCCGGCGGGTGAAGAAGGAGGGGGGGGAACCTTCTTCGGGGATGCCGCCGGCTCGTCACGTCTTGCACATGGCCGCAGGCGCGTGGTGCGACCCATTCCTTGGTTTCAATGCAGAGGCAAGGTTCGATGGGTCGCTCGGCGATTGCGGTGCCCGGGCAGCGGACGCGAGGACGGGCTCGGCGACCGTGCTGGTGGGCAACGCGGCAAACGTCGCATTCAGCGGCCCCGTCACGCTCGCACTGTTCGCCTCGTGGGACGCATCGCTCGACGCCGGCTTGGGCGTGCCCCGCAGTGGCGGGACGACGGCGCCGCCGCCCACGCCGCCGGGGGGCTTCCCGCCCGATCATCTCCTGGCCGCCGTGCCCAGCGAGCTGACAATCCGGCCGGGCCGAGGCACGACGGTCCGCGTCAAGTTCATCCGGGGTCAGCTCAAGGTCTTCCACGTCATCGCCTCCATCGATCGCCCGGGTCAGGTGCCCGAGTCGGCGGAGGACAACAACCTGACCGCCAGCGTCAAGCGCATGGAGGTCTTCGTGGACTTCGATTTCGGCCCGTTCCAGGACAGGCACGCCGGCGATTGATCAGAACCCTGGAAGCTTGTCGAAACGGGTCGAGGTCCAGCCCCCCGTCACGCTGCCCCGCGCTTGTAGTGCCGCAGCAGCCCGCCCAGTCGGTCGCGGCACACGACCTCCATGGGCGTGGACCGGCCGCGGCGGCGGCGTGCCGGGCCAGCGGCGCGTCGCCGTGCCGGTGGTGCGGCAGCTCCCTACCAACAACTCGAGGCTCTTTGAACGCCGACGCAAAAACCTCAAAATCAGGTGATTTCTAGGCGTTTTCGCGCGGGTCGGAACTGAAAACCTCCGGGTTTGCAGTTCTGGTAGAGCGCAGCCGAAAAGCGAGGGCTCCCATGAGGAGTGTTACGACCGGGGAGATTGCGACCGGCAGCGGGGCACTTCTTTACCTTCTAGTTCGCTCCGCGCGATCCGATCGGCTCAGCGCCGCTGCCGGCACGACGATACGTAGGGCTCAACCTGCCACTCCGTGTGGCGGCGCGGTTGAGGACTCGGTGGTTGACGCACGCCAGGGTACCCCCTGCCCACCCGTTTCATGGGGGCGGGCCGAGGGGCGTCAGGACGCACCCATACCACCTGCCGGGCCGAAGGATCACCCCGGCCAGGCAATGACCTACGTTTTCCAGCGGTGAAGCTCAGGCCGTCCACTTGGCCCACATCGCTTCTGAGACGCGGCGTGTCCTCGGGGGGCGGGCGGGCTTGGGCTCGGCGGGTCCGGGGGCGAGCCGCGTGAGGGCCGACGCGAGCCAGGCAAGGATTTGTGGAC
>CADCWF010000272.1 GCA_902806345.1 uncultured Thermomicrobiales bacterium
AGAACCGGACCTGGGGGTCGGTGAGGATCTCCCGAAAGTTGGCGAGCCCGGTGAAGACCCGCTCGTTGCGCGTCGTGATCTCGTGGAACGACAGGAAGACCGTCGAGACCAGCGGGTAACCGATGACGACGAGCATCACCAGCAGCGCCGGCAGGACGTAGAGGTAGTCCGCCCAGTGGCGGCCAATGTTGGCAAGCAGGCCGGGTTGGCGCCGCCCAGTGGTCCGGCGGATCGGCGCCGCGACGTGGCGTTCGGCGAGGGCCATCGTTGCTCCTGAGCGGATTGGAGATCAGAGACAGAGGATAGGAGAACGAGCGGGCCGGCGACCGGTCGTCGTGCTCCTATCCCCTATCCCCTACGCCCTAACTGCTATCCGCTACGCGCCGACGAGGGCGTTGATCCGCTCGGCCGCGTCGTTGGCGGCCTCCTCGACCGTCATCGTCTCGGTCAGCGCGTTCTGCAGCATCTCGGGCACGATGATGTTCATGATCTCGGTCGACTCCGGGACGACCGGGAACGGGATGCCGTACGGCAGCATCGCCGTCGTCACCTCGAGGAACCGGATCGTGTCGAGCCGCTCTCGCATCCACTCCGTCTCGAACCCGCGCAGGTTGGCCGGGTTGGAGTCGGTCCAGACGTTCTTGACCGCCCACTCCGGCGTGATGTTGGCGGCGACCAACGCCTTGGCCGCGTCCATGTTGACCGGCCCGCCGTGGGCCTCTTCGGTGAAGATGTGGATGTTGGAACCGCCGAACACGACCGCGCGGCGGACGGGACCCTCGGGGATCAGGCCGTAGGCCATGTTCGCCACGATCGCGTCGGCCCGCTCCTTGTCGGCGCCGGTCGCCTTCGACGCCTTGTCCTGCATCGCGATGTACTCGCTCGGGTGGGAGATCATCATCGCGATCTCGCCGGCGATGAAGAGGTCCTGGTTCTCGACCTGGGTGTTGGTCAGGGCCGAGGTCGGCACCGAGCGGTCGGTAACGTACATGTCGACCATCGCCTGCAGCGCCGCGATGCCGCCCTCGTTGTTGATCATCGATGCCTTGTACTCGGGGTTTGGCTCCGCCTCGTCGAGGGCACCGCTGCCGTGGGCCCAGAGCATCGGCATGAAGCGGAACGGGGTGTTGCCGGCGTTGACCTTGGCGACCATCCCGTAGCCGTTCTTGCCGGTCTCCTCCTTGATGATCCGGGAGTACTCAACGACGTCGGCCCAGGTCGCCGGCGGGTTCTCGGGGTCGAGCCCGGCGTCGGCGAAGAGCTGCTTGTTCCAGATGAACGCCATCGTCTCGTTGTTGGTCGGGATCCCGTAGAGCTTGTCCTCCCAGGTCACCGACTTGATGGCGCCGTCCCAGAAGAGGTCTCGGTTGAGGCCGAACTCCTCGAGATTGACCTCCTGCAGCTGGCCCTTGGCGGCGAACTCGACGCCCCACAAGATCGGCATCCGGGCCACCGCCGGGGCGGCGCCGCCCTCGGCCGAGGTCCGCAGCTTGTCGAGCATGTCGTTGTAGCCGACGTTCTGCCGGTCCAGCGTGATGCTCGGGTAGTACCCCTGAAAGGCGGTCGCGAACTCCTCCCAGTAGGTGCGGGCGATGTCGGGCGACGCCTCGGTCGGGCCGACCGCCCAGTAGGAGACCTCGCCGGCGGTATCCGCCGGCACGATCTCGTGCAGCTCGGCGGCGGTGTCGACCTGGATCGTGCCGGCCAGCGCCTGGATCGTCTCGGTGTTCCACTTCGCGGGGTCGACGCCGGTCTTCTGGGAGGCGTCCTGGAAGAAGGCGAGGGCGTCGCGGGAGAGCAGGCCGGCGGCGGCCAGACCGGAGGCCGCGGCCAGCAGCCGGCGGCGGGATAGGGCGGACGCGGCGAGGTGGCGGGGGGACGTCATCGTCGGTTCTCCTCCGTGCTCATCGGCGAGCGAGCGCGCCCGGCCGGGCGCGCGGGGTCTCGGGCCGGCGACCGTCGGGGTCGCCGATCGTAGCGCGAACTCCTGGAGCGCCCTCCTTTCGGGCTGGCCCGGGCCTGGCGTGGCGCGGCCGATCCGAAGCGCGATCCCCGCTGGGGAGCCCCATACAACCACCCCCCAACTTCTCCTGTCAAGCGAACGCCCACGGGCATCCGGCGGATTCATCGGACGAGCCCGGCCGCCGGCCGCTCCCCGCCGCCCGGGGCGGGCCGCACCTCGACCACCAGCAGGGTCGTCGTGGTCGCACGCTCGTTCCGGCTCTCGACCGCCGCCGCCATCGGCAGCAGGAACGACCCCCCGGCGGTCAGCGTGGCGGCCGAGCCGGCCGCCAGGGGGCGCATCGGCCCGGCCGCGGAATAGGGTGCCGCCGCCGCCGCCCGCGAGAACTGGACGCCCTCGCCCGCCGCCGCCAGCCGGAGGGCGCCGGCCTCGACGTAGACCAGGGCGAGGCCCGGCGGCGCTCCCGGCAACCCCGCCCCGCTCGGCAGGCGCAGGCGCCGCAGGCGGAACTCGACCGGCCCGGTCGCCGCCTCTTCGACGACGGCGGCGGCCAGGAGCTGGACGCTGATCCCCTCGTCGGTCGTAAAGGCGCCGTCGGCGGGCCGGGCGGCGGCCGGGAAGAGGGCGGCGTCGAGGTAGACGGTCGGCCGGGCGCCGTCGTTGCGGAGGCCGCCGATCCCCCCGGCCGCGAACCCGAGGCGATCGCCGGGGGCGAGCACCCGGTCATCCGCCCGCGGGTGGATCACGCCGGTGGAGCCGAGGCCGAGCGCGTTCCCGGCGGCGGCCACGGTCAGCGTCCCCGACTCGACCACCAGGAGCCGCGGCCCGGCCATCGTGCCCCCGGCGGTCGCCGCCCCTGGCGGCACGACCACCTGGGCGATCGCCAGGAAGAGCGGCGGCGGCGGCAGGCGGGCGGCATCGACCGCGACCAACTCCTCGGCCACCGGTCCCTGGGCGGCGAGCGGCCGCACGGCGGCGAGCACGAGCAGGCAGAGGAGGAGGAGCGGGGTGAGCGCCCGCGGCTTCACGTCGCGTCCCCCAGCCCCAGCACGCGGGCGACGTTCCCGCCCATGACGAGGTCCCGCTCCGCCAGCGTCACCTCGTCCTCCAGCAGGGCCTGGTACTTGGCGAGCTCGACGTGCATCAGCTCGAACGGGGTGTCGCTGCCGAAGCAGACCCGCTCCGCCCCGAGCGTCCGGATCGCCGCCAGGATCGGGATCGCCCGGACGGCGCTGCCGACGAGGGTCAGGTTCGGGAACGCTCGGGCGACATCGATGGCGGCGGCGCTGAGGTCGTGGAAGGCGGCGCCGCCCATGTGGACGACGAGGATCCGCAGCTCCGGGTAACGGCGGGCGATCGTCGCCACCCGCGCCGGGTGGGTCTGGTCGTAGGCATCGGCGCCGACGTGCAGCGCCAGCACGACGCCGGCGGCGGCGACCGCCTCGACGACCGGCAGCGCCAGCTCGGGGTCGTCGATCCGGAACCCGTTCTGTGCCCCGTTCAGCTTGACGCCGAAGACCCCGTACTCCTCGACCGCGCGCCGGACCTCGGCGATCGCCGCGTCCACCCCGAGGTTGGGGTCGGCCCAGCCGAAGCCGATGATCCGGTCCGGGTGCGCCCGCATCGCGCGGGCGACGTAGGCGTTGCCGGCCCCGGTCTCGGAGCGGACGTAGGGCGGCTGCAGCCAGGTGACCGCCCGGTCGACCCCGGCGCGGTCCATCCGCCGCAGCAGCTCGTCGATCCCGATCGAGTTGCCGCCCTGCGGCGAGGGCGAGATGTGGACGTCGGCGTCGATCAGCATGGCCTCGCCGTCCCTTGTTTGGAGCGCTCCCCCATCGCGGCTAGGATAGACCCCGTGGCCCTCCCCGTCCGGGGGGTTCAATGGGCAGGCGCCGAGGCCGACCACCCGACCGCTCGGCCGAGCCGTCTCGTCTCGGAATCGAGGGGTCCGGGTGATCGACGCCGCAATCCGCGCCTACTACGAACGGGGCGACGAGCGGGACCGGCTCTTCGCGGGCGGCGAGCGCCTGGAGCTGGTGCGGACGCGGGAACTCGTGCGTCGCTACCTGCCGCCGCCCCCAGCCGCGGTTCTCGATGTCGGCGGCGGCCCCGGCGCTTACGCGGCCTGGTTGGCCGAAGCCGGCTACCGGGTCCACCTGATCGACCCGATCCCGCT
This sequence comes from uncultured Thermomicrobiales bacterium, assembly GCA_902806345.1. Lineage (GTDB taxonomy): Bacteria > Chloroflexota > Chloroflexia > Thermomicrobiales > UBA6265 > CADCWF01. The sequence continues at coordinate 4,140 of CADCWF010000272.1, forward strand.
CCACGTCGAGCAGGCCGTCGAAGCCGCCGCGGCCCAGCCAGCGCACCCCTTTACCGCCGCGCTCGGCGACGCCCGCCGGCTCGACGCGGCGGATGCGTCCCACGATAGCGTGCTGCTCCTGGGACCGCTCTACCACCTGACCGAGCGGACCGACCGCCTCGCGGCCCTTGCCGAGGCGAGGCGGGTGCTGCGGCCGGGCGGGCTGGTGCTGGCCGTCGGGATATCCCGGTTCGCCTCCCTGCTCGACGGGATGCGCCAGGGCGTCCTCGCCGACCCCCTTGCGGCCGGCATCGTGGCGCGGGATCTGATCGACGGCCAGCACCGCAACCCCGCGCCCGACCGCTTTCCCGTGTGGTTCACGACCGCCTTCTTCCACCACCCGAGCGAACTCGCCGCCGAGGTGGAGGAGTCGGGCTTCGCGCTCCAGGCGCTGCTCGGCATCGAAGGGCCGGGCGGCTACGTTGGCCCTGGCTGGCACGAGCCGAGTCAACGAGACGGCATCCTAGCCGCCGCACGGGCGGTGGAGCAGGAGCCGAGCCTGCTCGGACTGAGCGCCCACCTGCTCGCGGTCGGGCGCAAGACGGAGGATGGAGGAGCATGACGAACCCCTCGTCGGACCACACGGTCCAACCTTCGCGGCCGTTCGTCCCCCCGCCGTGGGAGACCGTCGGCCCTCGCGTCCGCGACGTGCGGGTGATCCTGACCGCGCCGGACGGGATCCGCCTCGTCGTCGTCAAGGTCGAGACGGACGAGCCCGGCCTCTTCGGCCTCGGCTGCGCCACCTTCACCCAGCGCCCGCTGGCGGTCGCCGCCGCCGTCGAGCACTACCTGAAGCCGCTGCTGCTCGGCCGCTCCCCGCACGACATCGAGGACGTCTGGCAGGCCGCCTACGTCAGCTCCTACTGGCGCAGCGGCCCCGTCCTCAACAACGCCCTCTCCGGCGTCGACGAGGCGCTCTGGGACCTCAAGGGCAAGCTGGCCGGGATGCCCGTCTACCAACTCCTCGGCGGCAGGTGCCGGGTCGCCGCCCCGCTCTACGTCCACGCCTCCGGCCGCGACGCGCGGGAGGTCGAGGAGGACGCCCGCCGGTACATGGAGCAGGGTTTCCGCCACGTCCGCTGCCAGGTCGCCGTCCCCGGCTCGTCCACCTACGGGGTGGCCGGCGCCCTCGACAGCGAGGAACCCCACCCGGCCCACCTCCGCCTCCGCCAAGAGGCGTGGGACCCGGCCGCCTACGTCCGGATCGTGCCGCGGCTGTTCGAGCACCTCCGCTCGGCGCTCGGCGACGAGGTCGAGCTGCTGCACGACATCCACGAGCGGGTGGCGCCGCCGGATGCGATCCGGCTGGCGAAGGCGCTGGAACCGTACCGCCTCTTCTTCCTGGAGGACCCCTTCGCGCCGGAGGAAAACGGCTGGTTCCCGCTGCTGCGGCAGCAGGCAGCCGTCCCGATCGCGATGGGCGAGCTCTATTCCAACCCGGCCGAGTACGTGCCGCTGATCAAGGACCGCCTGATCGACTTCATCCGGGTCCACGTCTCCGACATCGGCGGCCTCACCCCGGCCCGCAAGCTGGCCGCGTTCTGCGAGTTCTTCGGCGTCCGCACGGCCTGGCACGGCCCCGGCGACGTCTCCCCGGTCGGCCACGCGGCGAACCTGCACCTGGACCTGGCCTGCCCCAACTTCGGCATCCAGGAGGCCCACCTCTTCGGCGAGCGGACGCGGGAGGTCTTCCCCGGCTGCCCCGAGATCCGGGATGGGATGCTCTGGGCGAACGAGGTGCCGGGGCTCGGCGTCGAGCTGGACGAGGCGGCCGCGGCCCGCTACCCGTTCCCGGAGCATCCCCTCAACGGCGCCTGGCCGCCGGTCCGGCTGGCGGACGGGACGGTGCAGCGGCCGTAAGTGAGGCGCCGCGCGACGTGCGTCGTGCGCCGGGGAATCAGGGTCAGGGAACGACGGGGGAGGCCGGTCAGCGCCAGCGGGCAAACCAGAGGCGGGCGTCGATCTCCTCCGGGGTGAGCGGGACGGCGGCGTGGAGCGGGTACGCATAGGCGAAGACGGCGGCCACGGCCAGGACGTAGCCGACCGCCACCGACCGCCGCCAGCCGCCGCCCCGCCAGCCACCGACAAGCAGGACCGCCAGGGCGACGCAGCCGAGCGGGACGGCCGGCAGGAAGTGGTAGGCAAACGTCCCCCGCGGGGAGAGCGCCCACGGCAGCCACTGGCCGAAGAACCCGACCAGCAGCACCGCCGCCGCCGCCGGCCGCCGGCCCCACCAGTCGACGGCGACCCAGGCCACCGCCACCGCCATCGGCCACCAGAGCAGCGGGTTGCCGTTGGCGATGACGGAGAGCCGCCGGCCGCCCTCCTCGGCCGCGAAGTAGCGGATCGGGCTGGCGGCCAGCGGCCACTCCCACCAGGCGGAGGCGTCCGGGTGGGGGGCGCCGACCCCGCGGTGGTAGGCGAGCATCGCCCGGTGCAGGTCGAGCAGGTCGGCCCAACCGTGGCCGATCAGGAAGAAGTGGAGGTAGGCGGCGAGGTAGACGGCGGCGGGGACCGCGACGAGCACCAGCGGGAGCCACCGCAGGAGGGCCGGGGATCGGTCCGCCGCGGCCGGGTCGCCGTCCGGTCGCGGGTGTGCCCGCCAGAGCCCGAAGCCGCGCCAGCAGAGCCCGAGGCCGATCGCGCCGGCCAGGGCAACCGCGCTCCACTTTGTCGCGCCCGCCAGCCCGAGCAGGAGGCCGGTGGCGAGGAGCGGTCGCCAGGTCGTGGCCGGGGGCGCGTTCAAGGCCCGGGCAAAGGCGAGGAGGGCGCCGTTGGCGAGGACGGCGTAGACGATGTTCGACATCCCGAGCCGGGACTCGACGAAGAAGAGCCCGTCGGCCAGGAGCAGCCCGGCGGCCACTGCCCCGATCGCCGCGCTCCCGGTCAGCTCGCGCCCGAGGGCGAAGGCGACCAGGATCCCGGCGGCGCCGAAGAGCACGCTGGCCGCCCGCCACCCGAGCGGCCCGTCGCCGAGCAGGAGGATGCCGCCGGCGATGGCGAGCTTGGCCAGGGGCGGGTGGGTCCACTAGATCGCCGGGTCGTCCCGCGGCAGAACGGCGGTCGCGTAGGCGCCCGGGTCGCCGGCGACGTAGCGGCTGGACGTGTAGGCGTAGTAGAGCTCGTCGAAGACGTAGGTGCCGGGGGTCCCCAGCCTGGGAAGGAAGAGCGCCAGGGCGAGCCCGGCGAGCAGCAGCGGAAGGATCCAGTCGTGCCGCCCCGAGGCGGTCATCCGGCTGGCCTCGTCCGTCTCGGCCCAAGGGTTGGCCGTCGGTGTCGGAAGGCGTCCCACAGACCAGCTCCAGCGACGGGTGCCCGGCTCCGACCGTGGCCGAAACCGCGCCCCGCTGCGGGCGCCGAAGCCGAGGACCGCGGAATCATGGGCATTGACGGACGGCCGGGCCGCAGGCGACCCGGCTATCGGCATCACGGCGTCTCATCTCGCGACCCACGGCCCGGATCGGCCGCGGGCGGGCTCGACGGCCGGCGTCGGACCGCTACCCGCAGACCCCGCCCTCGCGGGTGATCAGGCAGGTGATGCTGCAGCAGTTGCCGACGTCCCAGCCGATGCCGCCGGCCCCCTTCGGCACCGCCGTGCCCTCGGGGAGGCAGCAGACCCACGTCCTCGCGGCCGCGGCGCAGCGCGAGACCTCGGGGTACCGGCAGCACTGGCTGTTGGAGCGGCAGCCCCGGCCCAGGCGGCGGCAGCGCCGCGCATCGGCACTTGGTCCGGCAGCGGCGCCGACGACCGCGACCGCCCTGGCCGCGGGCAGACCCCGCAGCACCCGGCGGCCGCCGTCCGTGGCGAAGGCCCGGGGTGAAGCGGTCAAACGTCCGGTTGGCCACGGTCCTCGCCTGGTCCTCGTTGGGAGGGCGCGCGGTCTCTCCGCACGCCCTCCAGAACGCCCCGGCACCGGGACATCAGGGATGGCGAGCCGCGGGGCGCTACGCTTGGCAGCCGCCCTCTTCGGCGTCCTCGCCGATCACCATCCCGATCCGGCCGCCGGACTGGACGGCCCACTCGGCTACCTGCTCGGTGCGGCCTAGCAGTTCCGCCGCCTGCGGGCTGTCGTAGCCGGCGAAGGCGCCGTTGGTGAAGCAGAGGCGCTCCTCGCCGGTCGGCTGCCCGGTGTAGGCGAAGTCGGGGCCGAGGGTGTTGATCTGCCGCACGCCGGGCTCGACCTCCATCTGGAAGAGGCCGCCCTGGGCGCAGTCCTTGGCCTGGATCTTGACCTCCTGGCCGCCGCCGTTCCGCCGTAGCACGACGCCCTCGTTGTTCAGGTCCAGCTCCACCGCGCTGGTCAGCGTCTTGCCGTGGTCCGGCACCTTGCTCTCATAGACGACGGTCGGCGCGTCGATCGGCAGGTTCTTGTCGGCCCGCGGCGAGTCCACCCCGGTCAGGGTGTAGTCGCGAACGGTGAAGGTGCGGGCGTCGACGGCGAACCGGACGTAGCGGCCGCGGATTTCGATCGTCTCGCCGACCTGGGCGGCCCGCAGCCGGCGGTCCTGGTCACCGCGGTAGGTCCGGCCGGCGGCCGTGACGGCGAACCCGGCGCAGGAACCGCCCTTGGCGGCTTCGGCCGGAGGAGCCGAGTTGCCGAGTGCGGAGACGCCCATCAGGCAGGCGAGCGCGGCGGCGGCGAGCGGCCGCCGGCCGTGGGTTGAGCGGTGCATCGTGGTCCGTTCCCTTCCTTGCTGCTCCCGGTGGGTCTGGGGCGCGGGACGACGCGCTTGAAGTCCGGCGCCCACGCCCCGGGCTAGTCGTCGTCCCAGTCGTCGCCGTCCCAGCCGCCGGAGCCGCCGGAGCCGCCGCTGGCTTCCCAATCGTCGTCGAACCCGCCGGAGCCGCCGCTGGCGTCCCAGTCGTCCCCGTCCCAGCCGGAGCCGCCGGAGCCGCCGGCGAACGGCCAGTCGCCCCAGTCGTCGTCGCTGGCGAGGGCGCCGCCGAGCCCGGCGGCGGCGAAGGCGACGATGCCGGCGGCCACCACCGCGGCCTTGGCGAGCCGCCGGCGGACGCACCCGTCGCCGGTCGTCTGCCCGATCTCGTCGGTCGTCATGGTCTGGTCCCCCTCGTTGCGGGCTCTGCGCCCGGTCCGGTTCGACGATGGCCCCGGCGCCACCGTGCCGTCGAGGCGACGGTGTGCGGTGGGGCAGGCGCCCGACGGTCACCCGACGGTCACCCGAGGCCGTCCGACCTCGCCTTTCGAGTATGGCCACCCGCCTGCCGCGACGGAACGGGCAGAGGTCCGAATCCGAGATCCGACCTTGGTCGGATGTCCGTCGGCGGCAAGGCATGGGAAGATGGCGCGACGGACACCCGAAGGCGGCGAACGACGATGCACCCGCGCCCGCCGGCGCTCCTCGACCGGCTCACCCTCACCCAGCGGTTCCTGCTCGGCAGCCTGGCGGCGCTGCTGGTCGGCATGGCCGCCGTCGGCCTCTGGGTGTCGAGCGAGATCGAGCAGGGCGTCGTCCAGCGGACGGCGGCGACGACCGCCCTCTACGTGGACAGCCTGATCGCCCGGCCGCTGCAAGACCTGGCCGACGGGGGGACGCTCTCGGCGGAGGCCGCCGACCGCCTGGACTGGCTGCTGGAGGACACCCCGCTCGGCCGCGAGGTGGCCGCGTTCCAGGTCTGGGACCGTCAGGGCGAAATCGTCTACGGCACCGACCCGGACGCCGTCGGGGGGCGCTTCCCCGTCGAAGGGGAGCTGGCCGAGGCCCTCGCCGGCGGGGTCGCCGCCCACATCGGGGAACCCGAGGGGGCCGCCGCCGGGCGCGGGCCGCTGCTCGAGATCTACAGCCCCGTCCGCCGCGGCGGCAGCGACGAGGTGGTCGCCGCCGCCGAGTTCTACTACGCCGCCGACGACCTCGAGGAGGCGGTCGCCGCCGCCCTCGGGCGCAGTTGGCTCGTCGTCGGCGCCGCCGCCCTCGGCATCTACACGGTCCTCGCCGTCTTCGTCCGCGGCGCCAGCGGCACCATCGACCGCCAGCAGCGGGCGCTGGCCGAGCAGGTCGACCGCCTGAGTGACCTGCTGCGCCAGAACGAGGCGCTGCACGAGCGGGTCCGGACCGCCGCCGCCCGCACCGCCGCCCTCAACGAACGCTTCCTGCGTCGGATCAGCGCCGAGCTGCACGACGGACCGGCCCAGGACATCAGCCTGGCCCTCCTCCAGCTGGACCACGTCCAGGCGCGATGCGCGGCCCCGGCCGAGGGCGGGGCGGACGGCGAGACGGCGCGGGAGATCGAGCGGATCCAGGCCAGCCTGCGCCAGGCCCTGCAAGAGGTGCGGGCCGTGTCGGGCGGGTTGCTGCTGCCCCACCTCGGCGAGCTCTCGGTCGGGGAGACGGTCGAGCGGGCCGTCCGCGGCCACCGCCGGCGGACCCGGGGCGACCTCCGGCTCGACCTCCGCGGGGTGCCGCCGGCGGCGCCGCTGGCGACCAAGATCGCGCTCTACCGGGTCGTCCAGGAGTCGCTGGCCAACGGCTGGCGGCACGGCGGCGGCGCCGGGCAGGCGGTCACCCTCAGCGGCGAGCAACCGGGCCGGTTGCGGCTGGTCGTCTCGGACACGGGGCCGGGGTTCGACCCGTCCACGCTGGGCGCCTCCGAGGCCCACCTCGGGTTGGTCGGGATGCGGGAGCGGGTGGAGAGCCTCGGCGGGGAGTTCCGGATCGAGAGCGCGCCGGGGCGCGGCGCCACGGTCGTCGCGACCCTGCCGCTGGAACCGGACGGGGAGCCGAACCATGCTGACGTCTGACGCCCTCCAGGTCGCCATCGTCGACGACCACCCCCTGCTGCGCGAGGGGGTCGCCGCGACGCTGGCGGCGCAGCCGGGGATCGAGGTCGTGGCGCAGGGCGCGTCGGCCGCCGATGCGGTCCGGATCGCGGCCGAGCGGCTGCCGGACATCGTGCTGCTGGACGTCTCGATGCCGGGGGGCGGCCTGGCGGCGGCGCGGGAGATCGCTGCAACGGCGCCGGTGATCAAGATCGTGATGCTGACCGTCTCGGAGGACGAGGAGGACGTCGAGGCGGCGCTCCGGGCGGGGGCCCGCGCCTACGTGCTGAAGGGGATCGCGGCGCGGGAGCTGGTCGGCATCCTGCGGGCCGTCGCCGCCGGCGAGGTCTACGTCACCCCGTCGCTGGCCTCCAGCCTGCTGGTCGAGATGGCAGCTCCCGGGCGCCACCCGGCCGGTGGGCCGCTCCAGACGCTGACCGAGCGGGAGCGCCAGATCCTCGAGCGGGTGGCCGACGGCGACAGCAACAAGGAGATCGCCGCCCTCCTCGGGCTGAGCGAGAAGACGGTCAAGCACCACATGACCAACATCCTCCAGAAGCTGCAGGTGCGGAACCGGGTCGAGGCGGCGATCCTCGCCCACGACGCCGGCGCCCGGGAGCGGGACCGCTGACGCGAGCTTCGGCGGCACAGGCCGGCGTCCCTCCCCCTCCCACGCCCCGAGGCCGGCTCGCGTCCCCGAGTCGGCCCCGATCCGAGCGGCGCCGGGGGTGAGGGTGGATCGCCGCCGCGGCACCGATGCTCCCCCGGAGTCCGTCCGTGCGGGCCGCCACCCTGGGGGTAGGTCGGCGAGGAACGGCCGCCCGGGCCGGGCGGCGGAGCGTGGCCGTCCGGCGGCGGTGGGGTCCGCTCGGCGGACGGGTCCGAGGTCGGCGACCGCCCGCGGCTACGCCAGGCCGGCGCGGGCGGCGAGGGCGGCGGCGGCGGCGCGGCTGGAGACGCCAAGCTTGGCCAGCACCGCGGCGACGTGCTTGGAAGCGGTCGGCCGCTCGATGAAGAGGGCGGCGGCGATCTCCGTGTCGGAGGCGCCGCGGGCGAGCACGCGGAGCACGTCGCGCTCGCGCCGGGTCAGTGTGTAGGGGTCGGCCAGGACCGCCGCCGATCCCCGGCCGCCGTCGCCGGCGGCGAGCACCACGGCCGCCGCGGCGAGGGCATCGGCCAGCGGGCGCGACCGCCCCTCCGCCGTCGCCGCGGCGAAGTCCGCCTCCCCGAGCGATCCCCGCGCTGCCGCCAGTGCCCGGTCGCAGCGCTCCCGGATCCACGGCCGCCGCGGGTCGATCCCCAGCCGCTCCCGCTCGGCGGCGGCGGCGGCGAAGAGCGCCGCCGCCCGCCGGGCATCCCCCCTCCGGGCGGCGATCGTCGCCGCCCCGGTCAGGGCGCTGAGGACGTTCAGCTTGTCGGGGGCGGGCAGCGAACGGTCCAGCACGGCGCCGAAGGTGCGGCCTGCGGTTTCGAGATTGTCGGCGGCGAGTGCCGCCCAGGCGAGGGAGGCGAGCGCCGTCGTCTAGTGGCCGTGGTCGCCCAGACGCGCCCAGCCGGCGGCCGCCTCGGCGTGGCGGGGGAGCGCCGCCGCGAAGTCGCCGCGGGCGGCGGCGACGAGCCCGAGCAGGTTGACCGCGGCGGCTTCCTCCCACGCCTCGCCGGCTGCTCGGGCCAGTCCCAGGCTCTCGGTCAGCAGCGACTCGGCCCGGTCCAGGTCGCCGCGGTCGATGGCGACGTTGCCGAGGCAGCGGACGAGGAGGATCGCGGCCGCGTCGTCGCCGAGGGCGCGGCGGAGCGCCAGCGCCCGCTCGTAGAACCCCGTCGCCCCGTCCTGGTCGTCCATCCAGTTGGCGATGTCCCCGGCGGAGGTGAGCGCATTCGCCAGCGCCGCCGGTGCTGCCTCGCCGCCCGGCATCGCGACCACGGCGGCGAAGAGGTCGCGCGCTTCCCGGAAGTGGTCGGCCGAGCTCCAGTACCAGCCGAGCCCACCCGCCAGGAGGAGCACCCGGCACGGCCGCAGGCGCTCGACCAGGCGGGCTTCGACCGGCCGCCCGTCGTCGACCAGCCCCAGCGCCTCGGCGACCGTCGGGGCGAGCAGCAGCGGCGAGCGGACGGCCGCCAGCGGGACGAAGACGACGCCGTCGGGGAAGCGCGGCGCCGCCTCGGCCGCCGCCCGCAGCGCCAGCCGCGTCTTGCCGACGCCGCCGGGACCGGTCAGCACCACCAACCGGGTTCCCTCGCGCACCAGGAGGCGCCGCAGCGCGGCGACCTCCCGCTCCCGCCCGACGAAGGAGGTCAGCGGCGCCGGCAGCCCACCACCGGCTGGGGCCGGCAGCGCATCGGCCACGGCTGCCGGTGTCGAGGCGGTAAGCGAATCGGTCATCGCGCCCCCTGGACCGCCGCAATGGAGGGTGATACGTCGGCACGATAGCAGGAATGGCGGTTCGTGGATGCGGTTGTGCGGTCGTGTCCCAATCGTTCCTCAACCCCACTCGGGGGCCGGGTCGACCGCCTGGGGGATGCCGCTCTCCCAATCGATCACTCGCTGCTCCAGCCCCTTCGACCAGACCACCAAGGTCTGGAGCTCGCCGTGCTCGTTCAGCCGGTCGATGATGGTTTCCATGTGGGCGTGCGAGGCGGCGACCACCTTCAGCACCGTGCAGTGCGCCCCGCTAACCTTGAGAACCTCGATGATCTCCGGGTGGTCGGCGGCGCGGCAAGTCCGCAGCAGGCAGCGCCCGGGTCGGCACTTGAGATGGACCAGCGCCATCACCGGCAGCCCGATCTTGGCCGGATCGACCTCCGCCCGATAGCCAGCGATCACGCCCGCCTCCTCCAGCCGCCGGACGCGCGCCGCCACCGTCGGTGGCGACAGCCCCACCCGCCGCGCCAACTCGTTGTACGAGAGGCGGGCATCGGCCTGGAGTTCCCGGAGGATGCGCCAGTCGAGGGCATCGGGTGGAGGGTGCGGCTGCGTTCGAGAAGTCATCCCGCGATTCCCCTTCTGGACGGCAAGTGGATCGGCCGAATCGTAGGGCGATGCCCCTACGCGATGCTAGCCACGGTCGCTACTCTTGGTCGCCAGACCGAGACGGTCGCGGTCTGCCGTACCGAAATGGCCTGGTTCTGATGGCGGCGCCTTGCCCGCGCTGCCCGAGGGCGAAGCAACCCGGCGGAGGGAGACGAAGCACGATGGATCGATCGCGAACGGGGCCGGTGGTCGAACGGCCATTTCTTGCCGGCGACCCGAGGCCGCCGACTCCATGGCCCGAAGCCGGCCGCCGATTGGCGGAGGCGGGGGCCTACTGGCTGGCGACGGTGCGGGCGGACGGACGGCCGCACGTGGTCCCGGTCTTCGCGGTCTGGCTGGACGGCGCGCTGTACTTCGTCGCCAACGCGGCCTCCCGCAAGGCGCGCAACCTCGCCCGTGACCCCCACTGTGTCGTCACGGTCGAGCGCCACCCGCACCATCTTGTCGTCGAGGGCACCGCCGCCGTGGTGCGCGACGAGGCGGTGCTCCGGCGCGTGGCCGCGGCGTTCGGGTCCGGCGGTTGGCTCGTGGAGATCCGCGACGGCGCCTTCGAGGCCGAGGGAGCACCGACTGCCGGGTCGTCCCCGTACGACGTGTACGAGGTCGTCCCCACGGCGGCGTTCGGCTTCGGTGCGGACGACACCGTGGTGCCAACCCGTTGGCGATTCTCGCCCTCGTCGGCGATCAGTGGCGGGTAGGTCGACGGGACCACCGCCCGCTGCATTGCTAGGGAAACGTCACGTACGCCGCCTTCGATCCCGTCCAGCGCCGGCCGGGAGAACGGGGGCACTCGAAACGCTGGTTGGCCCCGATCCGCTTCCGCTTGCCGGGTGGCAACCCGACGCCGACATCGCCGCTCCCTCGCCGCCCTCGAATGCTACCCGGGTCCGACGGCTAATGATCGGAACGCTATCGATCCGGAGGACTACGCCGCGCCTCACGGAGGCGATTCTCCGCGGAGGACCCATGCCCAGGACGATGACCGAGCACGAATGCCAAGCCTTCCTCGCCGAGCCGCGCGTCGGTACCTTGAGCGTCGTCGCCGACGGCGGACGGCCACCGCTCACCGTCCCGGTCTGGTATGGCTACGAGCCGGGAGGCACGCTCTCCTTCTTCACCGGGACGCAGGGCCGCAGAGCCCGCAAGACCGGGCTTCTCGAGCGGGCGGGCGTCGTCAGCCTGTCTGTGCAACACGGGGAGTTTCCGTACCGGTACGTTACCGTCGAAGGCACCGTTGTCGGGACCGAGCGGCGACCGGACGCGGATCGGGTGCTCGCGATCGTCCGCCGCTACCTGCCGGAGGAGGTGGCGCAGGGGATCGTCGCGGCGGAGCTCGGCCGCCCCGAATCCGAGTCCGAGTTCGTCCTGTTCACGGTCCGGCCGGACCGCTGGCTGAGCTTCGACTTCGCCGACGATGGCGGCTAAGACGGCGAGCCTCCGAACGGCGTTCGTCGTCCGCCGCAGGAATCCACCCGGACAAACTTCACGGCGAGCGTGGCTGCTATCGGTCGTCGCGCCTCCCGCCGGCCGCGACATCGAACCCGCCCATCCGCTGGGATCCGGGGCGATCGCTCCGGTGAACTCGCCGCACCGACCGGTCGGTGGCTCGGCACTCAAGCGCCCGGCAGCACCAGCCCCCACGTCCCGGAGGCGTAGCCCCGTTCGACAACCGGTGAGCCCGGATGGCGTTTCGGCCGGTAGGGGGTTGCCGCATGGGCAGAGCCACTGCCGCGCCGCCGTCGCCGGCGGTCGACCGGGATGGGTTCTAGCGGGGAGGTAGCGCCGCCCCGATGGCCGCCGCGAGGTCCGGCGCGTTCGGGTCGATGGCGGCGGACGCGCCGTCGACCAGGTCGGTGTGCATCAGCCCGGAGCCGGTCGAGAAGACGACGGTCTCGTCGTCCTGGCGGAGGACGCCGCTTTGCCGCAGCGCCCGGGCGGCGATCACGGCCGCGCCGGATTCCGGCGAGACGAACAGGCCTTCCCGCTCGGCGGCAAGGACCATCCCTTGGCGCAGGTCATCGTCCGTCACCGTCAGCGCTGTCCCGCCGCTGGCCCGGACCGCGTCCAGGATCAGGTAATCGGCGATCGCCGCCGGCACCCGGATCCCGGGCGCGACCGTCACCGCCCCGGCCCACCGCTCGGCGTGGTCCTCCCCCGCCGCGAATGCCCGCGCGATCGGGGCGCAGCCGGCGGCCTGGACCACGACCATCTTCGGCCGCTCCCGGCCGATCAGCCCCATCGCCTCCAGCTCGGCGAAGGCCTTCCACATGCCGACGATGCCGGTGCCGCCGCCGGTCGGGTAGATGATGACGGCGGGCAGCCGCCAGCCGAGCTGCTCGGCCAGCTCCAGCCCCATCGTCTTCTTGCCCTCCGCCCGGTAGGGCTCGCGCAGGGTCGAGGCGTCGAACCAGCCATAGGCGGCGGCGCCGGCCCGGACGACCTTGCCGCAGTCGTCGATCAACCCGTCGACGAGGAGGACGGTCGCCCCGTAGGCGCGGCACTCCGCCGTCATCACCGCCGGGGTGTCAGCCGGCATCGCGACGACCGCGCCCAGCCCGGCGCGCGCGGCGTAGGCCGCCATCGCGGCGGCGGCGTTGCCGGCCGAGGGGATGGCGACCGTCCGTGCCCCCAGCTCCTTCGCCCGGGCGACCGCCATCGCCAGGCCGCGGGCCTTGAAGCTGCCGGTCGGGTTCAGCCCCTCGTCCTTGATCAGCAGGCGGTCGAAGCCGAAGTCGCGGGCGAGCGCGGGCGCCTCGTGCAGCGGCGTCCCGCCCTCGCCGAGCGACGGCGCTGCCGCCACGTCCTGGACCGGCAGGATCTCGGTGTAGCGCCAGAGGTTCCACGGCCGCTCCCGGAGCGCCGCCGGGGTCATCGTTTCCTTGGCCGCGGCCAGGTCGTAGCGGGCCAGCAACACCTTGCCGCAGGCCGGGCAGGTGGTGGCGAGGCGGTCGTGCGGGTACGTGGCGCCGCAGTTGGAGCACTCGAGGTGGGTCAGCGTGCTACGACCGCTTGCCAAAGTGCCGAACATAACTTGCTTGCACTCCTCTCGATCGGGTCGCCCCGCGCCGATCCGGCTCCATCGAGCCGAGGCAGTTCCAGACCACCGTCAGCTCACCATGATGCCCCATCCACAACCGCTGACGGCCGATCGCCGGGAAGGTGTACCATCGCTTCGGTACCATCGAAATGGCTCTACATGAGGGCATTGATTATGAGCGCGACTGACCTTCTCCCCGTCCGCATCATCCAGGCGACGCCAGAGGGGCTCCTTGAGATCCCCGCTGAGTTTCGTTCTGCCATCGGCATCGAGGCGGATACCCGCGTGCTCTTGACCCTCCGAGACGGCGCCCTTCACCTTACGCCGATCCCGCAAGGGGACCGTGGTGGCTCACCATGGCTGCGCGAACTGCATGCGTACTTCGAACCCTGGCGCCGGGAGGCAGACGAAAAGGGATACACGGACGAACAGATCAACGAATGGATTGACGACGCATTGGAAGCATCCCGTCGCGAACGGGATGGTTAGGGTCGTTATCGATGCCGTCGTGTTCGTCCGCGCGCTCCTTAACCGCCGCAGCCTCTGGGGAACCCTCGTATTCGATCGGGCCGACGAGTATCGCCTGGTGGTGTCGTCCGTCATTGCCGCTGAAGTGACCGATGTCTTGAGTCGTTCCGAATTGGCGCGTCGCTTCCGCAACCAGTCCGGAGCCAGCGTGGACACGGTCCTGGCGATCCTTGCATCGGCCGAATGGATCGCGCCCGATCCGCCACCGCGCATCTCGCGCGATCCGAAGGACGACATCTACCCGGCGACCGCCGCGGCCGCCGCCGCCGCGTTCGTCGTCAGCGAGGACCGCGACCTGCTGGACATCGGCGCGTATGAAGGCGTCCGGATCATCGACGCCGAAACGTTCCTCAGGTTGCTCGACGAGGCCGTGCCTTTGGCCCGATGATCGACTCCCGAGACGATTGTGAACCCGGCGGCGTGCAATCAGCCGCCGCCAAGCGCCGACCGCACGCGCTCACCAGTTCGTGTACGCCCCGTCCCGCCGCCGCCAGTGCGGCGCCTCCCACGGCTCGAAGGGGTGGTTCGCCACCGCCGCCTCGTCGAACTCGACCCCCAGTCCCGGCTCGGTCGGCAGCGGGAAGACGTCTCCGGTCAGCGCCGGCATCCGGGGGAAGAGGTCGGCCGGGTAGGCCTCGGCCAGGCGGTGCTGGTACTCCAGTTGGGCGAAATTGTTGGTCGCCGCCGCCAGGTGGATCGTCGCCGCCGTCGTCACCGGGCCGAGCGGGTTGTGGGGCATGATGTCGACGTAGTGCGCCTCGCACCAGCCGGCGACCTTCTTCGCCTCCGTCAGGCCGCCGACGTTGGAGACGTCGATCCGGGCGTAGTTGAGGATGCCCTCTTCGACGAACGGCGCGAACGCCCACTTGGAGGAGAACTCCTCGCCGATCGCGAAGGGGATCGGGGTCATCGTCCGCAGTTGCTTGTAGGCGGCGGGGCTCTCGGCCCGGATCGGCTCTTCGATAAACATCAGGTTCAGATCCGCCACCCGCTGGCAGAAGCTGGCCGCCTCGGCGACCGAGAGGCGGTGGTGGAAGTCGATCGACAGCTCGACCCTCGGCCCGACCGCCTCGCGCACCCGCCGCAGCCAGACGGCGGCCAGCTCCAAGGACTCGAACGGCTCGAAGACCGCGCCGTCGCCGCCGTCCCAGCCGGGGTCGGCCATGCCGGGGGTGAAGCGCAGGTAGCGCCACCCCTCCTCGACCAGTGCCACCGCCCGCTCGACGGCCGCCTCGCTCGTCAACTGGCCGGGGGTGGCGAAGCAGCGGATTTGCTCGCGGCAGGCGCCGCCGAGCAGTTGGTAGACGGGGACGCCGAGCGCCTTGCCGAGGATGTCCCAGAGGGCGATGTCGACCGCCGAGATGACGGCGCCGGCGATCTTGCCGCCCTCGAAGTAGGCGCCCCGGTACATCGTCTGCCAGAGGTGCTCGACCCGGAACGGGTCCTCCCCGACCAGGAAGCGGGCGTAGTGCTCGAGCATCCCCTGCATCGCCAGCTCGCGGCCGGAGATGCCGCCCTCGCCGACGCCCGAAATGCCGGCGTCCGTCTCGACCTTGACCAGCCACTGGTTGCGGTGCCCGACCTTGACCGGGAACCCTTCTACCGCGGTGATCTTCACGGCGTCGCCCCCTCCCCTGCCCTCGCGCGTTCCCGGCTCGATCCGGCGCCACGGTGCCAGAGTCACCGGACGTCGGCAAGCCGGCGCCCGGGGCCGGGATGCCGGGGGCGGCAGCGCCAGGTTGGTAAGCTGGCAACCGACACCTGACTCACGCCTCACGGCCACCTTGCCGCAGCACCGCGGGAGAGGTTCGATGTCCCCACCCCCGGAACCCAACGCGCCAGGTCGCTTCGACGGCTCCCACGGCCCGCGGGTGGTCGGCCGCGGGGACGGCGAATTCGTCGACCTCTGCTCCCTCGGTGTCCGCTTCGTGGTCCGCGCCGCGGAGTCCGGCGGCGGCTTCGCCCTCGTCGAGCACCCGATCCCGCCGCGCACCCTGGCCGCGCCACTCCACCGCCACGCCCGCGAGGACGAGTACAGCTACGTGCTCGAAGGCCGCCCCTGGGGGCGCTGCTCGGGGAGGACGTGGTGGTCGCCGGCCCGGGCGACCTCGTCTTCAAGCCGCGCGGCCAGTGGCACACCTTCTGGAACGCCGGCGACGGTCCCTGCCGGATCCTGGAGATCATCTCGCCGGGCGGGTTCGAGGGTCTCTTCGCGGAGATCGGGGCGGACCCGGCGGCGATGACGGGCGAATCGGCGGCGGCCATGGACGCTCGCTACGGGCTGGAGGTCGACTACGAGAGCATCGGCCGGCTGTGCGCCGAGCACGGGCTCGAGTTTCCAGGGTGAGGCGGCCCACGCCGCCATTCTTATAGAGATCTCGTCGGCACACCGACGGAGACGTCTTCGGCCCCCTGACGGGGTTGATCGATCCCCCGCGGGCAAACCCCGTCCCGATCCTGTAGCCTGTCCCCCACACCCCCGCCGCCCCGCGTCGACGAAGATCGGGAGGCCACCATGGACGACCAGCGTTTCGACCGTCTCGCCCGCGCCTTCGCAACCGGCACCAGCCGCCGCCGGGCGCTGGCGCTCCTCGCCGCCGCCGGCCTCGCCGGCAGGTTCCCCGGCCGGGCCGCCGCCCAGACCGCCTGCGCGCCGGGGCTGACCGCCTGCGGTGGGGTCTGCGTCGACCTCCTCTCCGACCTCGCCAACTGCGGTGCCTGCGGCGAGGTCTGCGAGAGCGGCCTGGTTCCGGTCCGCTGCCGGGAGGGCGTCTGCGAGCGGGCCTCCTGCGCGGTCGGGCTGGAGTACTGCGGCGCCGTCGACGCCTGTCGCGACCTCGCGACCGACCCGCTCCACTGCGGCGCCTGCGGCAACGCCTGCGGCAGCGGGGAGTGCAGCGGCGGCACCTGCCAGGGCGGGGAGAACCCCTGCCCGGACGGCGAGATCCTCTGTGGCGGCGCCTGCGTCGCGACCTGCTGCGACAACAACAACTGCGGCGCCTGCGGCAACGTCTGCTCCGGTGGGCTGACCTGCTTCGAGGGCCAGTGCGACTGCCCCAGCGGGCTCTGCTGCGCCGAGGGGGAAACCCTCTGCGGCGAGACCTGCGTGGCCACCTGCTGCGACAACGCTAACTGCGGGGCATGCGGCAACGCCTGCCCGTCCGGCCAGACATGCTTCGAGGGGATCTGCGGCTGCCCGAGCGGCCTCTGCTGCGAGGACGGCGAGACGGTCTGCAACGGAACGTGCGTCGCGACCTGCTGCGACAACAACAACTGCGGCGCCTGCGGGAACAGGTGCACCGGCGGGCTCACCTGCTTCGAG
>CADCWF010000273.1 GCA_902806345.1 uncultured Thermomicrobiales bacterium
AAGATCGAGGACGACCGACGTCCCTTGATCCTGGACCAAGTAGCCGGAGCACCCCTGTCCCGGATTGCCGCCGGCGGCCGCGCCGCCGAGTACCGTCAATCGCATTCCCCGACCTCGTCGTCCTGGTATCCGGTATCGTCGAGGCCGTCGAGGTGAGCCACGCAGTTGAAGCGGTGCACCTCCGTGTGCGGCCGTTGCACGACGAGGTGGGTGACGCTGCAGTTCTTCAGCCCATAGATCGTGGGGTCGCCCGGGAGTTGCCCGCGCAGCATCGCCATGAATGCCCCGATCACCCCACCGTGGGCGACCACCACGACCCGACGTCCCCGATGGTCGTGGACAACCTGTTCGAAGGCTCCCCAGACCCGTCGGTAGAAGGCGCCTCGCTGCTCGCCTCCAGGCCAGGCCAGGTCGTCATCGTCGAAGGCGGCGAGCCGCTCGATGAAGTCGGGATCCAGGCGATTGATCTCCTCGAACGTGTGGCCCTCGAACCGCCCGAAGTCCATCTCTCGGAGGTCGTCGACGGTGGTCGGAACGAGCCCGAGCCGCTCGGCAATTGGTTCTGCGGTGGTCCGCGCCCGGAGCATCGGGCTACTCACGATCGCGTCCGCCGGCCACTCGCGGGCGATCCGGTCGGCGACGAGTTGGGCCTGGTGCCGGCCAAAGCGGTCGAGCGGGATGTCCGTTGCGCCGAGGAACAATCCCTCCCGGTTCGCTCGGGTCCGGCCGTGGCGGACGAGCAGCAGCGGTGTCTCGGAATCGATCGCATGTCGCAGACGGGCATACCGCTCAACCACGCCCTGAACGGATGAAGTAGTCACAGCACTCCTGCAAGGGGCATCGCGGGCAGCTTGGAACCCGCGCCCGACAGATCGCCCGGCCATGGGCAATCGCATTCATGTGGAAAGCGTAAACGCGGTCACGGTCGCCGCCAAGTTGGGCTTCCAGCCGCGGATGGGCCGCCCCCGCGGTCGTCCCGTCAGGGATGAGACCGAGCCGGAGCGCCACCCGATGAACGTGCGTATCCACCGGCAGGGCCGGCAGACCCAGGCTGAACAGCAACACACAGGCGGCGGTCTTGGGGCCCACGCCGGGGAGCCTGAGCAGGAAGGTGCGGGCGGGTTCGTGGCCCATGGATTTCAACCCGCCAAGCGACAGGACTCCCTGTCTCTGGAGCACCGCATCGAGGATGTCCTGGATGCGCCTTGCCTTGGTCCGGGCCAGCCCCCCGCAGTGGATCGCTTCCTCGACCCGAGCGGTCGGCGCCGAACGCACCTCCTCCCACGTCGGCAACCACGACCGCAGCGACGAATACGCGCGGGCGGTGTTGATGTCGGACGTGTGCTGGGAGAGCACGGTGCCGACAAGCTCCGACAATGGTTCGCCGTGGCACCGCCATGCCATCGTCCCGTAGGTATCCTTGAGCCGCCGCTCGACCTCCTCGCTGCGCGGTCTCCGTTCCGCCAAACCTGGAACGAGCGTCGTTGCCATGGCCAGCAGGGTATCGCATCGAGATTGACGCCGAACACTCCCTCCGATACACTCGGCCGACGGTTCCTTCGCGTTCGCCGCAAGTAGGAGCGCTCGTTGCCGACCGGGGTCAATATCACAGTCCCGCCGGCGGGTCCGCCTCGGACCCCGAGGGCGGATTTTTTTTGCCCGCTTGCCGAACGGAACCACGTGGATGGCTAGCGGTGCTCTCGCGATCCGTGGGGGTTGGGTTGTCGACCCCGCTTCCGGCACCAACGGTCAAGCCGATCTCCTCATCCGAGACGGCG
Organism: uncultured Thermomicrobiales bacterium; assembly: GCA_902806345.1. GTDB lineage: Bacteria > Chloroflexota > Chloroflexia > Thermomicrobiales > UBA6265 > CADCWF01. Next base: position 1,779 of record CADCWF010000273.1, read on the forward strand.
TGGTGGCCGCGGTCGGCGACATCGGGCCGCTTGGATCGGCCCGGACCATCGACGCCGCCGGGCTGGTCGTGACGCCTGGGTTGATCGACGTCCACGTCCATCTCAGGGAACCCGGTCTCGCCCACAAGGAGACGATCGAGACGGGGACAGCGGCAGCGGCGGCCGGCGGATTCACCACCGTCTTCTGCATGCCGAACACGGTGCCGACGCTGGATTCGCCGGAGGCCATCCGCCAGCTGCGGACGGAGATCGACCGGCGGGCATGCGTTCGGGTACGCCCGATTGCCGCGATTACGAAGAGCCGGCGTGGGATGGAAGCGGTCGACTTCCAGGCGCTGGCAAGTGAGGGAGTCGTCGGGTTCTCGGACGATGGCGACTCGACCGCCGACAGCTCGATCATGCGCGCGGCGCTCGAGGCGGGGCGTCAACTCGGCCTCCCGGTCATGGTCCACTGCGAGGACAAGGACCTGGCGAACGGATCGATGCACGAGGGAGAAGTCTCATTCGATCTCGGCTTGGCCGGCATTCCTGCCGAGGCGGAAGAGATCGTGATCGCCCGCGATCTCGCGCTGGCCCGCCTGACCGGAGGGTGGCTCCATCTTTGCCACGTCTCCACGGGGCAGGGGGCGAAGATGGTCCGCCAGGCCAAAGGTGAGGGCCTCCGGGTCAGTGCGGAGGTGATGCCGCACCACCTAACCATGACGGACGGGTGGGTCGCCGGGAAGCGGTCGCTGGTCAACGTTGACGAACCGGCCGGCCCGGCGGCGGAGGTCGCGGACCCGAACACCAAGGTGAACCCGCCACTCCGGCCCGAGGCCGACACCCGCGCTCTCCTGGGCGCGCTCAAGGACGGTACGTTCGACCTTGTGGCGACCGACCATGCACCCCATGCCGCCGTTGAGAAGGAGGGGGTACCCTTCGCTCAAGCCGCGTTCGGGATGAGCGGGTCGGAATTCGCGCTGCCCCTGATGCTTGCCTTGGTTCGGGCCGGACACCTTACCTTGACCGACCTTGTGCGGTTGATGAGCGCCGAGCCCGCGACCCTGTGGAACCTACCGCAGGGGCGACTAACCCCCGGAGCGCCGGCCGACGTAGTGCTCTTCGATCCGGACGAGCGGTGGACGCCAACCAAAGGCGGCCTGCGGACGAAGAGTGCCAACACGCCGCTGCTGGGGATGGAGTTGCGGGGGCGGGTCCGGATGAGCTTCGTCGGTGGAGAGGAGCGGTTCCGTGCCTGATCCGGCCATCGAGGCTCATGCAACGAGGAGCCTCCGGCCGAGACGATATCGGCCGCCGGCCGATGCCGCGCTTGCCCTTGCCGACGGCCGCGTCTTCCGAGGTCGTTCGTTCGGGGCAAGAACCGGCGGTGTCGGTGAGGCCGTCTTCACGACGACGATGGTCGGCTACCAGGAGGTCTGCACCGATCCCTCGTTCCGTGGCCAGATCGTCTGCATGACCTATCCGCTGATCGGCAACTACGGGGTCAACGACGACGACGACGAATCCCGCCAACCGTGGGTCGCCGGCCTGGTCGTGCGGGAGGCATGCGCCGATCCGAGCCATGCGCGATCGATCGGAACGATCGACGGGTACCTGCGGAGGCACCGCGTCCCCGGGATCGAGGGCGTCGATACACGGGCGCTGACGAGGCATATCCGGGAGGTGGGGGACACACGGGCGGCGATCGTGGTGGATGCCGCCAACGTGCCCGACGACGAACTGGTCAACATCGCCCGCTCTGCCCCCCTGCCTGGTGAGCGCGACGTTGTCGGCGAGGTCGCGGCGTCGGAGATTGAGGAGGTCGGACCCAGCGACGGGCCGCACATCGTGGTGGTCGACTGCGGGGTCAAGCGCAACATCGTCAGATCGCTCGTGAAGCGGGGGGCACGGGTCACGATCGTTCCGTTCGGAGCGTCGTACCGGGAGATTGAGGCGCTTGGCGCGGAGGGCATCATCGTCTCCCCAGGACCCGGCGACCCGGCGGCGCTGGATGTCGGGCTCGACGTCGTACGTGGGGTGGTGGGGAGCGGAACTCCCTACTTCGGTATCTGCCTCGGTCACCAGTTGTTGGCACGGTCGATCGGCGCGACGACGGCCAAGCTCAAGTTCGGCCACCGGGGCGGCAACCATCCCGTCCGCGACGAGCGGACCGGCAGCGTGACCATCACCTCCCAGAACCATGGCTACCAGGTCGAGGCCGGCAGCGTGCCCACCGGAGCCGGCTGGGACGTCGCATTGGTGAACCTGAACGACGGGTCGGTTGAGGGTCTCGCCCACCGCACGCTGCTGGTGATGAGCGTCCAGTTCCACCCCGAGTCGTCGCCAGGTCCGCTCGACAACGACGGTCTCTTCGACCGGTTCCTGGGGATGGTCGCGGCGAGGTCGAAGGACACCGCCGGGGGAGTCCGGTGAGCCAACCCTCTCGCCCGCGGAGCGTGCTCGTCCTCGGCTCGGGTCCGATCGTGATCGGCCAGGCGGCCGAGTTCGACTACGCGGGCACCCAAGCCTGCCGGGCCCTGCGGGAAGAGGGATTGCGGACGATCCTGATCAACTCCAACCCGGCCACGATCATGACCGACGAAGACGTGGCCGACGCGGTCTACATCGAACCGTTGATCCCGGACGTGGTCCGACGCGTCATCCAGCGGGAGCGGCCAGACGGGCTGCTGCCGACGCTCGGCGGGCAGACCGGCCTCAACCTGGCGGTTCGCGTGGCGGAACTCGGAATCCTCGACCGCTACGGCGTTCGCCTGCTGGGGACGCCGATCGAGGCGATCAAGCGGGCAGAAGACCGGGCGCGCTTCAAGGACCTCCTGGAGGAGCTCGGCGAGCCCGCGGTGGAGAGCGCGATCGTCACCACGCTGGAGGAGGCTCGCCGCTTCGCGGCAGTGGTGCCTCCTCCGCTCGTCGTTCGCCCGGCTTACACCCTCGGCGGCACGGGAGGCGGGATCGCCAACGACCTCGACGAGCTGGAGGTGATCGTCCGCAGCGGCATCGGCGCCAGCCCGATCGGGCAGGTGCTGATCGAGCGCTCGCTGGTCGGCTGGAAAGAGATCGAGTACGAGGTGATGCGGGACTCGGCCGGCACCTGCATCACCATCTGCAACATGGAGAACCTGGACCCGATGGGGGTCCACACCGGGGACAGCATCGTCGTCGCTCCATCGCAGACGCTGACCGACGACGAGTACCAGATGCTACGGTCCTCGGCACTCCGGATCATCGCCGAGCTCGGCATAGAGGGCGGCTGCAACGTCCAGTTCGCGCTCGACCCGCTCAGCGCCGCCTACTCGGTGATCGAGGTCAACCCGCGGGTGAGCCGGTCGTCGGCGCTGGCCTCGAAAGCGACCGGCTACCCGATCGCCCGGATGGCGGCGAAGATCGCCGTCGGTCGGCGCCTCGACGAACTGGCAAACCCGGTCACCCGCAAGACGACAGCCGCCTTCGAGCCGGCGCTCGACTACGTTGTCGCGAAGATTCCCCGCTGGCCGTTCGACAAGTTCGCCCGGGCCGAACGCACCATCGGCACCCAGATGAAGGCCACCGGCGAGGTGATGGCGATCGATCGCTCGTTCGAGGGGGCGATCCACAAGGCGGTGCGCTCGCTCGAGACCGATGCCCGTGATCTCTTGTGGGAAGGTTCGGGCTGGGACACCTGCGAGATCGAAGAGTTGATCGCCCGCCCGAACGACCTTCGGCTCTGGGCCGTGATGGCTGCGCTCCGGCGAGATCTCGGCATCGAGCGGATCCACGAGTTGAGCCGGATCGACCGCTGGTTCCTCTCGAGGTTGCGCCGCATCGTCGAGCTTGAGCGGGCGATCGGCTCGAAGCCGTTGAGCGACGAACTGCTTTGGGACGCCAAGCGGGCCGGATTCGCCGACGCCACGATCGCGAACATCGCCGGGACTTCCGAGGCCGATATCCGGGAGGCCCGCGAGCGGAGCGGGATGTTTCCCGTCTACAAGATGGTCGACACCTGCGCCGGCGAGTTCGAAGCGGTCACCCCCTACTTCTACTCCACCTACGAGGAGGAAGACGAGGCTCCTCCGCTCGGCGGGATGCGGGCGCTGGTGGTGGGGTCGGGTCCGATCAGGATCGGGCAGGGGATCGAGTTCGACTACTCTGCCGTACAGGCGGCGCGGGCCCTGCACGAGGGCGGCGTCGCCTCGATCATGGTCAATTCCAACCCGGAGACGGTCTCGACCGATTTCGACGCCTCCGACCGCCTCTACTTCGAACCCCTCGACGCCGAGAGCGTGCTGGAGGTGATCCGGCACGAGGCGACCGTCGACGGCGGCCACGACGTGCCGGCGATCCTCCAGTTCGGCGGGCAGACGGCGATCAACCTGGCCAAGCCGCTGACGAACCGTGGGGTTCCCGTATGGGGAACGTCGGTCGAGGCGATCGATCTTGCCGAGAACCGGAAGGCGTTCGAGGCCTTCCTCCGCGATCTCGGCGTCCCCCAGCCTCCGGGAGCGGCGGTCACCTCGCTCCGCGACGCCGAAGCCGTGGCCCTCCGGATCGGGTACCCGGTGCTCGTCCGCCCGTCCTACGTGCTCGGGGGACGGGCGATGGAGGTCGTCTACGGCGGCGACCACCTAGCTCGTTACATCCACAACACGGCCAACCTCACCCCGGACCACCCGGTCCTGATCGACAAGTACCTTGTCGGCCGCGAGGTCGAGGTGGATGCGATCTGCGACGGCGAGCAGGTGCTGATCCCCGGGGTGATGGAGCACATCGAGCGCGCCGGCGTCCACTCCGGCGACTCGTTTGCGGTCTACCCGGCGCAGAACCTGTTCCCGGCTCAGATCGAGACGATCGTCGAGTACACCACCCGGATCGGGCTTGGACTCGGCGCCCGCGGGTTGATCAACATCCAGTTCGTCATCCACGCCGGCCGCATCTACGTACTCGAGGTGAATCCCCGGGCGTCGCGGACGGTACCGTTCCTCAGCAAGGCGACCGGCGTGCCGATGGTTCCGATTGCGACCGGGATCATGCTCGGGCATTCGCTGGCCGAGCAGGGCTACCCGGGTGGACTTTGGCCCGAACAGCCCCTGGTCGCCGTCAAGGCACCGGTCTTCTCAATGGCCAAGCTGCGCGGCGTCGATACTCACCTCGGGCCAGAGATGAAATCCACCGGCGAGGTGATGGGGATCGACCGCACCTTCGAAGCGGCGTTCTACAAGGCACTCATCGCCGCCGGCCTCGATCTCCCCGTCAAGGGGTCGATCCTGATCACCCTCTCCGACGAGGACAAGCCGGACGCGGTCGAGATGATCCGGGAGCTGGTCCGGATGGGGCACAAGCTGTACGCCACCGAGGGCACCGCGGCGTTGATCGAGCGGGCGGGGATGCCGGTCCAGATGGTGCTGAAGCGGATCGGCCGGGGGCATCCCGACATGCTCGACGTGATCCTCGACCGGACGGTCGACTGCGTCATCAACACGCCCGGACCGGCCAATAAGGAGATCCTGGACGGGATCGAGATCCGCCGCGCCGCCGTCGAGCGGGGGATCCCCTGCATCACCTCGATTGACACGGCCAAGACCGTCGTCGACGCCATGAGCCGCGCCAACGCGGTCTATACTGTCCAACCGATGCCGACCTACCGCCGGCATGCGTTCGGGTACTGATCCCTTCGCTGGCTACCGCTCGGCACAACCTGGGGAGGACATCATCGACGCGGCGGAGGCGATGTCTGGCGTCCAGGGAGCGTTGGTTCACCACGGACGATCGCGCGAGATCGAGGGCGATGTCGTCGCCCTCGAACCGGCAATGGGCGACTCGACGCTTTTGACGGTGCGGGTTCCTTCCGCCGTTGCCGCCGAGATCCGACCCGGTCGGTTCTTCGACATCCTCTGCCGGCCCGACGGGTCCTCCGATCCGCTGCTCCGTCGTCCGTACTCCGTCTTCGCGAGCGATCCGGCCAGAGCCGAGCTCCAGTTTCTGGTACGCCCCTACGGTCGAGGCAGCGCGTGGCTCGCCCGGCGACGCCGTGGGGATGTCCTGGATCTGCTCGGACCCCTGGGAAACGCTTATACCCTCGACCCCGGCGCCCGGCACCTCCTGATGGTCGCCGGGGGAGTCGGCGTTGCCCCGCTCGTCCTGCTGGCGCGCGAGGCGGTGGCGAGCGGACGCAATGTCGTCTTCCTGCTGGGCGCAGCCGACGCTTCGGGGCTGCTCGCCGCGGGCCACCTGCCGAGCGCGGTCGAGTACGTCGTTGCGACGGACGACGGGAGCAAAGGGCACCGCGGGTTCGTGACCGACCTCGTGCCGGACTATGTCCGGTGGGCGGACCAGGTCTTTGCCTGCGGGCCGGAACCGATGTACCGGTCGCTCCGAAACGGGCTGCTCCCCCTCCGGATCGGGAACCGGCCGCGGGTCCAGGTCTCGATGGAGCGCGAGATGGCTTGCGGCCTCGGGGCGTGCCTCGGCTGCGTCGTCGAGACGAAGCGCGGGATGCGAACGTCGTGCGTCGAGGGGCCGGTGTTCGACATGGACGACGTTCGCTGGTGACGACGATGTGGAAGGGCCCGAGCCGGGTCCCCGAACCAGAAGATCCGCCGGGTCCGGACCTGTCGGTCGACCTTGCCCCCGGCAACCCGCGTGAGCTGCGGTTGACCAATCCGGTGATCGCCGCTTCCGGGTGTTTCGGGTATGGCCTGGAGTACGCCGGCGTCATCGATGTCCAGACCCTCGGGGCGTTCGTTAGCAAAGGGATTACCCGGCGACCCCGATCCGGCAACCCGATGCCCCGGATCGCCGAGACGCCGGCCGGGATGCTCAACGCGATCGGCCTCCAAAACCCCGGCATCGCCGGCCTGATCCGCAAGTACCCCCGGATCTGGGAAACGTGGCGGGTGCCCGCCATCGTCAACATATCGGCCGAGAGCGTCGAGGAGTACGCCGAGATGGCGGCCATCCTGGACGAGCAGCCGGGGATCGCCGGGATCGAAGTCAACGTATCGTGCCCCAACGTCGCCCGCGGCGGGTACTGCTTCGGCTGGGACCCGGGGATGTCGGCGGAGGTGACGGCCGCGGTTCGTGCCGCGACGACCCTGCCGCTGCTGGTCAAGCTTTCGCCCGGCGCCGTCGATATCGTCTCGGTCGCCCTCGCGGTCGAAGAGGCGGGCGCGGACGCCGTGTCGCTGATCAATACCCTCGTCGGGATGGCGATCGATACCCGACGGCGGCGGCCGGTCCTCGCCAATGCCACGGGAGGGCTTTCGGGTCCGGCGATCAAACCGGTGGCGCTGCGGATGGTCTACCAGGTGGCGGGCTCGGTGCGGATCCCTGTCGTCGGCATGGGGGGTATTTCGAGCACCGAGGACGCGCTGGAGTTCCTGATGGCGGGTGCCAGCGCCATCGAGATCGGGACGGCGATCTTCGTCCAGCCGAGCCTGCCGCTGGAGGTGATCGCGGGGCTCGAGGTCTGGATGCGGGCGCAAGGGGTAGAGAACCTGGGGGAGGTGGTCGGGGCTGCCCATCCGGCCGGCATCCCGCTGCGACGATCGCACGCGCAGGTTGCCTCCTGAGGGAACGGCCGACCCACTCCCGGGAGTGCCTGCCGGTGGTCTGGTTGACCCGAGAGAGAGGACGGTCGGCGTGGATTTGCTCGAACGATTGCGCGAGATCGGCGCCCTGAAAGACGGACATTTCCTCCTCGCGTCGGGTCGGCACAGCGCGCACTACGTGGAGAAGTTCGACCTCCTCCGGCAGCCCGGACCCACCTCGGAAGCGTGCGGTGAGATCGCCCGAAGGTTTGCCGGTGACCGCCTCGACGTGGTCGTCGGCCCGACAACGGGCGGCGTATTGATCGCCTTCGAGACGGCGCGGCTGTTGGGAGTCGTGGCGGGCTACGCCGAGCGCTCCGCGGACGGCGAGCCCGGACGCGAGTTTCGCCGGGGGACGCGGTTCGAACCCGGTGCGCGGGTGCTCGTCGTGGACGATATTTTGACGACTGGCGGTTCGATCCGGGAGACCCTCGCCGCGCTGGGTCGCCATCCGGTCGAGGTTGTCGGCATCGCCGTTCTCGTCGACCGGAGTGGCGGAAGGGCCGGATTCGATCTTCGACTCGAAGCGATCGCCCGGCTCGACATTCCCACCTGGGAACCCGCGGATTGCCCCCTTTGCGAGGGCGGGGTTCCCTTGGTCAAACCGGGCACGACCGTCCCGCCGATAGGCGCCTGACGAATCTACGGGCTCTTACGAGTCGCGGCTCTGGACCTGGCTAGTGCGCTGCCGGAGCGTCGTCCTCAGTGCTTCGAGATCCTGGAGGCGCTGGTCGATCTGGACGAGGAGGTCAGGCCGCGGCCGATCCACGTACTCGTCGCGGAGCTCGACGAGCATCTGGGCAACCCGGGCAATCGTGCGGACGGTATGAACCGGGTCGTCTTCGCGGCTCGGGTTGGTGTAGCCGCTCACGCCTCGGCCTCCCCGCTGGAGGCTGCGCGGCGGGCTTTTTTCGGACCGTTCGGCGTCGGCACCGGTGGTCGCTCCCCTCCCAGCATCGCCAGCAGCTCCATCTCCCCGAGAACTGGAACCCCGAGCTCCACGGCTCGGGCCGCCTTGCCGCCGGCGTCGTCGCCGGCGATGACGGCGGTCGTCTTCTTCGAAACGGAGCCCGCCGCGTTTGCCCCAAGACGGCGCAGACGCTCTTCGGCGTCGCCACGATTGACCGCCGAGAAACGCCCGGTCAAGACCAGGGTGAGCCCGAGCAACGGCCGCTCCCCGGATGTCCCGTCCCGGGTATCGGCGAGGCTGACCCCGGCGGCGCGAAGTTTGGCGATGACCGCCTGATTCCGGGGCTCGGCGAGGAACTCGAACACGCTGTCGGCCAGCTTCGGTCCGATGCCCGGCACGGCCTTGATCTCGTCGAGGCTGGCGGCGCTCAGGGCGTCGAGCGACCCGAACCGGTCCGCGAGGAGTTCTGCCGCCCGCTCTCCAATGTGGCGGATGCCGAGGGCGAAGATCAGCCGGGGTAGCGGCCGGGTGCGGCTCGCCTCGATCGCCGCTCGGAGGTTGGCGACGCTCTTCTCGCCGAGGCGGTCGAGGGTGCCGATAGCGTCCCAGTCCAGGGCGAAGATGTCGGCGACATCATGGATCAGGCCGAGCTCGACGAACCGGTCGGAGAGCTTCTCGCCGAGGCCGACGATGTCCATCGCGCCCCGACCGACGAAGTGCTGGACCCGTTGCGCGAGCTGGGCGGGACAGGCGGCGTTGGTGCAGTACCGCATCGCTTCGCCCGGTTCGCGGTGGGTCGGCGTGCCGCAGCTCGGACAGTGGGATGGCATCTCGAAGGCGCGCTCGCTACCGTCGCGCCGCTCCGGGATCGACTGGACGATCTGGGGGATGACGTCGCCCGCGCGCTGGACGACGACCCAATCGCCGATGCGGATGTCCTTGCGGGCGACCTCGTCCTCGTTGTGGAGCGTCGCCCGCGACACCGTGACGCCGCCGATGTTGACCGGATCGAGGAGCGCCAGCGGGTTCAACGTCCCGGTGCGGCCGACGTTAACGATGATGTCGCGGACCCGGGTGGTCTGCTGGACCGGTGGGAACTTGTAGGCGGTCGCCCACCTCGGCTCGCGGGAGACGGCGCCGAGCTCCTCCTGCTGCCGGAGGTCGTCCACCTTGATGACGACGCCATCGATCTCGAACGGGAGATCGTCGCGCCGGGCCAACCACTCCTGGCAGCGGGTCCAGACAGCTTCGACGCTGTCGTGGCTCGTCGCTTCCGGGGAGGGGTCGAACCCGAGGTTTCGAAGGAGTTCCAGGCTTTCGAGATGCGACAGTGGCGGCGGCGCTCCGTGCAGGTAGCCGATGCCGTAGACGAAGAGGCGGAGGGGCCGGGTCGCAGTGATCCGAGGGTCGAGCTGGCGAAGCGCCCCGGCCGCCGCGTTCCGCGGGTTCATGAACGGACGACCGCCCTCGCGCTCGACGCGGTCGTTCAGCGCGGCAAAATCGCGCCGCCGCATGTAAACCTCACCACGGACTTCGACGCGGCTCGGCAGGGGGACGCCCGAAGGTGTCCGCAGGCGCAGCGGGATGGATGGGATGGTCCGCAGGTTGGCCGTGATGTCCTCGCCGACGAAGCCGTCGCCACGGGTTGCGCCGTGGTCCAGCACCCCGTCGAGGTAGGTGAGCGCCACCGCGAGCCCGTCGATCTTGGGCTCGGTCACGAACCGGAACGGCGTGTCGGGCAGGATGCGGACGAGGCGCTGCGCCCAGGCATCGAGCTCCTCCCGCGAGAACACGTTGCTGAGGGAGAGCAGCGGCAGTGGGTGGACGATCTCGCCGAAGCGGGCACTCGGCGTGGAACCGACGCGCTGCGTGGGCGAGTCAGGCGTTACCAGGTCGGGGTAGGCGGCCTCAAGCGACCGCAACTCGGAGAGCAGCGCGTCGTACTCGGCGTCGGAGGCGGTCGGACGGTCGAGCACGTAGTATTCGTGGTTCAAGCGATCGATCGTGGAGCGGAGTTCCTCGACGCGGTGTCCGACGCCTTCGAGTCTTTCGACCACGCTCGGCATCTCCCTCTCGCTCCGGCATCGGGACTGGTAGTGTGTCGCACAAACGTGCTGAACGTACACCTCCTATTCTAGCATACGCCCGAACTCGTTCCGCTCTCCGCGGAGCGACCGGCGCGGTCGCATGGGTGCCCGCCGCCGGACTGATTGACGGCGAAGACTCCCGTGCCTGACGCCCAACCCACGGCCTCGGACGGATCTCCGCCAGGCTACGATCACTTGGCGCGAAGAGCCGAGGCGTTCTTGCGCGCTTGCGGCGGCAGCGCGCCCGAATCGGCCTTGATTGCCCACGTCTTCGGCACCGTCGGATCCGCCGCGTTGTGGACGCCGCTCCTGAGGTCGATGCTCGGGCGGGACCCGTTGCTGACGCTGCGCTCGGACGGCATCTGGATGATCGTCGAGGAGCGGCCGGTCGCGGTCGGCGGCCATCTCGATGAGTTCGTGGCGGTCGATGTCGAGACGACGGGGCTGCGGCCCGCCAGGCAGCGGATCGTCGAGGTGGCGGTGGTTCGGTTCGCTGAGGGGCGGGAGGTCGAACGGTTCGAATCGCTCGTCAATCCGGGCCGCCGGCTGCCGAAGTACATCGCCGACCTGACCGGGATTGCCGACATCGATCTGGCCGAAGCCCCGACCTTCGCGGCGGTGGCCGATCGGGTGCTCCAGGTGCTGGGCGAGGGGCTGCTGGTCGGGCACAACGTCGGCTTCGACATATCCTTCCTCGACGCCGAACTGGCGCGCCTCGATCGTCCTCGCCTCACCAACGAGCGCCTCGACACCATGGGATTGGCCGGGCGCCTGCTGCCCCAGGTTCGGAGACCGTCGCTGGAAGCGGTGGCGGAGAAGCTGGGGGTCATCGCTCGTCCGAGCAAGGTCCACCGTGCCGGCCAGGACGCGACCATCGCGGCCCTCGTCGCGATGAAACTGGCGGAGCACGCGAGACAGGCCGGATACGCATCGCTCGACGAGGTAAAGGGGCTTGGAACACGTCTCCCCGAGCGCCCGCGCCAACGGCATCCGCGAGGACGGGCCGACCTGGACCGGGCGATGCTCGCCGGTGTCCCGAAGGCGGCCGGCGTCTACCTGATGAAAAACGCGTTCGGGGAGATCGTCTACGTCGGCAAGGCCAAGAACCTGCGCGACCGCGTCGGCTCTTATTTCTCGCAGCAGCTCGGCTACACGCGCAAGATGGACGGTCTGCTGGAGTCGCTCGCCGCAATCGAGACGGTCGTTGTCGGCAACGAGCTGCAGGCGCTCCTGCTGGAGTCGCAGCTGATCCGGCGTTACCAGCCCCGGTACAACACGGCCCTCCGGTCGCACGAGCAGTACCCGTTCATCCGCGTCGACGTCGCCACCGCCTGGCCGCGGATCACGCTGGCGAAGTCACGGAAGAACGACGGCGCCCGCTACTTCGGCCCGTTCCGCAGCGCCTCCTCGGCCCGCCGCACCGTCGATCTCCTGAACCGGGTAGTGCCCCTCCGCACCTGCTCCCGATCGTTCCGGGACGCACGGTCCTACGGCTCGCCGTGCATCGAACTGGACCTGGGACGGTGCCTGGGACCGTGCGTCGGCAGGGCGGACCGCGACACGTACCGGGCGCTCGTCCGCGACGTGGTCGCCTACCTGGACGGTCACGACGACGCGCTCTACCAGCTCTTGTGGAAGGGACTCGAGGAGGCGGCCGAAAAGCTCGACTTCGAGAAAGCGGAGAAGCTGCGGCGTGAACTGCGCGATGCCGGAGCCGTGGTCGGGAGCCAGCGGCGGATCCGCGAGGCGACGGAGACGGGTCGCTGCCTCCTGGTCCTGCCGGCCGAGGCGCAGGGGGAGCGGGACCTGTTGTTGATCGCCGGCGGCCGGATCTGGGCCCAACTCCGGATGGGGACGGAAGATGGACGGACCGACTTCGGCGGTCGGCTCTTGCGGAGTTGGGAGCGGCTGCGGGCGGCCGGGCTGCCGACGATCGATCACGATTCCGTGGATGAGGCCCACATCTTGCACCGGTGGTTGGTCCGGCAAGGCCGGCTGCCGGGGTTGATCCGGCTCTCGGACGAGCCGAACTGGGAAGCCGTTCTGGACGCGATCCTCGCGCTCAGAGACGAGGATCTCCCGGTCGATTTCCGGCGGCTGGAGGAGATGGACGAGGCGCTCGATGTGCCGACGGAGGAGCCTGGAGTCGACGAAGTCGTTTCCGCGGTCGTGTGACACGGCGCATGGACCGGCCGTTCTCGAAACCGCGGGCGCGCCTTGACCTCGACGTGCTTTCCCTGGCGAGGGAGACGGGGCATCGTGGAGGCGGATCGACGAAGCGACCGGGCATGGTCCGAAGAACCTTCAAAGTCGAAGCGAAGGGAGATCGCATGGACAACGGCAACGGGTCGGCGATCAGCGATGAGTGAGACGGAGTCCGGCATGGATGCGGAGCGGGACGGACCGGCGGCGGGGGATGCGGAATCGAAGCTGGCCGAGGTGGCGGCCGAGGTGCGGGTCTGCCCGAAGTGCGAGTTGTGCCGAACGCGCACCCACGCGGTACCGGGGGAGGGTCCGGCGGATGCCCGGATCATGTTGATTGGCGAAGGGCCCGGCTGGCATGAGGACCAGCAGGGACGGCCGTTCGTCGGCAACGCCGGCAAGTTCCTGAACGAATTGCTCGGGCGGGCGGGGGTCAGCCGGGAGCAGGTCTTCATCACCAACGTGGTCAAGTGCCGGCCGCCTGGCAACCGGGATCCGATGCCGGACGAAATCGCGGCGTGCTCCGAATACCTCGAGCGCCAGATCGCGGCGATCGACCCCGACGTGATCGTGACGCTGGGTCGGTTCAGCATGGCGCGCTGGTTCCCCGGGGAGCGGATCTCGAAGATCCACGGGCAGCCGAAGCGGGACGGGCGGCGGCTGGTGGTCCCGATGTACCACCCGGCGGCGGCGCTCCACCAAGGCTCGCTCCGCGGCGCGATTGAGGAGGATTTCTCGAAGCTGCCGAAGATCCTGGGAGAGGTGGATCGGTTGCGGGAGAGCGAGGCGGCACGCGAGGTGCCGCTCTCCGAGCAGATGAAGATGTTCTAGGGGCGGGGAGCAAGGTACCGCGTTGACACGGCAAGTGGTTGGGAGCAGGCACATGCCTGACGCTGAAACGGTGCGGCTCATCTTCCTCGGGGGGATGGGGGAGGTCGGCAAGAACATCCTCCTCCTCGAGAGCGGGGACGACATCGTCGTCGTCGACTGCGGCCTCGCCTTTCCGGAGGAGGACCAGCCGGGGATCGACCTGGTGCTCCCGGACATCTCCTATTTGCGGGCCAACAAGGATCGGCTGCGGGGGATCTTCATCACCCACGGCCACGAGGACCACATCGGTGCCCTGCCGTACCTGCTGAAGGATCTCCTGCCGGTGCCGGTCTGGGCGACGCGGCTGACGTTGGGGTTGATCAAGGGCAAGCTCGACGAGGTGAAGGTCTCCGCGGCGGACTTGCGCGAGTTCGACCCCGACACGACCGAGCCGATCCGAGCCGGCGTCTTCGCGGTCGAGCCGTTCCGGGTTTGCCACTCGATCCCGGATGCGGTCGGCTTCGGGGTGGGGACCCCGGCGGGGCTGGTCGTGGTCACAGGCGACTTCAAGTTCGACCCGACGCCGATCGACGGCCGGCTGACCGACTACGCCAGGTTGGAGGCGTTCCGGGAGCGAGGGGTGCGCCTCTTGGTGAGCGACTGCGTCCACGTCGAGGCGCCGGGGCAGACGCCTTCCGAGCGGGTGGTCGGCGAGACCTACGACCGGGTGTTCGGGGAGGCGCCGGGGCGGATCTTCGTGGCGACGTTCGCCTCGCTGATCGCCCGCGTCCAGCAGGTGATCGACACCGCGGTGCGGCACGGGCGGTACGTGGCGCCACTGGGTCGGAGCCTGGTCAATAACGTCCGGATCGCCAAGGAGCTGGGGTACCTGACCGACCCGGAGAATGCTGTGATCGAGGCGCGGGACGCGGCGTTCCTGCCCGACGAGAAGATCGTTTACGTGGTCACCGGCGCCCAGGGGGAGCCGATGGCGGCGCTGAGCCGAGTCGCGAACGGCACCCACCGCGATGTCTCGGTCGGGGTGGGAGACACGGTGGTCGTCTCGGCGACGCCGATCCCCGGCAACGAGACGGCGGTGTCGCGGGTGATCGACCTCCTGTTCCGGGCCGGTGCCGAGGTGATCTACGGCAATCGGGCGCTGGTCCACGTCTCCGGGCACGCCAGCCAGGACGAGCTGCGGCGGATGCTGGAACTGACGAGCCCGGGGGATGTGGTGCCGACGCACGGGGAGCACCGCCACATGGCGCTCTATGCCGACCTGGCGATCGCGGCGGGCATCCCGCGGGAGCGGGTCCACTTCCTGGAGAACGGCGTCGTGCTGGAGGTGGGGCCGGAGACGGTCGGCATCGCCGGCCGGGTGGAGGCGGGCGCCCTCTACGTCGACGGCGGCCGGGTCGGCGAGGTCGGGGACGTGGTGGTGCGGGACCGGCGGGCGCTGGCGCGGGACGGCGTTCTGCTGGTGACCGTCGGGGTGGAACGGGAGACGGGCCGGATTGTCGGTGGCCCGGAGCTGGCGACGCGCGGGTTCGTCCACGTCGGGGAGTCGGGCGATCTGCTGGAGGCGACCAAGGCACGGCTGCGCGAGGCGCTGGGGGCGGACGGCGACGGGACCGGCGACGACCGGGAGCTTCTCGGCAGGCGGTTACGCGACGTGACGAGCCAGTTCCTGTTCAAGGAGACGGGGCGGCGGCCGATGGTGTTGCCGGTGGTGATGGAGGTCGACGTCGGCTGATGGTTGGCGACGGGTGGTGATGGCTGTGGGATGAGAATCTCGGCCTTGTTCTGTCTCAACTGTCTCAACTGTCTCAACTTTTTGGGCTGGGTGGGGGTGATCGAGAAGGGGGCGCCGCGATTCTCGGACGGGGTGTGTGACAAGAGGCTGATCCGGGAAGGTCTTCACCCTCAACTCCGTCTCCCTCGCAAGGGAGTGGGCTTCGATGATGGCACTTGTTCTACGGAACCCGGATGATCCCTGGGGGCACCGGGTAGCGTCGAGGCCCCCCTCCCCGGAGCGCGGAAGGGGTTGGGAGGGGATCCCCACGCCGCGACGGCCGGGATCCACCCGGATTCCGTATTGGGGGCCGAGAGAGTCGCCGTCGTTGCGCGGATTCTGGACAGCCGAGCTCGGCTTCTACCGGAACGCCCGAACCCGTAATCCGCCCCTTGGAGGGCACCCGGGCCGATGGAGGGAATGGGGGGCCGCCATTGGCGCTCGCGGACCAGGTCGGGCAGGGTTCGTTTTACCGGTAGTTGTGGGCCGCTGGGGCGAGGCGGCGGAGGTGGACGATCTCGTCCGGCTCACCGCTTGGTGACGCGGCGGCGCGGTGGTCCGGCGGGGTGTCGGCGGGGCGGAGAGCGCGGGCCGCGATGACGTCGATGGTGCGGCCGTCGGGGAGGGCATCGACGGGCGGCAGACCGTGGCGAGCGGCATCGAGCGGGAAGATGCGCTCGGCGACGATGTTGATCGTGTTGTTGCGGCGCTGGAGGGTGCCCTCGATCAGGAGGAAGGGCTCGCCCCGGACGACGTGGCGCTCGGCCTCGTAGAGGTCGGGGAAGACCACGACGTTGACGAGACCTCCTTCGTCCTCCAGGAGCAGGAAGGTGATCCCCTTGGCGGTGCCGGGGCGCTGACGGCAGACGACCAGCCCGGCGACGCGGAGGCGGAGGCCGTCCGGCAGGGTGGCGAGCTCGGCGATCGGGGCGATGGCCTTCGGCAACCTGGCGCGGAGCAGGCCGAGCGGGTGGTAGCGGGGCGAGAGGCCCATGGTCGCGTAGTCGGTCGCCATCTGCTCCCACGGCCCGAGCGGGCGCAGTTCGACCATGTCGGCGTCGACCGGGAGGGCGAGCGGCAGTTGGCGGCCGGGGTCCTTGCCGTTCTTGCCGCCGAAGGCGCGGGCGGGGTGGAAGAGGCCGAGCTGCCAGAGGGCCTCGCGGCGGCCCAGGCCGAAGCCATCGGCGGCACCGACGGCGACGAGATTCTCGGCCGCCTCGACCCGGAGGGGGACGCGGCGGACGACGTCGGCGAGGGAGCGGAAGGGGCCGTGGGCGGCGCGGTCGGCGACGAGGGCGGCGGCGGCCTCGTCGCCGAGGTCCGCGACATATCCCAGCCCCACCCGGACGGAAGTGCCTTCGACGGTGCAGCCGACCTCGCTCCGGTTGAAGTCGGGCGGCAGCAGGCGGATGCCGTGGCGGCGGGCGTCGTTGGTCAGGACGTGGGGGGGGTAGAAGCCCATCGGCTGGTTGTTCAGGAGGGAGCAGACGAACTCGGCCGGGTAGTAGTGCTTCAGCCACGACGACTGGTAGGAGAGGACGGCGAAGGCGGCGGCGTGGCACTTGGGGAAGCCGTACTCGGCGAAGCCCATCAGCTTTTCGTAGACGAGCTCGGCGGTTTCCGGAGGGACATTCCTCGCCGCCGCTCCTTCAAGGAACTGGTCGCGGAGGCGGGCCATCGCCTCGCGGGAGCGCTTGCGGCTCATCGCCCGCCGGAGCTGGTCGGCCTGGCCGGCCGAGAAGCCGGCCAGGGCCATCGCCACCCCCAGCACCTGCTCCTGGTAGAGGATGACCCCGAGGGTCTCTTCAAGGACGGGTTCGAGCAGGGGGTGGTCGTAGGCGACGGGCTCGGCTCGGCCCTGGCGCTGCAGCTCGCGTTGGCGGACGTAGGGGTTGACGGCGCCGCCGATGATCGGGCCGGGGCGGACGATGGCGACCTGGACGACCAGATCCTCCAGCGTTCGCGGCTGGGTCCGGAGCAGGGTCTGGATCTGGGCCCGGCTCTCGATCTGGAAGGTGCCGATGGTGTCGCCGGCACAGATCATGTCGTAGACGGCCGCGTCCTCGAAATCGATCCGGCTGAGGTCGACCGGCTCCTTGCCGCCCTTGGCGATCAGTTGGAGGCACTCCTCGACGAGGGAGAGCATGCCGAGGGCGAGGAAGTCGATCTTGACGAAGCCGGCGTCGTCGCAGGAGTCCTTGTCCCACTGGCAGAGGAAGCGGCCGGGCATGGCGGTCGGGAGGACGGGGACGAGGTCGACCAGGGGGGCGGAGGAGACGATCATGCCGCCGGAGTGCTGGTTGACGTGGCGGGGGAAGCCCGCCAGTTCGCCGGCCAGTTCGACCAGGTGGCACCAGGGAGGGACGCCGAGGCGGGGGGCGTACTCCGGGATGCGGGCCAGCTCGACCCCCAACTCGCGGGCGGAGCGGGGCTCGCTCAGCTTGGAGATGCGGTCGAGGTCGGCGGCGGGGAGGCCGAGCGCCTTGCCGACGTCGCGGACGGCCGAGCGCAGGCGGTAGGTGGGGAAGGCGCAGACGAGGGCGGCGTGGTCGGCGCCGTAGACGGCGTAGACGCGCTCGATCAGCTTCTCCCGGATCTCGCGGGGGAAGTCGAGGTCGATGTCGGGGACGGAGCTCATCTCCTCGTTGAGGAAGCGGCCGAGCATCAGGTTGTGGGCGAGCGGGTCGATGTGGGAGAGGCCGATCAGGTAGCAGACGATGGAACCGACCGAGGAGCCGCGGCCGCGGCCCGGCGGCAGGGTGGCGGCGGGGGCGTCGGGACCGCGCAGCTCGGCGGCGACCTCGGCGGCGAGCCGGAGCAGGTCGCGGTAGAGCAGGAAGAAGCCGGCCAGGCCGTGGGTGGCGATCAGCGCCAGCTCCTCCTCCAGGCGGGCGCGGGCGATGTCGTGCTCGGCCGGGCCGTAACGACGGGCGACCGCCTCCCGACAGACGAAGGCCAGGCGGCCGTCCGGGGTCTCGCCCGGGTCGGTCGGGTAGCGGGGGAAGACGTAGGCGAGGTCGCGGGTGAGGTCGAAACCCGCGCAGCGCTCGGCGATGGCGAGGGTCGAGCGGACGGCCTCGGGCAGGCGGCGGAAGCGCGCGGCCATCGCCTCCGGCGAGCGCAGCGCCCACTCGGCGTTGGCCCGGCGGTGGCGGTGGGCGCCGTCGAGGGTGGTCCGGTGGCGGATGGCGACGAGGGTGTCCTGGAGGCGGTGGCGAGCGCGGGCGTGGTAGTGGACGTTGCCCGTGGCGACGACCGGGAGGCCGACGTGGGCGGCGAGGTCGGCCAGGGCGCGGACCCGGCGGGTGTCGCCGAAGACGAGGTTGTGCTGGAGCTCGACGAAGACGTTGGCGGGGCCGAACCAGTCGCGGTAGCGGCGGAGGGTTCGCTCCGCCTCGGGGCGGGCGTCGGCGTCGACAAGGCGGGAGAGGGCCCCCTGGCGGCAGCCCGTGAGGAGGATGAGCCCTTCGGCGTGGGCGGGGAGGAGGGCGGGGTCGAGGCGGGGGACGCGGCGGTCGGGCGGCTCGTAGGGGGCCGTGGGATCGTTGGGATCGGCCGCTTCGAAGCCAAATTGAGGCATTGTGGCGGCGGACGGCGAGCCCTCCTCCCCTGTCCCTCTCCCGCGAAAGCCCTCACCCCCCGGCTCCCTCTCCCGATGCGCGAGA
>CADCWF010000274.1 GCA_902806345.1 uncultured Thermomicrobiales bacterium
CACCGCCGCCCGCCCGGGCACCTTCAGCAGCGTCCGCACGTGCTGGACGAAGTTCAGTTGCTTGTTGCTCGTCGAGGCCCAGAAGTCGTCGCGGACGATCGTCATCGCCTCCCGCGTCACCTCGCCCTCGTCGGTCACCGTCTGGAGGCTCGACTTGCGGCCGAACGGCGGGTTGGTCAGTACCAGGTCGAACCGCGCCCCGGGGTCGGCGACGAGGCTGTCGCGGGTCTCCACCGGCGGCTCGCCGGCGCCGTCGGTCGGGCCGATGCCGTGCAGAAACAGGTTCATCGCGCAGAGGCGGACGACGGCGTCGGCGATGTCGTTGCCGCGCAGGGCGTCGTGCTTCAGGTGCTCCTTCTGGTCGCGGTCCAGGGTGAGGTCGGCGGCGAGCCGGTCGTGGGCGGCGAGCAGGAAGCCGCCGGTGCCGCAGGCGGGGTCGCAGATCGTCTCCCCCGGCCTCGGTTGCATCACCTCGACGATGGCGCGGATCAGCGGGCGCGGCGTGAAGTACTAGCCCGCGCCCTTGCCGCCCTCGGCCGCGGTCTTCTCCAGCAGCCCCTCGTAGACGTCGCCCTTGACGTCGACATCGAGGACCGACCAGCGCTGCTTGTCGATCAGGTCGACGACGAGGCGGCGGAGCAGGGCCGGGTTGGTGACCTTGCTCTGGGCCTTGCGGAAGATCTGGCCGAGAAGCCCCGGCTGGGTGCCGAGGTGCTCCAGGGTGTGGCGGTAGTGGGCCTCCAGGGCGTCGCCGTCCTTGGCGACGAGGCTGGGCCAGTCGTAGCCGGCGGGGATCGCCGAGGGGCGGTGCCAGGGCGGCCCGGTCCGCTCGTCGGCCATCTTCAGGAAGAGCAGGAAGGTCAGTTGCTCGGCGTAGTCGAGGTACGACAGCCCCTCGTCGCGGAGGACGGAGGCGTAGGCCCAGACCTTCTGGACGATCTGCTGGGAGGGGTTGCTGGCCACCGTGCTCCTCCTGAAGGGGGATGCTTGCGGATCGTTCTCGGTGCTGAGACTGGGGCGGCCATTAGCCCCGGCCATAAATGGCCGGGCTGAGGCGACGAAGCCCCATGAATGGGGCTGAGAACGAGGCGATATGGTGCGGTACGACGCACGGTACCCGTCGTACCTCGGCGGTCAATCGGCGCGCTCCAGGCCGTTCCACAGGGTCCGGTCTTGGTGGCGTTCGGTTTGGTTCTGGACGTAGGCGATGACGTCGGTCAGGGCCTTGTCGTCGAAGGAGAGTACGCCGTAGTCGGCCTGCCAAGCGAAGCGGTCGGCCTCGACGCTCGACCGGCGCTGGTTGAGCAGGTGGGAAGTAGCTCCCTTCCAGCGCCCGATGACCTCGGCGAGCGCCAGCGCCGGCGGCACCGACGCCGCGACGTGGACATGATCCGGCATCACCCCGACCGCGTGGACGATCACCCCTTTGTCCGGGAATGCGGCCTTGATGACGGCGATCACCTCCGCCACATCCTCGAGCCGCACCGACGGCAGCCGCCCCTTCGTCCCCCAGACGACGTGGTAATGGAGCCGCCAATAGGCCATCGTCCCGGCGCCCCTTCTCCCATCCACGCAACCGAGTTCAGCCCCATTCATGGGGCTTCGTCGCCTCAGCCCGGCCATTTATGGCCGGGTGCGCCTGCCGAAACAGCCGTGGCGGACCACTAATACCAACTTCGGGTGTAGAGTGTGGGGATGGCACGCCCGCTTTCGGTACCCGCCCACCTGCCCCTCGACGAGCTGGAGCGCCGCTACCGCGGCGCCCGCGACCCGGTCCTGCGCTCCCACCTGCAGATCGTCTGGCTGCTGGCCCGGGGCGAGCCGGTGACCGCGGTCGCGGGGGCTACCGGGTACCACCCGAACTGGATCCGGGAGGTGGCCCGGCGCTACCGGGAGGGCGGCCCGGGCGCCCTGGGCGACCGGCGCCGCGGCAACCCCGGCGGCCGGCCCCTCCTCGACGCCGGCCAGCGGGAGGCCCTGGGCGAGGCGTTGGCCGGCCCAGCGCCCGGCGGCGGCATCTGGACCTGCCGCTCGGTGGCCGCCTGGATCGGGGAGCGGCTCGGGCGCCCGGTGGCCGAGGCCCGCGGCTGGGAGTGGATGCGGCGGCTCGGGTTCACCCCGCAGCGGCCCCGCCCTCGCGAGGAGCGGGCCGACGCGGCGGCGCAGGACGCCTTCAAAAAGGGGGGCTCCAGGCGGCCGTCGACGCCGTGAGCCGGGCGCACCCGGGCGCCGCGGTGGAGGTTTGGGCGCAGGACGAGCACCGGCTCGGGCTGCTGCCGGTGGTCCGCCGCGTCTGGGCGCCGCGGGGGCAGCGGCCGGTCGCGCCCGTCCGCCGGGCCTACGAGTGGCTCTACGTCTACGGCTTCGTGCGGCCGCGCACCGGCCAGACGTGGTGGTGCCTCCTGCCGACCGTGAGCGTGGAGGCGATGGGCCTGGCGCTGGCCGCCTTCGCCCGCGACGAGGGGATCGGCCCCGGGCGGCGGGCCGTGCTCGCCGTCGACAAGGCCGGCTGGCACACGAGCGCGAAGCTGGCGCCGCCGGAGGGCGTGCACCTCGCCTTCCTGCCGGCCTACTCCCCGGAGCTGCAGCCGGCGGAGCGGCTGTGGGGCCCCGTCGACGAGCCGGTCGCCAACCGGGCCTTCGCCTCGCTCGGGGAACTCGAGGACGTCCTCGCCGCCCGCTGCCGCGAGCTCGAGCGCCAGCGCCCCGCCATCAAGTCCCGCTGCCACTACCGCTGGTGGCCGCGGGAGCGGCGGCCGAGGAAGCAACGGTGACTACCCGAAGTTCGTATCAGCCATCCGTAGGCAATCCGGACCACGTCCGGCAGCGCGTTCAGCAGCCGGCGCGCGGCCTGCTTCTGGACGCGGATCGTGCTCGTGTCGGACCCCGCGCCTTCGCCCATTGCCCCCACCTTGCGCCCCCACCGGCACCGCCTCGGTGGCCGTGACGCCACTGGTTCCCGAGCGTCCGGGTTCCCATGGCTCCCGGGATGTCCTGGCCAGCGACCCGGGCGCGCCCGCTGGCTCGCCCCCGTCTACCGGCCGCCGGCCGTCACCGCCAGGACGACGACCAGGAGGGTCATGACCACCACGCCGACGAGGAGACCTTTGCCTACGGCGACCCAAATCCGGTCCCCTCGGCGCCGGAAGGCAACCGCGGCGACGGCCGAGATCAGGAGCAGCAACGGGACGTCGGTCATGGCCACCCCTCCGTTCGCCCTGCCACCGCGGAGCAGGCGGCCGCGCCCGCGTCCCCCGCGCTGGCCCCGGAACCGCCACCGCGGCCGCGAGGATGAT
>CADCWF010000275.1 GCA_902806345.1 uncultured Thermomicrobiales bacterium
ATGCCCGGCGGCCGATCGGGATCGGAAGCACGCCGGAGTTAGCCACCCGGAACGGAACGGCAGTGGGATGGCCGCGACCGACCGCCAAAGGGTCGAGATCGTCGGTGACGAGGTCGGCCACGTCGTTGGCACACTTGATGCATTCGCCGGTTCCCCAGCCGAGGTGGGGAATCTGGGGCGCAAGGGCGGGTCCCGGTGATTGACGTTCGGCGTGCCGGGGCCGAACCGCGCCGGATCGCGTCGACCGAATCGGGCGTCGCCCCGTCCGGTCCGCTGGCGGGCTAGCTCCGGCCGGGATCGCCGCCGTACCAGTCGAACGGCGGGAGGTCCATCTCGTCCTCATCCCGCACCCCTGAGGAACCAGACGCGCAGGTGATCAGAAAACCCCCGAGGCCGCGTCCTCGGGTCGAACGCGTGACCAACCACGTCCTCCCGTCGCGATGGTCGGAGAACCCGTCATGCTGCAGATCCGCCGCACCAAGGTGTTCCGTGGGCCGAACCTCTGGGCCCGGATGCCGGTCGTCCACCTGGTCGTCGACCTCGGGGAGCTCGAGGATCGACCGACCGATACGATCCCCGGCTTCGCCGAGCGCCTGACCGAACTCATCCCGTCCCTCTCCGACCACGGCTGCTCGCTCGGCCGCCCCGGCGGCTTCCTCCAGCGGCTGCGGGAGGGGACCTGGATGGGCCACGTCCTGGAGCACGTCGCGCTCGAGCTGCAGAACCTGGCCGGGGCCGAGGTGACCCGCGGCAAGACCCGCAGCACCGACGAGAAGGGCGTCTACAACGTCGTCTACGCGTACCTCCAGGAGGACGTCGGCCTGGCCGCCGGTTGGCTGGCCTGCCGGCTCCTGAACCACCTCATCTACGGGGTCGAGCCCGACCTCGACTATGCCCGGGAGCTGGAACACGGGGTGATCCGGGTCGCCGAGCGGCTGGCCTACGGCCCCTCGACGGGGGCGATCGTGGCCGAGGCGGAGCGGCGGGGGATCCCGGTGCTGCGGCTCGACCCCCGCCGCTCGCTGGTCCAGCTCGGGCACGGCCGCCACCAGCGCCGGATCTGGGCGACGATCACCAGCGAGACCAGCGAGATCGCCGCGAACGTCGCCCGCGACAAGGAACTTACGAACCGCCTCCTCCAGGACGTTGGCATCCCTTCTCCCCGCGGCGTGATGGTCCGAAATGCCGCCGAGGCAGTCGCAGCCTCCGGCAAGCTCGGCTACCCGGTCGTCCTCAAGCCGCTCGACGGCAACCACGGCCGGGGGGTGATGATCGACCTGCCGGACGAGGCGGCGGTGCGCGAGGCGTTCCCGACCGCCGCGCGGGAGAGCCGCGGCGGGGCTGTTCTCGTCGAGCGGTACCTGGTCGGCAAGGACTACCGGATCCTGGTGGTCGACGGCCGGGTCGTCGCCGTCGCCGAGCGGGTGCCGGCCCACGTCGTCGGCGACGGCGAGCGGACCGTCGCCGAGCTCATCGAGCGGACCAACGCCGACCCCCGCCGCGGCGTCGGCCACGAGAAGGTCCTGACCCGCATCCCCCTCAACGAGCAGACCCTCGAAACCCTCGCTCGGCAAGGCCTGTCGGTGGACGACATCCCCGTCGCCGGGCGCCACGTCCGGCTCCAGCAGACCGGCAACATGTCCACCGGCGGCACCAGCATCGACCGCACCGACGACATCCACCCCGACAACACCCAGATCGCCCGCCAGGCGGCGATGATCGTCGGCCTCGACGTGGCCGGCATCGATCTGATCTCCCCGGATGTCGCCCGATCCGTCCGCGAGACCGGCGGCGGCATCGTCGAGGTCAACGCCGGCCCCGGCTTCCGGATGCACACCCACCCGACCGAGGGCCACCCCCGCCACGTCGGCCGCGCCGTGGTCGACATGCTCTTCCCGCCGGGCAGCCCGAGCCGGGTCCCGATCGTCGCGGTCACCGGCACCAACGGCAAGACGACGACGACTAGGATGATCGCCGCGATCATGGCCGCGGCTGGCCACCGCGTCGGCACGACGAGCTCCGACGGCATCTCCATCGACGGCACCCAGATCGCCGCCGGCGACATGGCGGGGCCGGTCAGCGCCCAGATGGTGCTCAAGAACCCCGTGGTCGACTTCGCGGTGCTGGAGACCGCCCGCGGCGGCATCCTCCGCGAGGGTTTGGGCTTCGACCGCTGCGACGTGGCGGTGGTCACCAACATCGCCGCCGACCACCTCGGCCTCGGAGGGGTCGAGACGGTCGCGGACCTGGCCCGGGTCAAGGCCGTCGTGCCCCAGTCCGTCTTCCGTGACGGGGCGAGCGTGCTCAACGCCGACAACGAGTGGACCGTCGAGATGGCCCGGACCGCCCGCGGCGAGGTCATCTTCTTCTCGATGGACGAGGCGAGCCCCGTCGTCCGCGACCACCTCCGGGAGCGGGGCCGCGCGGTCGTCCTGCGATCGACGCCAGCTGGGGAGATGCTGACCCTCCTCGAGCGCAAGCGGGAGACGAGCCTGCTCCGCGCCGACGAAATCCCGGCCACGCTGGGCGGCCGGGTCCGGGTCAACATCGCCAACGCCCTCGCGGCCTCGGCGGCGGCCGTCGCCCGCGATGTCCCGCTCGAGTGCATCCGCGACGCGCTCCGGGCCTTCACCACCGAGTTCGGGCAGACCCCCGGCCGGTTCAACCTCCTCGACATCGACGGTCGGCAGGTGGTGATGGACTACTGCCACAACGTGGCCGGGCTGGAGGCGATCGCCGACTTCGTGCGACGCACGGCGGCGCGCCAATCGGTCGGGGTGGTCGCCATCGCCGGCGACCGGCGCGACGAGGACGTCCGCGCCTTCGGCGAACTGGCCGGGCGGACCTTCGACCGCGTCGTCATCCGGGAGCACGACGACCCCCGTGGACGCGCGCGAGGCGAGGTGGCCCAGTTGCTCCAAGTGGCGGTCGTGGCCGCCGGGCGACCGCCCGACCGGATCACCGTCGTCCTCGACGAGGTCGAGGCGGTCCACGAGGCGATCGACGTCGCCGCGCCCGGGGACCTGGTGGTCGCCCTGGTCTACCGCATCCCGGTTGTCTGGGAGTCGCTGATGCAGCGTGCCCGCAACGCGGAGCCCCCGGCTCGTGCCGCGGTGTCGGCATTGGTCGGGTAGGAATCGAGCCTCGGTCTTCGGCCGAGCTCTGGTACGGGTCTGTCCGTGGCACGAACGGGGAAGGGGACCGAGATGGGTGACGCGGGGCTGGCGCTGCTGGCCGACCACCAGAGCCGCTACTACACCGCGACCACGCTGGCCCTCGCCACCGCCAACG
>CADCWF010000276.1 GCA_902806345.1 uncultured Thermomicrobiales bacterium
CCTCGAGGCCGTCGCCGCCGAGATCGCGGGCGGCGGCGGGCGGGCGCTGGCGGCCGACGTCTCCGACGAGGCGGCCGTCGAGGCGCTGGTGGCCGAGACCGCGGCCGCGCTCGGCGGCCTCGACGTGCTGGTCAACAACGCGGCGCTGACGGCGATGAGCCAGCTCGGCTTCGCCCCCGCGGTCGAGATGGAGACCGCCGAGTGGGAGCGGGTGCTGGCGGTCAACCTCTCGGGCGTCTTCTTCGCCTCCCGCGCCGCCGGCAAGCTGATGCGGGAAGCCGGGCGGGGCGCCATCGTCAACGTCTCCTCCGTCCACGCCCACGTGCCCCACGCCCTGACCCCGCACTACGACGCGACCAAGGCCGCGGTCGAGGCGCTGACCCGGAACCTGGCCCTCGCCCTCGGCGGCCGCGGCGTCCGGGTCAACGCGGTCGCGCCCGGCCCGATCCACGTCGGCGACCCGGCCATGCTCGACGCCGTCACCCCGGAGCAGCGGGCGGCCCGGCGGCGGGAGACGGCACTCGGCCGGGTCGGCCGGCCGGAGGAGGTCGCCGCCGTCGTCGCCTTCCTCGCCTCCGACGAGGCGAGCTTCGTCACCGGCCAGACCTGGGTCGTCGACGGCGGATTTCTCCTCCGCCACCCAGGCATGACGGGCGCGGATGAGGGATGATGCCGCCTCGGGGTGCCGCCGGTGGCGGACGCGGGCGTGCTCGCGGAGCGGGGACGCGGGGTTCGGCGGCGGTCATCGCCGAAGCGACGTGTCCCTTCGGGGCGGGGAGCTGAGGGAGGGCAGGGGCGCCGCCGGGCGACCCGGACCCATCAGCCGATCGATCCCCCGGAGGGCGGCGACAGAACCAGAAAGGAGCGAACCATCGTGGACGAGCAGACGCGAGCCAGGACCACTCGGCGCGGTCTGATCAAGGTCGGGGCGGCGGCCGGCGCGGCGATCGCCGCGGCCTCCCGGCGGGGCATGGTCGAGGCGGCGCCCGCCACTTCGGCGACCGTTGGCCGGCGGGCGGGCCGCGCCCAGGGCGACACCCTGACCGTCGCCTACATGGAGTCGGGCACCTACGACGCGGCGGCGCGGGCGATCGCCCCCGAGTTCGAGGCCGCCCACGGGGTGGCGGTCGAGGTCGTCGCCTTCCCCTACCAGAACCTCCACGACAACGTCGCCACCGACCTCGTGACCGCCACCGGCGCCTACGACGTGATCGACGTCGCCTTCCAGTGGGACGGCGAGTTCGCGCCCTACCTCGTGCCGCTGGACGACCTGGTCGCCCGCGACGGGATCGACGGCGAGGCGTTCATCCCCAACCAGTGGCAGCTCTCCGGTCTGTGGGATGGCAAGCGGATGGGGATCCCCAACGCGAACGACGCGATGGGCATCATCTACCGGACCGACCTCTACGAGGCCGCCGGGGTGGCGCCGCCGGAGAGCTGGCAGCAGTACAACGACAACGCCGCCAAGCTGACCAAGGACGGGGTCTACGGGGCATCCTGGGTCGGCCTCGGCGAGCAACTCCAGGGCTACTGGATCAGCCGCTACTGGGAGCAGGGCAAGCCCCTCTGCGACGAAAATTGGCGACCCCTCTTCAACGGCCCCGAGGGCGTCCAGGCGATCGAGCTGCTGCGCGAGGCGCTGGCCTACACGCCGGAGGGGATGCCCGGCTGGGGGATCCCCGAGCACAAGAACGCGGTGCTCAACGGAGAGGTGGCGCAGGGCGAGCTGTGGCCCAGCTTCATCCGCGCCGACGCCCGCGACGAGGCGAAGTCGAAGATCGTCGGCAAGTGGTCGCTGACGCCCTTCCCGGGGCCGTCCGAGCTGAGCGCCTGGAACCTGGCGATCCCCCAGACCAGCGACAAGCAGGATCTGGCCTGGGAGTGGATCAAGATGTACACCTCGCCCGAGAATGCCCGCCGCTTCGCCGACGAGTTCGGCATCGGCTCGCCGCAATTGGCGACCTGGAGCGACCCCGAGCTGGTCGAGAAGTACCCCGAGTACCCGGCGATCCTGACTGCCATCCAGGCCGGGAAGCCGATCTGGCGGATTCCGCAGTTCCCGGCCGCCTGGGACGTCCTCCAGAAGGAGCTGGAGCGGACCGTCTACCAGGGAGCCGACCCCCAGCAGACGCTCGACACGATCGCCGCCGAGTGGAACCGGCTGCTCGACAGCAACCCGCCGACGGCCCCCTACGTCGAATAGCAGCCCGACGCCGTGCGGAGAGCGGCGGTGGGGCGTCCGGGGCCGATGGCGGTTGCGCCCGTGATGCGGGCCTCGGCCGCCAGCGAACCGAGGCGAACGCCGACGGGCCGAAACCGCGAAGCCCGATGATGGAGGTTGCCTATCTGATGCGGCCATCGGGGTCGGCCGGGGCCCAGCCCCATTCATAGGGCTTCGTTGCCTCAGCCCGAGGATTTATCCTCGGGTCCCCGCCGCCGATGGCCGCATCAAGAAAGCAACCGCCATAATCGGGCTGAGAACGGTCCGCCGATGGCGCTTTTCACGAGGGGTGTGACACCCCTCGTTCCGTCATCCCTCGGCTCCGCTCGGGATGACGGCGCAGGCGACGACGTCATCGCTCGCCGCTCTCGGTCCCGGCTCGTCGGTACCGCCGTGAGGCGCACCAGGTGGGCGAACGTCAGCGACGGGGCGCGCCGCTGGCGCGCCCCGCGGGAGACCGATCCGTATGGCCACCAGCACCACCACGCTGGCCGCACCGACGACGGCCCCGGTTGTCCGCCGCCGGCGGCGGCGCTTGCGTGACGCGCCGACGTTCGCCCTGTTCCTCCTGCCCGCGGTCGCCTTCCTGGCGCTGACGAGCGTCTACCCCCTGCTCTACACCCTCCGCCTCAGCTTCCACGAGTGGTTCCTGAACCGGCCGGGGACGGCGCCGGCCTGGGTCGGCCTGGGCTCCTACCAGGCGACCATCGGGGACCAGGTATTCCGCACCTCGGCCCTGAACACCGTCGTCTTCGCGACCGGCACCGTCGCCGCCGAGCTCCTCCTCGGGCTGGCGCTGGCGCTGGCGGTCAGCCGCGAGGGGGCGGGGATCCGGGTCGTCCGCTCGGTCCTCCTGGTGCCGATGATCATGACGCCGGTGGTGGTCGGCGTCCTCTGGCGGATCCTCCTCTTCGACGACGGCCTGATCAACTACCTGCTCCAGGCGGTCGGGCTGCCGCGGATCCTCTGGTTCGTCGATCCCCGGTGGGCGTTCCTCGGGGTCATGCTGGTCGACGTCTGGCAGTGGACGCCGTTCGTCCTGATCGTGCTGACGGCGGCCATCGCCGCCCTCCCGAGCGAGCCGTTCCGGGCCGCCCAGATCGACGGCGCCTCGCGCTGGCAGGTCTTCCGCTACCTGACCCTGCCGATGCTGGCGCCGGTGCTGCTGGTGACCGGCCTGCTCCGGTTCATGGACGCGATCAAGGTCTTCGACACCATCTACGTGTTGACCAACGGCGGCCCCGGCTACGCCACCGAGATGC
Source organism: uncultured Thermomicrobiales bacterium (assembly GCA_902806345.1). Taxonomy (GTDB): domain Bacteria; phylum Chloroflexota; class Chloroflexia; order Thermomicrobiales; family UBA6265; genus CADCWF01. The sequence goes on from CADCWF010000276.1 coordinate 3,484, forward strand.
TCTCCTCCTACATCTACAAGCAGGGCCTGCGCTACTTCAACGTGGGAGGGGCGGCGGCCGCGTCGTGGCTGTTCCTGGCCGTGGTCGTCGCCCTCTCGGTCGTCATCGTCAAGGCCCGGGCGCGGGCGTCGCGCACGGCGGCGGTCTAGGAGGGGGGCGAGATGGCTGCCGTTTCCTCGGTCCCGGCCCGGCCGGCGGCCAGATCCCGCCGCCGCCCGTCGTCGGTTTCGGCGGTGAGCTGGGGGCTCCTGCGGTGGGGCACGATCGCGCTCGCCCTGCTCGCGGTGCTCGTCCCGTTCTTCTGGCTGGTCTCGACCTCGTTCAAGCGGGAGGTCGACTACCTCGCCGACCCGCCGCGGTTCCTTGTCGAGAACTGGACCCTCGCCGGGTACGAGACGCTGTTCAGCCGCAACGACCTCGGCCACTTCTTCCTGAACTCGGTCGTGGTCACCCTGGCCTCGACCGCGCTGGCGGTGACCCTCGGCTCCCTGGCGGCCTACACCCTGGCCCGGGCGCGTCTGCCGTTCAAGCTCAACGGCGCCCTCGCCTTCTGGATGCTGCTGACCCGGATGTACCCCGCGATCGCGACGGCCATCCCCTACTTCCTGATCATCCGCGACCTCCAGTTGCTCGACACCCGGTGGGCGCTGATCGTGACCTACACCGCGTTCAACCTGCCGTTCGTCGTCTGGCTGATGATCGGGTTCTTCGAGGAGGTGCCGGCGGAGCTGGAGCGGGCGGCGATGATCGACGGCTGCGGCGCCTGGCAGCGGTTCACCCGGATCGTGCTGCCGATCTCCGGTCCCGCCCTGGTGGCGACGGCGATCCTGTCGGCGATCCTGGCCTGGAACGAGTTCCTCTTCGCGGTGATGCTGACGCGGACCGAGGCCAAGACGCTGCCGGTGGTGATGGCCGGGTTCATCACGGACAAGGGGATGCTCTGGGACCAGATGACGGCCCTCGGGGTGGTGACGGTCCTGCCGGTCCTGCTCTTCGCCCTCGCGGTCCAGCGCTACCTCGTCCGGGGGCTGACCCTGGGCGCGGTCAAGGAGTGAGGCGTGAGTCGTCAGTCGTGAGTCGTGGAGAACGACAACCCGCCCCCCACGCCCGACGCCCGACGCCCGACTGACGACTCACGCCTCACGCCTCACGACCCACGACCCACGACCCACGACCCACGACTCACCCAGGAGTACCCGTGGCCAGCGTCGAGTTCGTCCACGTCTCCAAGCGCTACGGCCGGGTCGAGGCCGTGAGCGACCTCTCGCTGCGGATCGCGGACGGCGAGTTCATGACCCTCGTCGGCCCCTCGGGCTGCGGCAAGAGCACCACCCTCAATATGCTCGCCGGTCTGGACGAGGTCAGCGCCGGCGAGATCCTGATCGACGACGAGGCCGTGACCGGGATGCCCGCCAGCGAGCGCGACATCGCGATGGTGTTCCAGAGCTACGCCCTCTATCCCCACATGAGCGTCCGCGACAACCTGGGCTTCGCCCTCAAGGTCCACGGCGAGGCGAAGGCGGCGATCGCGGCGAAGGTCGACCGGGCGGCGGCGATGCTCGGGATCGCCGACCTCCTGGACCGGAAGCCGCGCCAGTTGTCGGGCGGCCAGCGGCAACGGGTAGCGCTGGGACGGGCGCTGGTGCGGGAACCCCGGCTGTTCCTGCTCGACGAGCCGCTCTCCAACCTCGACGCCAAGCTGCGGGTCCAGATGCGGGCCGAACTGCGGCTGCTGTTCGACCGGCTGGAGACGACGGTGGTCTTCGTCACCCACGACCAGGCCGAGGCGATGACGCTCTCCGACCGGGTTGCGATCTTCGACCGGGGGGTGGTGCAGCAGGTCGGGACGCCGATGGAGCTGTACGACGCCCCGGCCAACACCTTCGTCGCCGGCTTCCTCGGCTCGCCGCCGATGACCTTCCTGGAGGCGACGGTCGCCGATGGGGCGGCCGGCCCGATGCTCGCCGGCGAGGGGTTCGCCCTCGCCGCGCCGGCGCCGAGAGACCGGCTCCGGCGCGGCCAGCCAGTGGTCGTCGGCATCCGGCCGGAGGACATCGAGGTGTCCCGCGATGCCGCCGGGCACCCGGCGGCGACGGCGATCTCGCTCGTGGAGCCGATGGGGTCGACGACGATCGTCTACGCCCCGCTCGGCGGCAAGCTGATCGCCATCGAGACCGACAAGGGGACCGACCTCGCGCCCGGCGACCCGATCGGCATCGGCGTCCCCCCCGACCGGCTCCACCTGTTCGACCCCGAGACGGGGCGTTCGCTGTCGGCATGATGCGGGAGCATCCCACCCCCGTCACTCTGAGCCCGCAGGCGAAGAATTTCGCTCCGACTCGTGCACGCACCATCCGGAGAACGCCGCTGCGGCGGGTCCTCCTCGGGTCCCCGAGGAGAGGTCCTTCACTCCGTTCAGGATGACGGTCCGGCGGCCGGTGACCAGGGGCAACCGGCAGCCCGCTCGCCCGGCTTCAGTCTCACTCCGCTCGGCTCACTCTTGCCGTCGCGTCCGGCCCCGCCCACCGCTCCCGCTCCAGCGCGATCCCGACGCCGCCGGCTTCCGCGCAGCGCCGGCCCCCGGCCATCGCCCCGGCGGCGAGGTGCCGCGGCGGCATCGCTCCAAACCGTCCCCGCGGAATCCGCGAGATCTTGCCCGGCCGAGCCGTTCTATAAGGTAGGGGGAGGCGAACCACGGGCGGGGACGACGACCGCCGCCGCGCCGTAGCCCCCGCCGGATTTGACCTACGGGTGACAGGCAGTTCGGAACGGTCCGGCAATAACGCATTGGCGGCGTTGGCACCCTTGGCGCGGCGTCCCCGGCAATCCGGTGCCGCAGCTCGCGTCCTGGCCCCGCCCTCCTCACCGCCCGCCGCCCGCCGGCCTACTCCGCCCGGCTCATCCGCACCGTCGCGTCCGGCCGCGTCCACAGCTCCGGCTTCAGCTCGGTCCCCAAGCCGGGGCCGGGGGGCGGCGCCACGGTGCCGCCCGAGACGTCCGGCAGCGCCGTCAGCAGCTCCCGGTACCAGCCGGCGTAGAAGGCCCGGACGGTCTCCTGGACCAGCGCGTTCGGCAGATTGATCGAGAGGTGGGTGCTGGCGGTCAGGACCACCGGCCCGGTGCAGTCGTGGGGCGCCACCGGCAGCTGGTAGGCCTCGGCCATCGTCCCGATCTTCTTGGCCTCCCCGATGCCGCCGCACCACGAGAGGTCGAGCATCGCCACCCCGGCCGCCCCCCGCTCGAACGCCTCCCGGAACGACCACCGGGTCGAGAGCGTCTCGCTGATCGTCGTCGGGATCGCGGTGCCGGCGGCGAACGCCGCCAGGGCGTCGAGGTTGTCCCCCTTCAGCGGGTCCTCGAACCAGTAGGGCTCGAACGGCTCCAGGGCGCGGGCAATCCGGCGGGCCATCGGCAAGTTCCACAGCGAGTGGAACTCGACCATGATCTCCATCGCGTTGCCGACCGCGTCCCGGATCTGGCGGAACGGCTCCAGCGCCCGGTCGAGGTCGATCGACGAGATGTCCTGGCCGTTGGAGGCCTCGGCGTAGGGGTCGAACGGCCAGATCTTCATCCCGGTGATGCCTTCGGAGAGGAGGTTCCGGGCGAGGTCGCCCGCCCGGTGGAGGAAGGCGTCGAGGTCCTCGTACGGCCCCTCCGCCGCCTCGATCGTCTCCTCCGGCAGGCCCCAGTTGTCGACCGCCTGCCGGGGCCGGGAGCGGACGTAGCGGTAGCCGGCGCAGGTGTTGTAGGTCTTGATCCGGTCCCGGCTCTTGCCGCCCAGGAGCTGGTAGACGGGCTGCCCGGTCGCCTTGCCCCAGAGATCCCAGAGGGCGATGTCGAGCGCCGAGTTGCCGCGCATCTCGACGCCACTGGAGCGGTAGCCGACGTAGCCGTAGAGGGCGCGGGCGTGGTGGTCGACCCGCAGCGGGTCCTGGCCAAGGAGGTAGGGCGCGATCGTCTCGTGGACGTAGGCCTCGACCGCCTGGGCGCCGAAGAAGGTCTCGCCCAGGCCGACGACGCCCTCGTCGGTGTGGACCCGCAGCCAGAGCAGGTTCGGGAACTCCCCCAGCCGCAGCGTCTCGACCCCGGAAACCTTCACGCCCTGCTCTCCCACGGGGCCTGGTAATTTGGCCCCCTCCCCCTACCCCTCCCCCGATTTCTAGGGAGGGGTGAAACGTTCAACCCGTGTCAACCGGTCGTCGACCGGCGGTAGTTGGCCCACAAAACGCCCCCGACCGGGCAAGCCGGCGTGAGGTGTGGGGGACGGCCACCGGCGATGGGCCACGATCTCCCCGGAGGCCGACCACCCCCATTCCCTCATACGGAATCCGGTTGATTCGTTCTGGTTGGATGGCCGCTTCGGCCCCCTCTCCCGCGCATCGGGAGAGGGGGTTGGGGGTGAGGGCTCGGCACCGGATACCGGGACCGTCCAACCGGATGCCGAACTTACTCGGCGAACTGCGCCTCGCGCTCCATCACGGCGTCGATGTTCTCGGTGGTGACCAGGTCGGCGCCGATGATGTGGTCGGACGGCTCGTAGCCGTTCTCCAGGTTCATGTGGATCAGCGCCGCGGTGACCCACCCCTGGGCGAACGGGTTCTGGCCGACGGTCCACTGCGCCTCGCCGCTCTTGATCGCCGTCAGCACGTCCGGCAGCAGGTCGAAGCCGCCGTTGGCGAACCTGCCCTGGAGGCCGTTCTCGCGGATGAACTGGGCAGTGAACTGGTGGCCGAAGTCGGCATGGGCGAAGGCGACGATCTGGTCGCCCTCGGCGGCGAACTTCGCCTGCTGGGCGGCGATCGACTTGGCGCCGTCGGTCGAGGTCTCCAGCGCCTCCGTCGTGTAGGAAGTCCCGTTCTCCTCGTTGTAGCGGGCGATCCCCGCCTCGTAGCCGCGGTGCCGCGCCTCGAGCGCGCTGTGGCCGGGCTGGATGATCCCCATCACCACCTTGCCCTCGGTCTTGCCGGTCAGCTCCTGGGCGTTCCGGGCGCACTCGTAGCCGCCGACCTCGGCCGCGGCTTGGTGGCGCTGGCCGACGAACGCGACGCCGAGGTCCTCGTACCCCTCGCTCTCGGTGTTGAACAGGATGACGAAGATCCCCTGCCGCTGGGCCTCCCGGATGTTCTCGTCGAACGAGGTGGTGTCGATCCGAGTGAAGCCGACCGCGTCGGGCTGCGAGGCGATCGCCTGCCGCTGCAGCTCCACGGTCTGGACCGTGTCGCCCACCGCCGGCCCGGTGAACTGCGTCTCCCAGCCGGCCATCCCCGCGAACTGCTCGAGCCCCTTGCGGACCGGGACGAAGAACGGGTTGTTGTCGTGGTTGACGAAGACGACCTTGCGCGCCGTCCCCTGGGTTGCCGAGGCCGTCCGGGTCGCCCCGGGCAGGGCCAGCCCGCCGGCGAGGCCAAGGCCGGCCGCAACCCCGGCCCCGAGGCCGGCGCGTTTCAACGCGTCCCGCCGCGACAGGCCGGAGCGGACAAGGTCTGCGTGCCGCTGCTGAGTCATCATGATCCTCCGTGGTCACCCTCGACCGCGGGCGCCGTCGCCCGCTTGGTCCGTTGCCGCGCCGGGGTGCCTCCCCGCCGCCGGTGCCCGCTCCGTTCGCACCTCCCTCCCGCGCCGGTCCGACCCGGGCGCCGCGGCCCGTTCCTACAACCCCTGCCGTCGCCGGATCGTCACGTCGAGCAGCACTGCCAGGATGATGACCGCGCCCTGGGCGATCGGGATCGTCTCGATCCCGGCCCCGAGCAGCACCAATCCGTTGCGGATCAGGCCGGCGATGGCGGCGCCGAGGAACGTCCCCAGGATGCTGCCGGAGCCGCCGAACAGGTTGGTGCCGCCGATCACCACCGCCGCGATGACGTCCAGCTCGAACGCCTGGCCGGAGATCGGGTTCCCGTTCTGCAGCCAGCCGGTGACGATCACCCCGGCCAGCCCGGTCAACGCCCCGGTGACGACGAAGCAGGCGATCTTGACGCGGCGGGTGGCGATGCCGGCGTTGGCCGCCGCCCGGGCGTTGTCGCCCGTGGCGTAGACGTGGTAGCCGAAGCGGGTCTTGGCGAGCACCCAGCCGCCGATCAGCATCGTCGCCAGCAGCCAGATGATCTGGGCAGGGATCAGGCCGAACAGCTCGCCGCTCGTCAGCGCCTGGAACGGCGGCGCGGCGATGCCCGAGATCGTGTTGCCGCCGGAGACGACGAGGGCCAGCCCCCGCAGCGCGCTGAGCATGCCGAGCGTGACGATGAACGACGGGACGCGGAAGAAGGTGGTGATGACGCCGTTGAACAGGCCGATGCCGGCGCCGAGCCCGACCGCCGCGACCGCCGCGGCCGGCCACGACCATCCCTGGCGGACGATCAGGTAGGCGGTGACGACCGAGAGGAGGGCAAAGCCGGAACCGACCGAGAGATCGATCTCGGCGGCGATGAACAGGTAGGTCATGCCGACGGCGACGATGCCGACCAGCGCCAACGAGCGGACCAGGTTCAGCAGGTTGAACTCGGTCAGGAACGTCCCGGGGCGGAGCACGGCCAGCAGGGCGAAGATCGCCAGCGCCGCCAGGAAGATGCCGAGCTCGCGGACGCGCAAGAGTTGCGAGAGCCGGGCGCCGCGGAGCGCCCCGGGGGGCAACTCGTCGAGGGTGAGGCCCTCCAGCTCGTCCAGCTGCTCCGGCACCGCGCCGGCGTCGGTCCGTGACGGGGAACCGGTCGCCATCCTCACTCCCTGGCCGGCACGATCCGGTCGGCGCCGACGATCAGGCGCACGATCTCTTCGGGCGTCGTCTCCGCCTTGGTGCGCTCGCCGGCGTTGCCGCCGCCGCGCATCACCACGATCCGGTCGGCGATGGAGAAGACGTGCTGGAGGTTGTGGCTGACGACCACGACTGCGGTGCCATGGGTCCGCAGGTCCTCGACCAGGCGAAGAACCTTGGCCTGCTCGCGGACGCCGAGGGCAGCCGTCGGCTCGTCCATGAAGATCAGCCGCCCACCCTGGTCGACGGCGCGGGCGATCGCCACCGCCTGCCGCTGGCCGCCGGAGAGGAGGCCGACCAGGGTGTGGACCGAGGGAATCTTGATCTTGAGCGTGTCGAGCACCCGGCGAGCCTCGCGGTCCATCCGGGGCTTGTCGACCGTCATCCCGCGCGTCGGTTCGCGGCCGAGGAAGACGTTGGCCGCCACGTCGCGGTGGTCGACCAGCGCCAGGTCCTGGTAGACGACGGCGATCCCGAGCGCCATCGCGTCGCGCGGCGAGCGGAACGCGACCTCCTGGCCGTCGATCAGGATCGTGCCGGCGTCGGGCTGGTACGCGCCGCAGAGGATCTTCATCAGGGTCGACTTGCCGGCGCCGTTGTCGCCGACCAGGGCCACGGTTTCGCCCGGAAAGACGCGGAACCCGACATCGTCGAGCGCCTGGACGTGGAGGAACCGCTTGGTCAGGTTCCTCGCCTCGAGCAGCGGCGCCGCCGCGTCGCCCGGCGACCTCGCCGGCCGGCCGTTACCGTGGTCCATCGTCCCCCTCCGCCGGCAGCACCGCCAGTAGCGCGTCGAGGTCCATCCCCGGATCGAGCAGGCGGGCCACCTCCCGCCGGGCAACGCTGTCCAGGCTGCGGTCGAAATCGGCCCCGTAGGTACGGGCCGCGACCTTGAGATGATCGGTCATCGCCGCCCGCGCCAGGGCCGGGTCGTTGCCCCGGATGGCGTCGAAGACGGCGCGGTGGTAGGGCAGCGAATCGGGCGTCGTCAAGGGGTCGGCCAGGCTGCGCAGCATCAGCTCGGCGGTTAGCCCGGCCACCGCGCCGAACATCGTCTCGACGACCGGGTTGTGGGCGGCGCGAGCCACCGCGAGGTGGAAGGCGAGGTCGTGGCGGACCTGGTCGAGCAGACCGGCGGCGGCATCGAACGCATCGAGCGCCGCCGCTATTGCCGCCAGGTCGGCCGCCCCCGCCCGCTCGGCGGCCAGGGCGGCGGCGGTGCCTTCGAGCATGAGGCGGGCCTCGACCAGATGGCGGGGCGTCGGCTGCCGGCGCCGCAGGAGGGCGTCCATCCGGCCAGCCGCGTCGGAGGTGCGGGCGTGGCGAACGAAGGCACCCCGGCCCGGCACCACCTCGATCAGGTCGCGCTCGACCAGGCCGCGGATCGCTTCCCGGACGGCGGGGCGGCTGACGCGGTGGCGCTCGGCCATCTCGCGCTCCGACGGGAGCTTGGCACCCGGGGCCAACCGGCCACCAAGGATCGCCGCTTCCAGCGCCGCCGCCAGCCCGGCCCTGGTGGCAATGGTCGAACTGGTCTGACCGGTCATGGCACGATACGATAGGGACTCGGGGTCGTGCCGTCAAGAGGGGTTCCCGCATCGGGAGGGGGCAAGGATGACGCGCCTGGATGGACTCAACATCGCGGTCACCGGCGGCGCCGGCGACATCGGCGCCGCCATGGGCGCCGAGTTCCGCCGCCTCGGCGCCACCGTCACCCTGATCGACCGCAAGACGCCGGAGGAGGCGCGGCCGTGGTTGGAGCGGGCGGCCGCCCATGGCCCGGTCGCCTATGCACAGGCGGATGTCCGGGACCGCGCCGCGCTCGATGCGGCGCTGGCGGCGATCGATCCGCTCGACGTGGCCATCGGCAACGCCGGGATCGGCCACGGCATCCCCTTCCTCGATATCTCCCTGGAGCAGTGGCAGGAGCACCTCGACGTCAACCTGACCGGCTGCTTCCACCTCGGGCAGGCGGCGGCGCGGCAGATGGTGCGGCAGGGACGCGGCGGCCGGATCGTGTTCACCGGCAGTTGGGTGCAGGAAGTCCCCTGGCCGGAGATCGCGGCCTATTCCGCCTCCAAGGCCGGGGTCCGGATGCTGGCCCGCTCGATGGCGCGGGAGCTGGCGGCCCACAAGATCCTCGTCAACGTGGTCGCGCCGGGCATCGTCCGGGCCGGCCTCGCCAAGCACCAGATGGAGACCGAACCCCAGTACGCCCGCCGGATCGAGCACGTCATCCCGCTCGGCGAGCCGCAGACGGTCGAGCAGGTTGCCCGCTCTGCGGCGTTCCTCTGCTCCGACGGGGCGGAGTACATGACCGGTGCCGTCCTGCTGGTCGACGGCGGCTGCTCGCTGTTCCAGTTCGAGGAGTAGCAGAGGCGGTTCAACCCTCTTGCGGGACCATCCCGAGGCGCTCGAGAACCCAAGGGTAGGCGAGCGCCCCTGCACCAACGCCCGCCTTGGCGGCTGCCGCGTCGAGCGCCTCCAGCGCGTCGCCTTTGAACACGACTTTCAGCACATCGTTGTAGCGGTTCGCGACGAACGTGTGATCGTTGACGACTTCGAGTTCGTCGGCAAACTCTTGGAAGGAGTGCGTGTCCCAGAACGCCGCCTCCTCTTCGATGGAGTTGAAGGTCGGGATGCGGCTTTCGACAACATGGGTGTTCGAGCGGTTCGTTGTGGTCATCTTGGTGTCACCTTTGTCCTGACCGGAACCATCGCTGCTCCGCCGGCGAAGCGTCCCTGGCAGTGACCAGCGCGAAGACGTTGCCTCCGCGGGGGGCAACGACAACCGCGAGCAAGCGCCCGCCGTCGGTCTGGCCCAGGAGGATGTACCGACCGTCTCGTACGCGCCGCCACTATGGCCTGCCGAACACGATCCGATCCTCCTCGACCAACGAGACGTTGTGCCGGGCGATAGGGTCTCCACGGTCCGGTTCCACGACCTGGTCGTCGATACGCACCTTGCCCGCCTTGCCTCGCGCCCTGCCACCTTCGATCGCCCCCAGCCATGCTGTCTCGGCGGGGGCGCTACCGGGCGATGCCCGCGCTTGCGTCGAGAGACCCGCTGCGGGACGATGCCCGGCGGCACGAACCCACCAAACCGTCCGGAACGGCGCTCGGCGACCCGTTGACCATCAGCGAAAGGGCACTCCGTGGCAGAACCGATTGTCCCGAAGGATTGGCCCGCCGACGGTGGTCGCTACGACGCGATCGTCGTCGGCGCTGGCCACAACGGGCTGATCGCCGCCGGCTACCTCGCCAAGGCGGGCAAGAAGGTGCTCGTCCTGGAGCGCCGCGAGATCGTCGGCGGGGCGACGGTGACCGAGGAGTTCTGGCCGGGCTGGATGCTCTCGACCTGCTCCTACGTCTGCAACCTGCTGCTGCCGGAGGTGGTCGAGGATCTGGAGCTGCGCCGCTTCGGCTACGACATCCGCCCCTTCGACCCCCAGTACTTCGTCCCCTTCCTCGACGGCTCCCACTTCATGAGCTCGCTCGACGGCCGCAAGACCCGTCAGCAGATCGCCAAGTTCTCGCAACACGACGTGGTGGCCTACGACGCCTACTGGGCAATGTGGGACCGCATCCTGGAGCGGATGAAACCGCTTCTCCTGAAGCCCGCCCCCGGCTGGGCCGAGATCGAAGAGCGGTTCGGCGGGGCGCAGGGGCTGGAGGACTGGCGGACGCTGACGATGAAGTCGATCGTCGAGGTGCTGGAGGAGTACTTCGAGTCGGAGCAGATCAAGGCGCCGCTCTCCACCGGCGGCGTGATCGGGGTCAACGCCGGGCCGCGCACCCCCGGCACCGCCTACGTCAAGTACCACCACCTGATCGGCAGCGTCGGCGGCCACCAGGGCGCCTGGGGCTACGTCCGCGGCGGGATGGGCAGTATCGCCAACGCCCTCGCCGGCTTCGGCCGGGAGCGCGGGGTCGAGATCGCGACTGGGTCGGAGGTGGCCGAGGTCGAGATCCTCGACGGTGTCGCCCGCGGCGTCCGCACCGTGGACGGCCGCACCTACCGGGCCGACGTCGTCCTCTCCAACGCCGACCCCCAGCGGACCTTCCTGAGGATGGTCGGCGAGGGCCGGCTGCCGGAGGCGTTCGCCGCGAGCGTCAAGCGGATCCGGGCCAAGGGTTCGGTCGTCAAGGTGCTGCTCGGGCTGGGCGAGCTGCCGGACTTCACGGCGATGCCGGGCACCGCGGTCGGACCGCAGCACACCGGTGGCATCGTCATCAACCCCTCGGTCGACTGGCTGGAGACGGCCTGGGACGACTGCAAGCGCGGCCATCCCAGCCGCCGGCCGTTCATGGACTGCTACATTCAGACCGCGACCGAGGAGGGGTTGGCCCCGGCCGGCAAGCACACGATGTCGCTCTACGTCCAGTACGCGCCCTACGACCTGGCCGAGGGGACGTGGGACGGGCGGCGGGACGAGATCGGCAAGACCATCATCGACACGCTGGCGCTCTTCGCGCCGAACATCTCGGGCGCGATCGAGCACATGGAGGTCCTCGGGCCGCCGGACATCGAGCGGATCGTCGGCATCACCGGCGGCAACATCTTCCACGGCGAGATCATGCCGGACCAGATGTTCCAGTTCCGCCCGGTCCCCGGCTTCGCCGACTACCGGACCCCGGTCGACGGGCTCTACCTGTGCGGCGCCGGCGCCTGGCCAGGCGGCGCGGTCTTCGGTGCCCCCGGCCGCAACTGCGCGCTGGAGGTGCTGGCCGACCTGGGAAGCGAGGCGGGGGCCCTGGCGGCGGATTGACCCGCCCGCGCCGGGTCCTGGTCGGTGTCGCGTCCGCCCCTGCGCGAATGGCGGCAAGGAGAGATGCGGCATTGCACATGGCCGCATTCCGGATCGCTTTGCGTCGGTTCTCCGAGGATGGGTCATCCCGCCATCTACGCCGTAGTTGACGGGCGTACGCCGGGAAGCGTCCGGTACCTCGCCGACGCCACGGCCGCAGCCATGGCGGCGGCGCTGAGGTGCCGACCGCACGCCGGGTCACCCCCAAGGGTGATCCGACCACGTCGGGAGCTGGCGATGGATCCGGTTTCGACCAATGACCTGCCGCGGGTCGCGGTCAGCGGCGACGGGGTGCCCGAGGTGCGATGGGCGGGTGCCTTCGTCACCTACAGTGGCCACGGGGCGGCGCAGGCGACGACGATCGTCTCCGAAATGGAGCCCGGCTGCCGGTTGAGGTGGCCCACCGACCAGACGGAGGAAACGCAGTACATCATCGCCCGCACCGGCGAGCTCCAGCGCGACGACGGGGTTTACCCGGTCGGCCCCGGCAGCGTGTTCGCGCTGCCGACAGACGTCCGCCACGACCTCGTCACCACCCGCAGCGAGACGCTGCGGGTGGTCGGCTTCTTCGGGGCGGCGATGTTCGCCCAGCGCTTCGACCAGGTGATGCAGCAGGTCGCCGGCCATGTCCTGGGGACGCCAATCCGGGCGGGGTGAGGCGGGGGTTGGCTGTTGGCCTGCCGCCGCGAAGTAACGGTAGCCAACTGCTCGCAACGAGACAAGTTGCCGCCTAGCGAAGACGTGGGTGGATTCGTCGCACCCGCTGGAACCTCGGGGCCGGTCGACTGATTGACCGGCCCGCGGAGCGTGAGCCGAGGCGGCCACGGGCGCGGCGATTACCGGACAGGCGGAAGAACCGCACCCTCTTCCCTGCCGCCCGCATGCGGAGACCGCCCGCAGCGTTCATCTAGGCCAGTCGTCGATCGTCGTCTGGCAGGAAGATCACGCTCGCTCCGTCGGGGATATCGTCGAGCAGGGCGGGGTTCTCGAAGATCGAGTCGATGAACCGACCGGCCAAGCCGATGTTCGCCGTGATCCGGCGCTCGGAGGCGGCACCGCCGGCGACACCCGAACGGGCTTTGCGCGGGGTGGCGACGATCTGGTGCCCACTCACTTCAGCCCTCCGTAGTACTCCCGCCGGTATCGGTGCCAGTTTCGTTTCATGTCGGCAATCGCCTTGCTGAGGGCTTCCCTATGAGGAAGATCCTCGTCCCACCAGACGCACGTCTCGTTCCCGAACGCATCGTAGCGGTCGAAGTGCGGACGATGGGTACCGTCCGGCCGTTTCACCGGCGCGTGAGACCGGCCATCGCGTCGACGGCCGTCTCGTACTGGACGACGCAGTCGATGACTTCGCCCGCCACTCTGTTGAGGCGCACCCGCAGCCGCTCGCCTCCCGGTTCCTGGCCGCGCGGATCCCGTGGGTCGAACGGGTCGAGCGGCATGAAGAACTCCTTCCAGGGCAACGCATGTTCCTCGCCCGATCGTTCGCTGTGGCCCGGCTCACTTCATGCTGCCCAGGGTGACGCCCTCGACGAAGACCCGCTGGAACATCAGGAAGACGACGACGACCGGCAGCACGACCAGGGCTGAGGCGGCCATCAACAGGTTTAGCTTGATGTCGTACTGCGACTGCGACTCGAAGAAGGTCAGCCCGATCGCCAGGGTGTAGGTGGTTTCGTCCTGGAGGAAGATCAGCGGCCCCAGGAAATCGTTCCAGGCGTGGAGGCCGGCGAAGAGGCTGACCGCCGAGAGGGCCGGCCACGACTGGGGCATGATGATCTTGAACAGGATTTGGAGCTCGTTGGCGCCGTCGAGGCGGGCGGCGTCGGAGATCTCCTGAGGGATCCGCAGGAAGAACTGGCGCATCAGGAAGATCCAGAAGGCGCTGCCGAAGAAGAACGGCACCACCAGCGGCAGGAACGTGTTGATCCAGCCGAGGCGAGCGAAGATGTCGAAGAGGGCGATGATCAGCACCGGGAAGGGGACGAAGACCGTCGCCAGCACGAGGAAGAAAACCTTGTCCCGGCCCGGCCAGGGGATGCGGGAGAAGCCGTAGGCGACGATCGGGTTCGAGATCGCGGCGCCGAGCACGGTCAGGGCGGTGATCGTCGCCGTGTTCTGGAGGAACCGCCAGAAGGGGAAGATCTCGACCGCGGCGGCGAAGTTGGCCCACTGCGGCGACCGCGGCCAGAGCGTCGGCGGGTAGGCGGTCAACTCCTCGTTCGTCTTCAGCGCCGTGATCAGCATCCAGTAGAAAGGCAGGACGAAGACGAGGCACATCACCACCAGGACGATCCGCGGCACGACCTCCGAGCGGACCCGCCGCCGCAGCCACCCGCCGCGCGCGCCTACCTCGGGCGCGGCCGGAACCTCGGCGACGGGAGCGGCGATCGCCCTCGCCATGACGCCCTCCTCCCTCTCCTGCGGGACACCGACCGACCGTCGAACGGCGGTGCCCCGGTCGGATCAATCCGTGTCGTAGTGGACCCAGCGCGACGACCAGCGGAAGATGACGACGGCCAGCACCAGGGTGATCAGGAAGAGAACCCAGGCGAGCGCCGCGGCGTAGCCCATCTGGCTGTAGCGGAAGCCGTTGTTGTAGAGGTAGGGCACGTAGGCCAGCGTCGAGTTGGCCGGGGCGCCGGGCGGGTCGTTGCCGAAGATGACAAAGATCTGGGTGAAGATCTGGATGCCCTGGCTGAGCCCCAGGATCAGGTCGTAGAGGATGACCGGGGTCATCATTGGCAGGGTGATGTTGAGGAACTTGCGCCAGGTGCCGGCGCCGTCCAGCATCGCCGCCTCGTAGAGCGGCTGGGGGATGCCCTTGAGGCCGGCGAGGAAGATGAGGGCGGCCTGACCGGCGCCGAACTGGGCAAGGATCACCAGCGCCAGCTTGGAGACGCCGGGGTCGCCGAACCAGTTGACGTTGGGTAGCCCGAGCGCCAGCAGGGCCTGGTTGAAGATGCCGCGGGCGGGGTCAAGCAGGGCGACGAAGACGAACGAGAGGGCGAAGGCGGGGATGATCGAGGGCAGGTAGAGGATGGCCCGGTAGACCGGGACCTCCGGCAGCGGCTGGGCCATCGCCAGCGCCAGTGCCATCGCGACGACGACGCCGACCGGGATGGCGAGGCCGGTGTAGAAGAGGGTGTTGTAGAGCGAGGTCCAGAAGAGGTCGTCGCGGAGGAGTTGCTGGTAGTTGGCCCAGCCGATCGGGAGGGAATCGCCGAAGCCCGAGTACTGGGTGAAGCTGATCTGGATCGTGTAGATGAACGGGTAGAGCAGGAACGCAACGAAGCCGACGATCCAGGGGCTGATGAAGAGCAGCCCCAGCGCCAGGTTGCGCCGCTCGGTGCGGCCGAGGGCGAAGCGGCGGGCGGTTGGCGGGCGGCGCGGCGCCGGATAGGCTGCCGCCGTCTGGGTTGCCACGGGACGGTCTCCGCGACGTGGGGCGACGAAGCCCTCACCTCCCGCCCCCCTCTCCCGACGCGCGGGAGAGGGGGAGAACGCCGACCCTCACGTCCGGCCCTTCCAGACCCATCGGAGAGAGGGACGGACGCGCCGGGGGCAGGCCTAGCCCTCGATCGTCACCGGACAGAAGCGGCCGAGCTGTGCCTGCACCCGCTCCTTGGCCGCCGCCAGGGCAGCCTCCGGCTCCGCCTCGTTCAGGTAGACGGCCTGCCAGGCAGCGGTCAGTTCGTCCCAGTACTTGGCGCCGACCGGCAGCGGTGGCCGGGTCTTGGCGATCGGCAGGAGGTCCTGGCTGAAGAAGCGGTGGCGCTCGGTAAAGAGCGCATCGTCGGCGAGCAGGGCCTCCCAAGTCGGCAGGTGGGCGCTCTCCTTGGTGTAGATCCGCTGCCCCGGCTCGCCTGCGACCCACTTCATGAACTCGAACGCCGCCTCGGGCTGCTTCGCCCCCTGGGGCATCGCCAGCGACCAGCCGCCGGCCCAGGTCGCCGATTCGTCGCCCTCGTTCGGTACCGGGATGAAGGTGATCCCATAGTCCATCTCCGGGGCGTAGGTGCGGAGTTGGTTGATCATCCAGTCGCCGGTGATTTGCATCGCCAGGTTGCCGGTGATGAAGGGGTGCTGCTGGGGCGGGAAGCCGGGCTGCATCGTCGGGCTGCCGAAGGCGCTGACCTGCTGCGCGCCCAGCTCCTGGCAGTAGTCGTAAACCCACTGGAAGGCGGCGACCACCTGCGGGTTGTCAGGGGTCACCTCGCAGGCTGCGGCGTCGAAGAACTCGCCGCCCCAGGAGAAGCCGTAGGTGTAGTGCCAGCCCTGGTTGACCCAGGGGACAAAGCCCATCGTCGTGTAGTTGCCGTCCGGCCCCGTTTCGTTCAGCCCGTTCGCGATCTCCTTGACCGCATCCCAGGTGGCGGGGCCGTTGGCGGGATCGAGGACGGCGTGGTCGACTCCCGCAGCTTCCAGCATCCCCCGGTTGTAGTAGAGGGCGCGGGCGTCGGTGTTGTGGGGCAGGGCATAGGGTTTGCCGTCGTAGGTCGCCTCAGCGCGGGCAAAGGGGAGGTGGTTCTCGAGCAAGGTGTAGCCGCCCGGGAAGGCGGTCAGATCCTGGAGGACGCCGTCGGCGGCGCGTTGGGCGACGATGAAGCGGTCGAGGAAGTAGACATCGGGGCCGATGCCACCGCGGACCGCGGTCATCAACTTGGAGGTGTCGGTCACCTCGGCCGGCGGGATCTGGACCAACTCAGCCGGAACCGCCGGCGACTCGCCGTTGTAGGTCTCGACGATCCCCTTCATGACGGCCAAGTCGGGGTCGGTCATCGCCGTCCAGAAGACGACCGGCTCGCCCTGGGCGCGGGCCGGGACGATGGTCCGGGCGCCGGTGATGGCGGCGGCGCCGAGGCCGGCGGCGCCCCTGAGGACGTTACGCCGGCTGGCGCGGCGGCCGGCGGTGCGGTCGGCGGGTCGTGGGAAGGCGTCGCTGCCAAAGCCCATCGGTGACCTCCATTTCGGTTGGGCGCCAGCGTCGCTGCCGGCACGGTCTTCGCGGCACCCACCCCCTCGCGGATGCCCGGACCCCGTTGCGTGCGAGCACTATATTCCCGTGACGAACGGTGTCAAGCGCGCCGCGATGCCGCACCACGAGCGCTGCCGGGTTGATCCACGTCGATTCTGGCGCTGGCGATGTCTGGCCGTTCCGGCACCGGCATCGGCGGCGGGTCGGCACTCCCGCGTCCTACCGATAGCCCGTCATGCGCTTCGCCCCGTCGAGGTCGAACGCCTCGGAGCGGGCGAACGCCATCAGTTCGCCCTCCTGCTCGCGGACGCGGCGGACCGCATCCGGCAGGCCCGGCAGTGCCGCCCGCGGCACGACGACGATCCCGTTGGCGTCCCCGTGGAGGAGGTCGCCGGTGCGGACCGGCTGGCCGGCGATCACAACATCGGCGCCGATTTCGTCGAGCCAGAAGTTGGCGTGGGAGACGCAGAGGCCAGCGGCGAAGAGGGCGAAGCCCAGCGGCCGGACCTGGTCGATGTCGCGGACCATGCCGTCGGTGACGAAGCCGACCGCGCCGAGGCGGCCGGCGACCGAGGCCATCACGTCGCCGGAGCAGGCATAGCGGCCCGGCGTCGCCGAGCGGTCCTGGGCGACGATGACGGAAGGCGCCGGCATCCGTTCGAGGGCGTCCATCATCGCCCAGAAGCCGACCATCCCGACGACCGGCCCGGGCGCGTTCTGTGCCGCCACGGTCAGCGCGTAGCCGACGGTCGGCGGCCGCTCCGGGTAGAGGCAGCGGACCTGTCCGCCGACGAAGCCTTCGGTGCGGTCGCGGAGACCGAGGAGCTCGATCGCGTTGGCGACGGTCGGGCTGTCGACCGACCTGAGGAATGCCAGGTCAGACGCTTCGACCGGTTCGCCCGTCACCGTGGCTCGTTCCATCTGCTCCCCCGAATCGGCGTCACCGCGCATCGCCGTCGTCCCCGTCCGCATCGTGCCGTCGCGTGCCACGGCGTGGCCCCGCCGGCGGGTATGCGTCTCCACCCGCCGCAGGGATGCACGGGATCATTCTCGCCGCCGCGGTCATCCGCTGCGGGACATTACCACCGGGGAGGCCCCGGGCGCGCTTTCATCCGAAACGGGTGATCCGGTGATCCGTCTGCGCTCGCGCCTGACGCACATCCCCCATCATTCCGAGCCCGCGGCAGAGCATCTCGCTCCAGTGCGGGGATCCGCCGAACGGGCGACGCCGATTCGGCGGATCCCCCGAGCGGAGAACCTTCGCTTCGCCCCGGATGAAGGAGTTGGCCGGGACGACGGGGGGAGGCAAACCGGTGTCCCGGATTCCGCGTTATTTCGTGGCGGCGAGGGGCCGAAGCGCTCTCCGGTGGCACGGTTCCACGGTCCGGGTGCCGGCTTCGTCACGGCGCTCCCGGTCGGCCGCCGCCCGCGCGATCGCCTCCCCGTCTCGGAGCCACTCGGCGGGACCGGAGGCGGCCCCCAGCTTGCACGCGGCGGCGAACGCCGCCGGGCCGATGGCCGACCGGCTCGCGGCGGCAGCCCGGTCGTACAACTCCTTGACGGCTCCGCCGAGGTGTTGCCCCGTCTGCTCGAGGCTGCGGTCGGCCGCGCCGATCAGGCGACCGGCCGCTTCGTGCGACGCGATGTTGGAGGCGACCACGGCCAGACCCACGAGCCCCAGGTGCTGGATCATGGAGGCCTTCTGCTCGGAGGCGATGCGGACGCTGTCGGAGAAGTGCATCGCCGCCTCGGCGCATCGCCCTTCCGTGATCGAGAACCGGCCCCGAATCCATCTGGTCGATGCGAGCCAACCGATCCCGCCCATCCCGGCCAGGATCTCGTCGGCCTTGTCTTCCAGCGCGCGTGCCCTGGTGAAATCTCCTTGTTCGAAGGCGAAGACGCCGAGGAACATGAGCGCGAAGCCGGACAGTCCCTGGACGCCCGCCTGCTCCCACAGGCGAAGCTCTTCATCGAACAGCGCTTCCGCCTGCTCCGCCTTCCCGCATTTCACGCGGATCATCGCCAGGCAATGGACGATCGCGGCGCGCCACCCGGTGTCGCCGAGCGCCTCGGCAGTCGCGAGCGCCTCGTTCGCCAGCCGGTCGGCCGTTTCCGTCATCCCCAGGTGCGAGGAGAGATGGCTCGCCCAGTACAGCCCTTGCAGCCGCACCTCCGGCCGGGGCACGGGAGCGTCGAGTGCCTGCTCGAACCACGACCAGGCTTCGTCGGCCGGACCTCGGTTGTAGAGATAGTGGCCGAACGCCGTGGCGAACTCGAACAGGCCCTCCCGATCGTCGTCGGCCGCCAGGTGATGGTAGGCCGCCCGGATGTTGCCCCGCTCCCGATCCACCATCGCGACCCACGGTTCCGGCACGATGCAGTTCGGGATTCCGTCACCGTGGATCGCGAGGCTCCGGCAGTAGCCGGCGAGCAGATCGTGCGCCGCCCGTAGTTCCCGGCGCTCGATCAGCTGCGCGATCCCGTACTCCCGGATGGTCTCGAACATGGAGAAGCGCATGCCGTCCGGCGAATCGCTGGTCCGGACGACCAGGTTGTTGTCGGTCAGCGTCGCAAGCGCGTCGATCGCTCCGACGCCGTCTGCGGGGTGCCGCGCCACCAGCCATTCGACGGTATCGAGCGTGAACCCGCCCACGAACACGGTCAGCCGGCGGAACAACCACTGCGCATCCGGATCCAGGAGGTTGTAGCTCCAGGCAATCGTGTCGGCCATGGTCTGCTGGCGCCGGGGCGCATCCCGAGAGCCTCGGGTCAGGAGCGGGAGACACTGCTCGAGGCGATCGAGGAGCAGCTGCGGCGATAGGACGTTTGCCCGGGAGGCGGCGAGCTCGATCGCCAGCGGGAGCCCGTCGAGGCGCCTGCAAATCCGCGCCACCGCCTCGGCGTTCTCGGCGGTGAGGACGAAATCACGTTGGACCGCCCGCGCGCGCTCGACGAACAAGCGCACCGCATCGATCTCCTGGATGTCCCGGATCGTGGCGTCGGGCGCCGACAGCGTCAGCGGGGCGACGGGGTACTCGCGCTCCGCCGACACTCGCAGCCGGGCGCGGCTGGTCGCGAGCACGGTAAGGGACGGAGCCGCGGCAAGGAGTTCGGAGACGGCGGGCGCCGCATCGATCACCTGCTCGAAGTTGTCGAGGACGAGGAGAAACCGCCGATCGGCGAAGAGGCGACAGAGTGCTTCGATTCCGGGCCGGCGATCCGTCTCGACGATGCCGAGCCCGTCGCAGATTGCCTTGATGACCGCACGGGGGTCGAGGAGCGGAGCGAGATCGATCCACCCCACACCACCAGGGAAGCAGGCGTCGGTCCCGGATGCGACCGCCAGCGCGAGCCGGGTCTTGCCCACGCCCCCCGGACCGGTCAACGTGACCATGCGCGCCCCACCAGAGGCCAGTTCGCCTGCGAGATCCTCGACCTCGTGGTGACGGCCGACCAACGGGGTTTGGGGGGCCGGCGGTGACCGGCGAGCAAGCGGGGCAGCGAGGGGCTGGCGAAGCGTGATCTCGATCAACGGGGTCTGCGCGGCCCGGGCCAGCAGAGCCCGATCTTCCGGCGGCAGATCGAGGGCATCGGCCAGCATGCGCACCGTTTCGAAGCGGGCGCAGGCGCGCTGGCCGCGCTCCAGGTCGCTGATCGCGCGGGCGCTGGCGCCGGAACGAGCCGCCAGCTCCTCCTGGCTCAACGCGGCCCGCTGACGTAGGCGACGGAGGATGCGACCGAGAGGTTCCGGCGCTGGAATCGACATCGGGCGGCTCCAAGCGTGCTTGCCCGATAGCGGAGATGAGGTCGATCCATCTTAGCAGATAGCCTTAACGCTGCCGGCGGCAAGTCGCCGCTGCTCAAGGCTGAGCGCCGGGCCGTCGTCGAATCCGCCGAAACGGTGAGCGAACGGTGAGTCGCCGTCGTGGATAACGCCGATCGCGAAGGGCAGGATACGGAACCAGGGATCAGGACGATCCTTGCCGTTCGATCGGAAGCCGTCGTCGGCATCGTCCGAGACGGCGAGTCGATTCGGCGACATCACAACCGGTCGTCCCCCGCGAACAGGAGGGAATCGATGCGCTCCCGGCTCCGGCTCCTTTTTCTCGGACTGGCCATGGCGGTCATGGCCGGACTCCATGGCGGCACGCCCGGGCACGCCCAGGATTCCGCCGGCGAAGGGTATGCCCATCCCGAATGGTTCGCCGAGGCCGATTGGCTTCGGCAGAATCTCGCGGCCGATGACGTGGCGATCGTGGCGCTGACCCCCGCCGAGGAGTTCGTCGCCGGCCACATCCCGGGCGCGGCCCAGATCGATTGGAAAGCCCTCGAGGTCGTCGAGACGTCGGATGCCTCGGTGGCGAACTGGCGGGCCGACGTCGAGGCGACGCTCTCCGAGCTCGGGATCGAGCGGGACGACACCGTGGTGGTCTACGACGGGGGCACATTCATCGCCGCCCGGCTCTGGTGGATCCTCCACCAGCTCGGCCACGACGATGTCCGCGTCTTGAACGGAGGCTTGGCGGCCTGGGTCGCCGAAGGCGGCGACGTGGAAGCGGGCGAGAGCACCGTGGAGCCGTCCGCCGTGCCCTACGTCGGCGAGCCGAACGCGGAGTCCCTCGTCCAGATCACGGAGGCCGAGGCGGCCCTCGACCGGGCAGACACGGTCTTCGTCGATGCCCGCAGATTCGAAGACGAGTACGCCGTCGGCCACATCCCGGGGGCGGTCAACGTGCCCTTCATGGCCAACGCGGAAGCGGACGGCCCGAAGCTCTGGAAACCCGCCGCCGAGCTGCGGGCCATGTACGAGGAGGCCGGCATCACCCCCGATCGCCCCGTCATCGCCTACTGCGCGACGGGCGTCCGATCGTCGGTGACCTACTTCGCCCTGCGCCAACTCGGCTATGAGGATGTCGCGGTCTTCACCGGATCGTTCGTCGAGTGGAGCAGCGACCCGGCGCGGCCGGTGACGACGGGCGAAGCGCCGTAAGCGCGGGGCCGCTCCGACGCCGGAGCGTCCAAGGGGGGGTGATGAATGCAAGCGGCCCGCACCGTGACCGTCGAGGGACGCGGGCCACCGGGAGAACCGGTTGCCTGTCACCGGCGGCCATCGGCATCGCGTCCAAGTAGGGAGGCGGGGATCCGCGCGGTTGCGGTCCCCCGGTCGGCAGAGACGTTGTTGGATTGAAGGGACAACCGCCATGGACATCAGAGACACCATTGCCGAAGCGATCGCCCCGGTGACACGCCCCGACTTCTCCCGTCGGGCGGCGGTCCGCGGCTTGGTCGGGGGCGGGCTCGCTGCGATGCTGCTCGCCTTTCAATCTCGGCGCCTTGCCGCCCAGGATGCCACCCCCACCGGGGCGACGGGCACGACGGCCCAGATCCTGGGCGGCGGCCAGCTGACCGCGGCGCCGGGGATGGAGCTCACGCTGCGGCGGATCTTCCCCGCGCCAGGGGGCCGGGTTCCCGCCCACAGCCACCCCGGCGCCCTGGTCATCGCGGTCGAGGCCGGCACCTGGGGCTACACGCCGCTGGGCGGCACGGCGGTGCTGACGCGAGCGGGAACCGGCGCCACGCCCGCCGCCGGCGCTGCCGCTGCCACGCCCGGGGGGCTGACGTTCGGCGGGGGTGCTCCCGCCGCGGGCGAGGAACTGCCGCTCGGGGCGGAGGTGCTCCTCACCGCCGGGGACTGGCTCTTCGTCGAGGACCCCGAGGACGATGTCCGCAACGCCGGCGACGACGACGTGGTGCTGCTGGTCGCCGGCCTGACCCGCGTGGGCGAGCCGTTCACGTCGTTCTTCGCGCCCTGAGTAACCCGCTGTCAATCGCATTGTCAGCAGCAGAAGGAGGGATGGACCACGCGTCGTCCCTGAATCCCGCTCGCCACCACCGCCGCCGTGCGGCCTGGGGCGGGGTCCGGGCGGAACTTGGGTTCCGTGACCGCCCGGGACGGCGCATCCATCACCAGGCAGCCAACTGCCGGAGCATGGCGGTGAGTCGACGATCCCACGGACCCGGCGACCGGCAGCTCCGCCGTCGTCCACACCGACGGCACCTCCGTCGAGGTGCGCACCTTCGGCGCCGTCGCCGTCGGCGTCGGGGAGGCGACGGGGGAACGCTCCGTCGATCTCACCTTCGCGAGTGGGCCGGGGCCGTGTCATCGTCCCGCTTCGGCGGGCCCCGACGCTCCAGCCCGGCCGTCAACGGCCGGGCTGGACTGCGTAGACGCGGGTCCGCTCACGGCGATCCCGGCTTGACGCTCCGCTAACGATACCCCGTCAGCTTCTTCGCCCCCTCCAGCGTGAACCCCTCCGAGCGGGCGAAGGCCATCAACTCGCCCTCCCGCTCACGGACGCGGTTCACGGCGTCCGGCAGGCCGGAGAGCACCTCGCGGGGGACGAGCACGATCCCGTTGGCGTCGCCGTGGAGGAGGTCGCCGGTGCGGACCGTCTGGCCGTCGAGGAGGACGTCGACGCCGACCTCCTCGATCCAGAAGTTGGCGTGGGAGACGCAGACCCCGGAGGCGAAGTAGGCAAGGCCGAGGGCGCGCACCTCGTGGACGTCACGCACGGTGCCGTCGGTGACGTAGCCGACGGCGCCCAGCCGCTGCGCCATCGTCGCCATCACCTCGCCGCAGAAGGCGACCCGCTCCGGGTGGCCGCTGGTGTCCTGGACCACGACGACCGACGGCGCCGGCATCGCCGCGAGCGCCTCAAACATCGCCCAGAACCCCTCGCGCCCCTTCACCGGCCCCGGCTGGTCGTTCATCGTCACCGTCAGCGCGTAGCCGACCATGGGTGGCAGGTCGGGGAACAGGCTCTTGACGTGGCCGCCGATGAACCCCTCGGTGCGGTCCCGCACCTGAAAGGGCTCGACCGCGTTGGCGACCGTCGGGCTGTCCACCCCGCGCAGGAACGCGAGGTCATCCTCGGTGATCGGCTCGATCGTCGGCAGACCCATCTGCACCGCTCCCCCTCGTGGTTCGCCAATCCGCGCCACGATTGTCGCCCGCCATGGCCGCGCTGGGAAGTCACGGCGGCAGGATGGCGAGGCGGTGGGGCCGACACGAGAAGAAGGGAGGCGCGATTCGGCTCCGCGCCTCCGAGCCCCCGCGATCGCTCGATTCCTTCCCGCTCCGCGCTACGCGACCGAAAACACCTGGACCATCCCCAGCATCACGTGCGGCGCCCCCGTCTCTTCGTCGGGGAAGAAGCAGACCGCTCCGTAGGTCCCAACCGCCAGGTCGAGCGCCAGGTAGAGCGACTGCCCGGTTGACAGCGTCGAGCAGCCGCCGACGGTCGACGGTCCCGCCGGCCCGCTCTCGTCCGTCGGCGGCGGTCCGCTCATCGTCGCCGCCAGCTCCTCCAGGAACTGCGCCTGGGTCGTTCCCTCCGGCAGCTGGCCGACGGTCATGAGGTGCGGTTGCCTGCCGGCGTTCGTCACCCTCCAGATCTGGGGCCCGGCGACAAGCGGCTCCTCCAGACCGACGAAAGCGAATTCCTGCATCGTCACATCGACGGCGGCGTTCACGGTCGGCGGCGCGGGCGGCGTGCCGTCTCCCCCGCTCACCGTCAGCACCGATGGCGCCAACGGCGCCGGGCTGAAGACCCCCCAGTCGCCCGCCGTCAAGAGCACGACCGCCTGGGCCGACGTCCCGGCCGGCACCCAGGGCGCGCCGGCGAAGGTCGACTCGAAGACCCAGGCCGGCGGCGCCGCGGTCGGTGTCGCGACGGCGGCCAAGAGGCCCTCGATGGTCTCGCCGCGCGGCAACAGCATGATGTCGGCGCCGGTGTCGCCCGCCTCTTGCCGATTCTCCAGCGTGACGAGGGTCCAGCCGGCGACGGCAGTCGGCGGGGTGAGCTGATACCCCGCGTCTGTGATCGTCACTGTCACCTCCGGCAGCCCCAGCCCGCCGAGGTCCGCCGCCGCCTGCGCCTGCACGGCGCGGCCACCTACCATCACCCCGGCGAAGGGGACGACCACCGCACCCCCGATGAGCCGCGCAAACGCTCGCCGATCCATCACGATCTCCTTCTTGCCACCCCGCCGACCGGCCCCGCCACCCGAGTCAGGACCGGCTCTTGGCCGCGATGGCACGGCTCATCGCTGGCGACAGTCGGCGCCGCCGTGATACGCCCGGTCAGGAGCTCACAGGACGACCATCGCGCCAGCGAACCCAGCCCGGTCCGCTGCCGATCTGGCAGCAACCACGCTAACGGGGAGCACCAGGCCTGTCGTGAGCAAGATTCCCCAGAGACCCGGTCCGGTGGTGGCGCCAACACCCGGTTACCGAACCCGCACGAGTTACCGAACCTCCTGCCATACTGCGGGCGGAGCTGCGGCATGACCAAATCCACGGCGTCGGTTCGAGACGGCGTGCTCACCTACCGTGACGGCGGGGAGGACCGCTCCATCGCGGTCGGCAGCGCCGTCTGGGAAGGCTGGCTCGATCAACCGGGGACGACCGCCTTTCGTTTCGAGTCCGGGGCAGGGCACTTCTCGGCCCGCCGGGAGTCGCAACGCGGCGGCCACTACTGGTACGCCTACCGTCGCCAGCACGGCCGGCTGCGCAAGGCGTACCTGGGCCGCTCCCGGGGGCTGACCCTGGAGCGGCTCGAAGCCGCCGCCTGTCGCACCTCCGCGCCGCTCGGCGGTGAAGCCCGCGAGAGCGTCGCGTCCGCCGTGGGGCCGAGCGCCGGCCGCGCCCACCACAACCTGCCGAGCGAGATCAGCTCGTTGTTCAGTCGTCAGGCCGAGATCGCCGACGTGCGGCGGGCACTCGCCGCGTCGCGCCTGGTGACCCTCACCGGCGCTGGTGGCATCGGCAAGACGCGGCTCGCCCTGCGTGTGGCGGCCGGGCTCCTCGAGGATGAAGCCGACGCGGTCTGGCTGGTCGAACTGGCCGGGCTCAGCGACCCCGCGCTCGTGCCGCAGGCCATCGCCCAGGCCGTCGGCCTCCGCGACGTGCCGGGGCAGCCGCTGCTGGCGACGCTAACCGCCGGGCTCGGCATCGGGCGCACCCTCCTCCTGCTCGACAACTGCGAGCATCTGATCGAGGCGTGCGCCCTCGTGGCTGCCCATCTCCTTCGGACGTGTTCCAACCTGCGCGTGCTGGCGACCAGCCGCGAGCCGCTCGGGGTGGCGGGCGAACGCACCTGTCGCGTCCCGTCACTCGGACTCCCGCCCCCCGGCGAGACGACCGACCGGGAAGGTCTCGCCCGGTCGGCGGCCGTCCAGTTGTTCGTCGCCCGCGCCCAGGCAACACGACCCGACTTCGTCCTCACGGTCGAGCACGCGCCCGCGGTGGAGGAGGTTTGCCGCCAACTGGACGGCATTCCGCTGGCGATCGAACTCGCCGCCGCCCGGATGCGGGTCCTGGCCCCCGGCGAGCTCGCCGCCCGTCTCGACGACCGGCTGCGCCTGCTGGCCGGCGGCGACCGGGGCGGGCCGTCGCGCCACCGGACGCTGCGCGCCGCCATCGACTGGAGCTATGACCTCCTGACGGAGCCGGAGCGCCGCTGCTTCGAGCAGTTGTCGGTCTTCGCCGGCGGGTTCTCGCTGGAGGCCGCCGAAGCGGTCAGTGCCGACGGGGAGACCGAGGCCGTCCCGGTCCTCGACCTCCTCGCCCGACTGGTCGATCGCTCGCTGGTCGTGGCGGAGCTGCCCGACGGCACCGAGCCGACCCGCTACCGCCTGCTGGAAACCCTTCGCCTCTACGCGGCCGAGCGCCTCGCCATGCGCGGCGGAACCGAGGCGGCGCGGGCCAGCCACGCCGCCTGGGTGACCGCCCGGGCCGAGCAGGCGGTGGCTGCCTACCACGGCCCGGACCAGGGCCGCTGGTTGCGGTGGGCTGAGCGGGAGTGCGACAACGCGCGGGCGGCCCTCGCCTGGGCGCTGGCGCGCGGGGAGGCCGATGTCGCGGTTCGGCTGGCGGCGGCGCTCTCCTGGCCCTGGCTGGTCCACCAGCGCTGGAGCGAGGGGCTTGACTGGGCACGGCGGGTGCTGGCGTTGCCGGCCTCAAAGCCGACCCGGCAGCGCGGCTGGCTGCTGGTCGGTGCCATTCAGTTCATGGCCTTTCGCGGCGACCTGGCGTCGAACCGACCCGGGGGCGACCTCCAAGAAGCGCAGCGCCTTAATGAGGAGTGTCTGGCGATCGGCTCGGCGCTCGCCGACGGCGAGTTGCTTCTCGCCGGTCGCGGCATTGCACAGTTGCTGACCGAGTTTGGGATCGGGGTCGAGGGCGTGGCGGAACAACCCGAGGAGGACCTGCTCGCCGAGGCACGGCGAATCGGGATGCGCTGGGGCGAGCGCCGTGCGCTAGAAGCCCTCGCCCGCCGTGCCCTGCGGCGAGGCGACCTGTCCGCCGCCAAGACCCACCTGCGGGATGCAGTCGAGTCGGCACGGCAGGACGGCGATGGCTGGAGCCTCGCGATCGCCCTCAATGCCCTGGGCGATGTCGAACGGGCGGGGGGGACCGCGCGCCGCGCCCGGCCGCACTACGAGGAGAGCATGGCCGTCTTCGCCGACCTCGGCCTGGGCGAGCAGCCGTCGCTTGCCCACAACCTCGGCTACGTCGAGTTCGCCGCCGGCGATCCGGCCCGGGCCGCCGCCCACTTCCGGCAGGCGCTCGGCCAGTTCTGCCGCCTTGGCGAACGTCGGGGCATGGCCGAATGCTTGATCGGGCTCGGCGTCGTCGCGGTGGCCGAGCGTCAATTGGAGGATGCCGGACGGCTGGTCGGGGCGGGCGAGGCGGCGCTCGCGGCGCTGGGGATGCGCCCCTGGCCCGCGAACCGTCTCGAGGTCGACCGATCGCTGGCCCGGGCAAAGGCGAGCCGGTCGGGCGTCGTGTTTGCCGCAGCGCGGGCCGAGGGGTGCGTGCTCCCGCTGGAGCGGGCCGTCGCCTCGGCCCTCGCCGAATCTCGGGCCGACGCGCCGCCCGCCCGCCCGGGCGCATCGGGTCATTGGCTCACCCCGCGCGAACGGGAGGTCGCCCAACTTGCCGCCCAAGGCTTGACCAATCGCGAGATCGGGGTGGCGCTCGGCGTCGCCGTGAAGACCGCCGCCAACCACCTCCAACGCGTGCTTGAGAAGCTCGACCTCCGGACCCGGACTCAGCTCGCCGCCCACGCCGACGCCCTCGGACTCTTCGCGCTCGACTCCTCGTCGTCCCGGCCAGCCGGCACCACCCCCCGCGACACCTCCCGTCCCCGAACCGACCACGCTTGACACGCCAGGTCGTAGTCCGACAATGCGACCCATGTGCGAGACGCCGACCGACGTAGGCATCGCTCGGAGGGCTAGCTGCGGCTTTCTTGCCGCGACAGTCGGGACTCGTATGGGACCTGGCCGAACTCTCGTGGCAAGTCCGAGCAACGTCGCCCCGCCCTGCACGAGGGGAAAGGGTTTGGGGAGGGGGCAGTTGACCGGGCAACCGCGGGGTTCATCGGCCGGAGGCGGGCGGGCGGCGGACTCCGCGTCCCCGGCGACCGGCGACCTTCGAGAGGGGGGAGGGAGCGGCGGATGGCCTACCGGGTGCGCGCGATCGTCGTCGGGCCGGGCTACATCGGGCCGGTCCACGTCGACGCGCTGCGGCGCAACGGCGTCGATGTCGTCGGCCTGGTCGGCTCCGGGTCGGACGCGGGGCTGGCGCGGGCCGAGGCGCTAGGCGTCACCGCCTATGCGTCGCTGACCGACGCGCTCGCCGCCGGGCCGGTCGACTGCGTCCACATCGCGACGCCCAACTACCTCCACGCCCCCCTCGCCCGGGAGGCGATCGAGGCCGGCAAGCACGTCGTCTGCGAGAAGCCGCTGGCGATGGACGCCGCCGAGGGGGAAGAGCTGCTGGCGCAGGCCGAGGCGGCCGGGGTGGTCCACGCGGTCAACTTCAACTTCCGCTTCTATGCCCTGCCGCGCCAGGCCAAGGCGATGGTCGAGGCGGGCGAGCTCGGCCCGGTGTCGCTGATCCACGGCGGCTACCTCCAGGACTGGCTGCTCCTGCCGACCGACTGGAACTGGCGGCTCGACCCCGACCTCGGCGGCGGCCTCCGCGCCGTCGCCGACATCGGCTCCCACTGGCTCGATCTGATGGGCTTCGTCACGGGCCAACAGCCGGTCGCCGTCTGTGCCGACCTGGCGACCGTCGTCCCGGTCCGCCAGAAGCCCCGGCGGGCGGTGGAGACCTTCGCCGGCAAGGATGCCGAGGCGGGCGCGGGACCGGCGGACGCGGAGGACCGTCCGATCCGGACCGAGGACTACGCCGGCGTGCTCCTCCACTGGGATGGCGGCGCCCGCGGCGCGATGACCGTCTCGCAGGTCAGCCCCGGTCGCAAGAACCGGCTCTGGTTCGAGATCGACGGCGCCAGGGCGGCGGCAGCCTGGGACGCCGAGCGGGGCGAGGAGCTCTGGATCGGGCGGCGGGACGGGCCGAACGTGCTGCTCCAGCGCGACCCTTCGCTGCTCGCGCCCCAGGCACGGGCCGTCTCGGCCGCACCGGGCGGCCACGCCGAGGGGTACGTCGAGACCCACCGGGCGCTCTTCGCCGCCGTCTACCGGGCGATCGCCGCCGGCGGTTCGCCGGACCATCTGGACTACCCGACCTTCGGTGACGGCCTGCGCTCCCTGCGCCTGGGCGAGGCGATCGCCCGCTCGGCGGCCGAGGGGCGGTGGATCGGGTTGTGAGACGAGGAGACGAGGAGACGAGGAGACGAGCGAGCGCGGCGGTCTCCCCTCCCCCGCGCTCGGTCAGCGGGCACCGGTATCAGGGAGGAAGCGGCTGGCGGATGCCTCGCCCTCACCCCCCCGCCCCCTCTCCCGCTGCGGCAGGAGAGGGGGAGACTCGCCCGCGTCCGTGGCGCCCCCTCCCCCCTGCCGGCGCGACCCTGGGGGAGGAGAATCGGCCAGGAACGCCAACGGCTCCCCCTCTCCTGCTACGGCAGGAGAGGGGGTCGGGGGATGAGGGCGCGGCGCCGACGGACCGATCTGTTTCGGACTCGATCCCTTATCAGCCGCGTTCGGAAGCCCCCGAGTCGGAGGGCCGGGGGGAGGGTGCCGCCGGTCGGGAACGCCCGCGGCCCGCGGCGGCCATAGATTCCCTCGCGACGACCAACCCGACCACGCCCCGCGTGCCGTGGACGGTCGGGGTCGATCTTGGTGGGACGTTCATGAAGCTGGCGCTGCTCGATCCCGAGGGGCGGATCGCGGCACACGAGCGGATGCCAACGGCCGGCTTCGAGGGGCACCGCGCCGTGCTGGCGCGGATGGCGGAGGCGGTGCGGCGCCTGGTGGAGCAGGTGCCGGGGGGGGAGGTCGGCGGGGTCGGGGTCGGTGTGCCGGGGATGGTCGAGATGGCGAGCGGGGTGACGGGCGACCTGCCGAACCTGCCTGGGCGCTGGCAAGGGGTCGCGGTCGGGCCGGAGCTGGCCGCGGCGACCGGGCTGCCGGTCCACCTCATCAACGACGCCCGCGCCTTCGCCCTGGCCGAAGCCCGCCTCGGGGCCGCCCGCGGCGCCGAGACCGCGCTCTGCGTCACGGTCGGGACCGGCATCGGCGGCGCGGTCATCGCCTTCGGCCGGGTGCTCTTCGGGCTCGGCGGCGCCGCGGGGGAGGTCGGCCACCTGATCGTGCAGCCGGGCGGGGTGGTCTGCACCTGCGGCAACCGCGGCTGCGTCGAGCCGCTGGCGACCGGGCCAGCCATCGCCGCCGAGGCGGTGCGGCGGGTCGTCCAGGGGTTTTCCACCCGGCTGTTCGAGCGCGCCGAGGGCGACCTCGACGCGATCACGCCGGAGTTGGTCGATCAGGCCGCCGAAGCGGGCGATGCGGTGGCGGCCGAGGTGCTCGAGGACGCCGGACGGTGGCTCGGCCTGGCGCTGGCCGGGGCGATCGCAACCCTGGCACCGGAGGTGGTCGTGATCGGCGGCGGCGTCGCCCGCCCCGGCGGGGTCTACTGGCGCTCGGCCGAGGCGACGGCGCGGGGCCACGTCCACGTCATGGCGATCGACGAGGTCCGCTTCCTCCCGGCCGCCCTCGGCTACGACGCCGGGGTCGTCGGCGCCGCCCTCTGGGGGCGGGGCCGGGCAGCCTGAACGATAGGCTGACATGGTGGATTAGAACGCCGTTCAGAACTGGGCGGGGGGTGCGATCCTCGGGGGATGGCTCCCCCACTCGTGCCCGACGCTCCGTGGGAGGCGGTCGCCCCGTCGCCGCCCCCGCCCCCGGAGCCGAGGGGCAGCCGGCCCCGGGTCCCCAACCGCGCCGCCATCGGCGGCATCCTCGCGGAAGGGGGGCGAGCCGACCGGCCCGACCCCGGCAGACCGCGGCAAGCCCGGCGCCGAGCGCCACCTGCCGGGCGACGGCCCGGCGACGTCCCTGGCCGTCGCCGGGTCCACGGCGAACGCCCCCGACTCCAAGCTCCCGGAGGAGCTAGTCGACGCCGTGCCCCCGACCAGACGCCCGAGCGGGCAGCGCCGGGAGCGGCCCGGCAAGGCGCATGCCGACACCGGCCACGACTCCCCCAGGTGCCGGCGGCCCTCCGCAGGGGGCGCATCGCCCCCCCGCACCGCCCGCCGCGGGGTCGAGCGCTCCGACCACCCGGGCCGCCGCCGCCAGGTGGTCGAGCGGACCCTCGCTCGGCTCGGCCGCCCCCGGCGGCTCGCGATCCGCTCCGAGCGGCGGGCCGACATCCACCAGTGCTTGCCCCTCCTCGCCTGCCCGCCGATCCGCCTCCGCCGCCTCGAGGGGCGGTTTCGAACGGCGCTGCTTAGCCGATGATCTTCCAGTACGAGTCCTTGCGGGCGATCAAGCCGTCCCGGAACTCCCAGTGGTCGCACCCGCGCACCGCTACCCGCTCGCCCGCCATCGTGGTGCCGGTCAGCAGCCACTCCGAGACCCCGCGGTCCGCGCACACCCAGTGCCGGTCGTCGGAGTAGCGGACGTCGGGGATGCCCGCGAAGCGCGCGGCCAGGCCCTCGCGCACGGCTGCCTTGCCCACGTAGCGGCTCCCCCACGGGTCCGCTCCCCGCGGGGTGTCGAGCGTGGCGTCCTCGGCGAAGAAGGCCATGATCGCGTCCAGGTCGTGGCGGTTGAACGCGTCCAGGACTTGCTCCAACACGACGACGGTGACCGCTTGTGTGCCTGACATGTCGTCTCCCATCCACGAATCCGACCGTGCCTGGACCTGCGCCCATCGTCTGGGTCGTGAAGCCGCCGTCAAGCCCGGGCAACCAGCTTGCGGGAACGTCCTAGCTGCCCGCCGCCAGTTGCTCCTGCTCGGCCGATCGCGGCGGACTGGCCAACTCGCCGCCTCCGAAGTGATCGAAGATGAGGCGGGAGACGCGGCCGATGACTCGCCCCCCCTCGTTCTCTGCCCAGAAGCGGGTGTCGGGATCGCCCTCGGTGACGACGGCAATGACGTAGCGAGTGCCGGGCCATTCCACCAGGGCCACGTCGGCCCGCATCCCCGTCCAGCCCCCCGTCTTGTTGGCGATCCGGAGGCCGTTGTCGGGCTCGCCCAGCTCCTCCCGGTAGGGGCTGTAGGGCAGATAGCGCGGCACCAGATCGAGATAGTGCTGGCGGCCCATGATCTCCAGGATTGCCGCTCGGCTCGCCTCGCCCAGGATCGTCCCGGTTGCCAGCGCCTCCATGATCCCGGCCAGCTCGGCCGGAGCCGAGACCGCCAGGTTGCGGGGGTCCGGGCCGATCGCCGGGAAATCGATCCGCTGCTTCAGCCGCGTCCGGGGGAAGCCGAACTCCGCCATCGTCCGGTTGACCCGCTCCAGACCGACCAGGTCGATCAGGGCGTTCGTCGAGACGTTGTCGCTGACGACGATCATCAGGGTGGCATGGTCGAGGACGGACAGCTCGATCCCGTCCGAGAGTTCGCGGAGGATGCCGGAGCCGACGGTGCGGATCGCCTCGCTGAGCGGCAGTTTCGCCCCGAGGTCGACCTCGCCGGCCTCGACCTGGCGGAACAGCTCGATCAGGATCGGCACCTTGATCGTGCTCGCGGTCGCGGTCTCGGCGTCGGCGTTGACCCGGATCTCCTCGCCCGTGCCGAGGTGCTTGGCGGCGACGCCGCCGGTACCGGCGAAGGTGGCGAATTCTCGTCCGATCGCGGCGATGGTTGCCGCCGGATCCGCTGGCATCCCGTTCCCTCCTCGCGCCCGACTGCGGCCTCGCCCTGGCTTCGGCGCAGCCTACCCCGCCTCCGTCGCTGGGCCAACTGCCACCCGAAGCAAGGAGGCGGCGGGGGAACATTCCTGGCATCCGACGGCTGAGCGTCACGCCTGCCGCCACGTACCCCCGGTTAGGTGAGCGCGCTCGGCTCGCCCTCGGCGAGGCAGGGCACTCGTCGGCGTTATGCACGGACGTGCATAACGGTCCTGAACCCGCGCTTTGTTCGGTGGCAAGCGGTCTTGACGCCGCCCGACGCCGGCACTAGGCTGCCGCACACCAGCGGGCGGTCAGGCCTGCCCTCCCCCAGAGTTCGGGCGCCGGCGAGCGCGCGGCGCCCCCGGAGGTACCCATGGACAGCGTGGTCCTTTCGCGGCGCGGCCTGCTGCGGCGAGCGGCCGGCGCCTCCGCCCTTGGCACCCTGGCGGTGCTCGGGGCCGACCTCCGGCCGACGGCCGCCCGCGCCCAGGCGCTGCGGATCCGCGGTAGCAAGACGTACCCCAGCGTCTGTCCCTACTGCGCGGTCGGCTGCGACACCGTCGTCCACACCGTCGACGGCCGGATCGTCAACGTCGAGGGCGATGTCCGCTCCCCGATCAACCGCGGCACCCTCTGCCCCAAGGGCGCCGCCATCTACCAGCTCCACGTCAACCCGAACCGCGTCACCGACGTCCTCTACCGGCGGCCGGGCGGCACGAGCTGGGAGACGCTCGACCTCGAGACGGCGATGGACATGGTCGCCGAGCGGGTCAAGAAGGCGCGCGACGAGACCTTCGTCGAGCGGACCGAGGACGGCAAGACGCTGATGCAATCGCTCGGCATCTACAGCCTCGGCGGCGCCACGATGGACAACGAATGGAACCACCTCCAGCAGAAGCTGATGCGCGGCCTGGGGGTGGTCGCGATCGAGAACCAGGCCCGGATATGACACTCCAGCAGCGTCCCCGGTCTGGGGGTGCGGCTGGGTCGCGGCGCGGCCACCACGTATCCAGGTAGCCTGACCCACTCGAACGCGATCCTGATCGAGGGGTCGAACATGGCGGAGTGCCACCCGGTGGCGTTCCGCTACGTGATGCAGGCCAAGCTGGCCGGGGCCAAGATCGTCCACGCCGACCCCCGCTTCACGCGGACGACGGCGATGGCCGACATCCACGCCCCCTTGCGGGCGGGCAGCGACATCGCCTTCCTCGGCGGCATCATCAACCACGTCCTCAACTCCAAGCGGTGGAACGAGGAGCCTTTCTTCAAGGAATACGTCACCGCCTACACCAACGCGGCGACCCTGATCAACCCGGAGTTCCAGGACACCGAGGAGCTCGACGGGGTCTTCTCCGGCCTCGGCCCCTACAAGGAAGGCGCCTGGGGGCTGAACGGCCACGTCGGCCAGTACGACAACAAGACCTGGCAGTACCAGGGCACCGAGATCGCCGACCAGGGCCGCTCCGCCGCCACCGCCCAGTCCGGCGAGCAGGGCGTCCAGTCCGGCCAGGAGAGTGAGGCCGCCGAGGCGCCGCCGGCCGGCGGTCCGCCCTACGACGAACTGGTCCGCGGCCTCCTCAAGCCGCCCTCCCAAACCGACCCGACGTTGGAGGACCCGAACTCCGTCTTCCAGCTCGTCAAGAAGCACTTCGAGCGGTACACCCCGGAGATGGTCGAGCAGATCACCGGCTGCCCGGCCGACCGGATGCGCCAGGTGGCGGAGACGCTGCTGGAGAACTCCGGGCCGGACAAGACGAGCGCGATCTGCTACGCCGTCGGCTGGACCCAGCACACCTACGGGCCGCAGATGATCGGCACCGCGGCGATGCTGCAGCTGCTGCTCGGCAACATGGGCCGCCCCGGCGGCGGCATCGTCGCCCTCCGCGGCCACGCCACCATCCAGGGCTCGACCGACATCCCCACCCTCTACCACTCGATCCACGGCTACATGCCGGCACCGACGGTGCTCAAGAAGCACGAGACGGTCTCCGAGTACCTCCAGGCGGAGACCCTGCCAAAGAGTTACTGGGCCAACATGCCCAAGTTCTTCGTCTCCTACCTCAAGAGCATGTACGGCGACGCGGCGACGGCCGAGAACGACTGGGGCTACGGTTGGCACCCCCGCATCTCCGGCGACCACTCCCACATGCCGATGGCGATCGCGAAGGCTAAGGACCGCGTCCGCGGGATGTTCGCGATGGGCCAGAACCCGGCCGTCGGCGGCCAGAACGCGATCTACCAGCGGAAGGCTCTGGCCAAGCTGGACTGGCTGGTGGTCAAGGACAACTTCGAGACCGAGACGGCCGCCTTCTGGTACAAGTCGCCGGAAGCGGTCAGCGGCGAGTTGCCGCCCGAGGACATCCCGACCGAGGTCTTCTTCTTCCCGTCGGCCCAGGTCGCCGAGATGGACGGCACCTACACCAACACCCAGCGGCTGGTGAAGTACCACTTCAAGGCCGCCGACCCGCCCGGCGACGCCCGCTCGGACCTCTGGTTCACCTACCACCTCGGCCTGCGCCTGAAGGAACTCTACAAGGATTCCACCGACCCCCGCGATGCGGGCATCCAGAACCTCGTCTGGGACTACGAGCCCGATGAGGAGGAAGTCGCGCCGTGGGCGATCAAGGACGAGCCGAGCGCCCCCAAGATCATGCGGGAGATCAACGGCTACATGTCCGGCAACCAGGAGGAGCACCTGCCGGGCTTTGCCGCCCTCAAGGACGACGGCTCGACGACGTGTGCCTCCTGGATCTACTCCGGCATCTTCCCCAAGCCGGGGATCGAGAACCTCCGCGCCGCCCACCGCGACAACACCCCGACGACCGCCGAATACGACGGCCAGTCCTTGCAGGGGACCGAGCTCGACTGGGGCTTCGCCTGGCCGGCCAACCGGCGGATGCTCTACAACCGGGCCTCCGCCAGGCCTGATGGCACCCCCTGGAGCGTCGAGAAGGCGTGGGTCTGGTGGGACCCGGACAAGGTCAACGAGGCGACCGGCGACGCCGGCATGTGGACCGGCCTCGACGTGCCGGACTTCGTCCTCGGCAAGGCACCGGACGCCCAGCCGAAGGAGGGTGGCATCGGCCTCGACGCCCACTCCGGGAGCGACCCCTTCATCATGAAGGCGGACGGCAAGGGGTGGCTCTTCACCCCGACCGGGCTCGTCGACGGGCCGCTGCCGACCCACTACGAGCCGATCGAGTCGCCGGTGCCGAACCTGCTCTACCCGAACAACCCGACCAGCCCGGTGCTGAAACGGTGGGACGTCGAGGGCAACGTCGCGGCCGCCGCCGAAGACCCGGCCTTCCCCTACGTGCTGACCACCTACCGCCTGACGGAACACCACCTCTCCGGGGTGATGAGCCGCTGGCTGCCGTGGCTGGCCGAGCTGCAGCCGGAGCTGTTCGTCGAGATCAGCCCCGAGCTGGCGGCCGAGAAGGGGGTCGCCAACACGGAGTTCGTCCGGGTCATCACCCCCCGCGGCGAGATCCAGGCCAAGGCTCTGGTCACCTCCCGCATCCAGCCGATGGCGATCGCCGGCAAGACGATCCACCACGTCGGGCTGCCCTGGCACTGGGGATATCAGGGCGTCGTCACCGGCCCGGTGACGAACGACCTCTCCCTCATGGTCGGCGACCCGAACGTGTCGATCCACGAGGGCAAGGCCTTCGTCTGCAACCTGGAGAAGGCGTGATGGCGCAGCAGACCGACATCTTTCCGCCGCCCGGGGAAGCGATGGAGCCGCCGGGCGCCTTCGAGGCCCAGCCGATGGGCTTCTACACCGACACCACCGTCTGCATCGGCTGCAAGGCGTGCGAGGTCGCCTGCAAGAACTGGAACGGCCTGTCGGCCCGCGACGGCGGGGCTCAGCCGATGTCGGGCGACTCCTACGACAACACGCGGACGCTCGACGGCGAGCACTGGCGCCACGTCAAATTCATCGAGCAGTTCTCGGAGGACCGCAGCCAGGGCCGCTGGCTGATGATGAGCGATGTCTGCAAGCACTGCGTCCAGGCAGGCTGCCTGGAGGTCTGCCCGACCAACGCCATCATCCGCACCGAGTTCGACACCGTCGTCATCCAGGCCGACGTCTGCAACGGCTGCCGCGACTGCATCGCCGCCTGCCCCTTCGGGGTAATCGAGGTCAACCCGGTCAACAACACGGCGATGAAGTGCACCCTCTGCTACGACCGGATGCAGAACGGGCTGGTGCCCGCTTGCGCCCAGGCCTGCCCGACCGCCTCGATCCAGTTCGGCCCGATCGCCGAGCTGCGGGAACTGGGTGCCGCCCGGGTCGAGCAGCTCAACACCCAGTCGCGCGACGCCGGCCGGCCGGAGGACGCCTACCTCTACGGCGCCGACGACTCGATCGTCGGCGGCCTCAACTCGTTCTACCTGCTCATCGACGAGCCCGAGGTCTACGGCCTGCCGCGGGCGCCGAAGCTGCCCTCCAGCCAACTGCCGGCAACGACGGCGCTGACCGCCGCCGGCGCCGCCGGCCTCGGCCTACTCGGTCTGCTCGGCTTCCGCAAGCGGCGGATGGACGACTTCGCCGCCGAGGCCCGGGCCGAGGCGGCCGAATCCGTCCGGCTGGCGCCGGGCGAGACGGTCGTCGTCGAGCCCGAACGCGGGGCGAAGGGAGGGGTCGGCGGTGAGTATTGATCCGGCGTCGGCCGTCTCGCGGGTCCTGGCGCAGACGACGCTCCCGTCCGACACCTTCGTGACGCTGTCGCCCCACTGGGGCTGGTTGATCGCCCTCTACTTCTTCCTCGGCGGTATCTCCGGCGGGGCGGCGTTCCTGGCCGCCATGCTCCACCTCTTCGGCCGGGCCGAGGACCGGCCGATGGTCCGCCTCGGCTACCTCGTCGCCTTCGTCGCCCTCCTCCCCTGCGCCCCGCTCCTGATCGTCGACCTGAACCGGCCGGAGCGCTTCTGGCACATGATCTGGCAGAGCGATTCCGGCGGGCCGATGTTCAAGTGGTGGTCGCCGATGTCGCTCGGGGTCTGGATCATCACCCTCTTCGCCGGCATCCTCCTGCTGGCGCTCATCGGTTCCTGGGCCGGCCGCGTCGGACTGCCGAAGAGGCTCTCGTCCCTCGCCGACGGCACCCTCGGCAAGGTCGTCGCCGCCGCCACCGGCCTCCTTGGGCTTTTCCTGGCCGGCTACACCGGGACCTTGTTGACAGCGACCAACCGGCCGCTCTGGGCCGACACCCCCCTGCTCGGGCTGCTCTTCCTGTTGTCTGGCATTTCGGCGGCGGCGGCGGCGCTGTTGCTGCTCGGCTGGCGGCGGACCCATCCCGCCTCGCTCTCCTGGCTCGGCCAAATCGATTCCTACGCGATGGGGCTCGAGCTCGCGGTGCTGGTCGTCATGGTCGTCACGCTCGGCGCCGTCGCGACCGCCGTGCTCGGCAATGGCTGGGGCGTCGCCCTCCTGGTCGGCACCGTCCTCCTCGGCACCCTGGTGCCGCTGGCCGCCCATGTCCGGCCACGCCTCCTGGGCCCAGCCACGATCCCGGTCGCGGCCGTCCTCGGGTTAGCCGGCAGCTTCGTCCTCCGCTCGGTGATCGTCCTCGCCTCCGAGGCGGTCTAGTGGACCGCGACGGAACGGCCGACAGATCGCGACCGAACGGCCGTCAGCCCTCCCCGCTTGAGATCCCTCATCCCCCTACGCCCGTTCCCGATGCGGGGGAGAGGGGGAGCAAGGGCCGCATCGTCCGGAGCGGGGCTGCGTCGGTGGCATTGCTGGCCCTGGCAGCCTGTGGGCCCGAGGGCGAGCGGAGCCGCGGCGGTGGCGCGGGCGCCGACATCGGCAACCGGGGCAGCCCGGTCGTCCTCCTCGAGGAGACCTACGACGGACGCGTCTTCTACGAGACCCCGAACGACCTGCCGGCGGTCTCCGGTCCGGCGGGGGCGATCCCGACGCTCGAACCGGCCACCCCGCTGCCGCCGTCGCTCGCAACGCCGGTCGGGGCAACGCCGGGGCCAGCTCCCTTCGGTTCGCCGACCGCCGTCCCGGACGCGGCCACCCCGGTCGGGGCGACGCCGGTGGTGCCGCCGGCGACCACCGGGGGCACGACGGACGCGACGCCGGTCGCGGCGCCGTTCGCCGCCCCGTTCGCGTCGCCGGTGACGTAGCGGTCGGAACTTCGCCTTTCTCGTGGATCCCCCGCTCCTACTCCTGCCGCAGTGGTGAGGAACCAGTGGAGCGGGTCGGGGGTAGGGGTTCCACGACGACCAGCAGGATTCTGTCCGCGCAACAATGAAGCGGCACCGAGGTGGCCTCACACCAAAACGAGGGATCGGTGTGCCTCTCCCATGTCCTAGCTGGCCCTGTCATTCCGAGTGAAGCGAAGGAATCCCGCCGAAGCGGCGTCGTATCTTCGGAATGTTCCCGAGTCGGATCGCTAGCGGGCGCAGAATGTTGGGGACTCCGGCCGGCGTAGACTCCCCTCAATCCCCTAGGCTCGCATCACTCGGAGCAGCGATGACCAGCGCGACGACTCAACGGCGATTGGACAAACTCCTGACAGAGAGGCCGGAAACCGCGCCCCTGGCGACGCTCCTGGAGGCGGCGATCCGCGAAGGCAGCGAGTCGGCTTGGACCGAGGCCGCTCGCACCGCCCGCTTCCCGGTCACCCGCGACCCGGCCAACCCGATCCTGACCGGGGCGACGGTCACCGTTCCTGCTGAGGTCGCCGACCGCTGGGTGCGGCGGGTCCTGGCGATGGGCGCCAAGGGCGGCCCCGCTGCCGCCTCCCTCGGGCCCGCGGCGCGCTCCGGGGCGCTCGACGCCCTAGCCCTGCTGGCCGCTGCGGTCGACGGCGACCAGGCGCGGCTGGTGGCCCAAGCCGAGGCGCTGGAAGCGGACCCGGCGGTGCTCGCCGTCGTCGCGGCCTACGCTGCCTGGCCGCTCCTGCGGGCGCTCCGCCGGCAGTGGGGCGCGACGGTGGCGCCGAATTGGGCAGAAGGGTTCTGCCCCGTCTGCGGCGACTGGCCCGCGCTCGCCGAACACCGTGGGCTGGAGCGCGCCCGGCGGCTGCGCTGCGCCCGTTGCGGCGGCGACTGGTCGTCCCCCGCCTTCACCTGCGCCTTCTGCGGCGAGACGGACCACGCCAAACTCGTCGGTCTCGTTCCCGAAGGGGGCGGTGAGGCGAGCCGAGCCGACGGCTGCGAGTCCTGCCGCGGTTACCTGAAGGCGCTGGCGACCCTGAAGGCGTGGGATGCGGAAGAGGTCGCCCTGGCCGACGCCGGCAGCCTCGAACTCGACTGGGCCGCGACCGAGGCGGAATTCGAGCGGCCACCCGGCCCAGCCGTACCCCTCGGCCTGCGTCTGGTGCCGGCATGAGCGCGCGGCAGCCGGGCAACGCGGACCACCCTTACCCCCAGCCCCGCTCCGGCGTATCGGGAGCGGGAAGTTCCCCAGGACTCCGTTCCGACCGGGACGGCGGCTCGGCCACATCGGCCGACTCTACCGCGCGACCGAGCATCGTCTGCGCCCGCCTCCTGGCGGCGCTGGAGGGGAGCGAGGGGCGGCGCAAGCGGCGCAAGCGCGACACCACGCCGGACACCGTCGGCCTCGGCATCAAGCGCGACCTGCTGGCGGGGGCGGAGGCTGAGGACCCGGAGCCCGCCGACTTCGAGGGGTGGCTGCTGGAACGGTGCCTGGAGGCCGGCCCACTGGCTGGGGCGACCCGGGCGATGGCGCTGGAGGTGCTCGACGAGTGGCGGATCGCCCTCGCCGCCCCCTCCTTCCGCGCCTGGCTGGAGGAGGGCGCCCCCAGCGACGACCGGCGGCCGGGACCGGACGGCGGGCTGGACCGGCGCTGACGCCCTCCGTCCTAGGCGACCCGCCGGGTCGCGATCTCCCGGGCCTCGTCCGCCGTGAGCGCGACGCGGGCCCCCTCGAGGTTGTAGTGGGTCTGGAGGTTCGGCCAGAACTCTGGGCTGGTCCGGAAGTCGAGCCCAAGGCGGAGGGCGGTGTCGGCGGTGATCCTTCGCCGGTTGTGGACGATCTCGGCGATCCGGTTCGGGGAGACCCGCATCGCCTCCGCCAGGCGCACCTGGGAGAGCGCTCGCGGGACCAGGTACTCCTCCTGGAGGATCTCGCCCGAGACGACAGGGTCGAGCAGGACGTCATCCTCGGCGTTCATGTCTCCGTTTCCCTCGGTGGTAATCGACGATCCGCACGGCCTCGGGTCCGTCGCCGTCCCAGCGGACGATGACGCGCCACTGGTCGGTGATGCGGATCGACCAGAACCCGCTCAGATCACCCCGCGGCTTTTCGAGTCGGTTTGCCGGTGGTGACCGCAATTCTTCGAGGCATGTCGACGCATTGAGCACGGCAAGCTTCCGCAACCCGGGCCGAGTGATGCTGGAGAATGCCGGCACGAATCGACGCTCAAACAATGCCCGGGTCTGCTTGTCCTCGAACGACTCGACCATGGTGCGGCATACCGGATACCGGAATCCGGTTCAACACGCTTCCGTCGCTCGAGCGACCGCGTCCGTTGTCGATCCTGGCCAGCCCCGTCCGGTGGTGGAGAGGGTCAAGGTGGTCGCATGCCCACCGGTCCGGAGCGCGACCCCTAAACCAGCCCGCTTGACGGCTGCAGAGTTCAATGCTAAACATGGGGCGTGGCCGTCACGCCGGGTCCTACCGGACGCGAAGGTGAGGTTCCCCTCGGCCGGGAGGCGCGGGCCGTCCGGTCGTGGGTCCGCTTGGCCCGCGTCTACGGGCGGCTCGTCCGCACCCTGGAGGCCCAAGTCAAGGAGCACGGGATCACCCTCGGCCAGTTCGATGTCCTCACCCACGTCGTCCGCCGCGAGGGGCTCAACCAGCAGGAGCTGGCGGGCGAGCTGCTCGTCACCAAGGGCAACATCTCGCACCTCGTCGACCGCCTGGAAGGGGCGGGCCTGGTCGAGCGGCGGCGGGGTCGAGGCCGCGCCTGCCACCTCTACCCGACCGCCGCCGGCGCGGCCCTGCGGGAGGCGGTCATCCCGCCCCACAACGCGCTGATCGCCGCGATGTTCGCCTCGCTGCCGGCGGATCGCCTCGCAGCCCTGCACGAAACCCTGCGCGACCTCGATCGCGCCCTGGAGTAGCGTCCCCGTCGTCGTCCCCGGTCGGATCGCCGGAGGTTCGCGAGTTCAACGGTAAACTCGCAGCACCGCCAGACCGAGAAGGAGGTTCCCTGGCGCGGCCCGACATAGCCGCCGCCGCGCCGCGCATTGTCACCGCCGCCCTCGTACCCGTTCCCCAAGGAGGGTCCGTCACGTGTCCTCGATCAGAACCGTATTCGTCCTCGCCGCCCTCGCGCTCGCCGGGCTCAACCCGCTCGCCGCGTTCGCCCAGGCCACCCCGGAAGCCGCCCCCGCCGTCGTCGTGACCGAGGAGTTCGGCCCCGTTCCGGCCGGCGCCGCCGGCCCGGCCATCCCCGAGGTCGGCTACCTCGTCGAGGAGATCGACAGCGGCCTCTACTGGGTGACCGAGGGGCTCTACCAGGCCATCTTCCTGACCACCGGCGAGGGCGTCATCGTCGTCGACGCGCCGCCGACGATCGGGCCGAACCTGGCGGCGGCCATCGCCAGCGTCACCGACGAGCCCGTCACCCACCTCGTCTACAGCCACCACCACGCCGACCACATCGGCGCCGCCCCCCAGTTCGAGAACGTCGAGATCGTCGCCCACGAAGACACCGCCGCCCTCCTCGAGCGCAGCGCCGACCCCAACCGGCCGCTGCCGACCGTCACCTTCGCCGACACCTACGAGCTGACCGTCGGCTCCCAGACGCTCGAGCTGGCCTACCCCGGCAACAACCACGAGCCGGGCAACATCTTCATCTACGCGCCGGCCCAGAAGACCCTGATGCTCGTCGATGTCGTCTTCCCCGGCTGGGCGCCGTTCCCCGACCTCGGCGTGGTCGAGGACGTGCCGGGGTACGTTGCCGCCCACGATGCGGCGCTGGCCTACGACTTCGAGACCTTCGTCGGCGGCCACCTGACCCGCCTCGGCACCCGCGAGGACGTCGAGATCGCCCAGGAGTACGTCCTGGATGTCAGGGAGAATGCCGGCGAGGCGCTGGCGACGGTCGACTTCATGGCCATCGCCCAGGAGGTCGGCTTCGAGAACCCTTGGCTGCTCTTCGACGTCTACCTCGACACCGTCGCCCAGACCTGCGCCGACGCCACGATCCCCGTCTGGGCGGACCGCCTCGGCGGCACCGACGTCGTCGCCTTCGGCCACTGCTGGGTGATGGCGGAGAGCCTGCGCATCGACTGATGCGAGAATCGGGAGGGAGCGCGGCGAACTGCCCCCTCCCCCTGGCAACTGGGATCGGGGTCCCCGCCTACTCGGGGAGCCCGCCGCGAGGATCGAGCCATGATTGCCCGCCATTCGTCCCTGACCGTCGATGCCCTGCCGCCGCTGCCGCTGGCCGAGTGGCGCCCGACCAAAGAGACCCTCCACCGCTACGCCCAGGTCGTCGGCAAGGTGCGCCTGGAGCACACGCCCTACCAGAACCACTGGTGGCACGCGCCGCTGCACGTGACGCCGGTCGGCCTCCGGGCGCCCCACATGGTCGGCGGCGACCGCTCGTTCGAGATCGCGCTCGACCTGGCCGCCCACGAGGCGACCGTCGTCGCCAGCACCGGCGACCGCGCTGCGTTCGCGTTGCGGGACGGGTTGTCGGTCGCGGAGTTCTACCGGAGCCTGCTGGCCGCCCTCGGCGACATCGGCGTCCCGGTCGAGCTGGCCAACCCGCGCCCGTTCGACCTGGGCGACGACCGGCCGTTCGCGGAGGACGCCGAGCACGCCGCCTACGACGCCGCGGCCGTCGGGCGGTACCGGCGGATCCTGGTCTGGGTGGACCACGTCTTCCGGGCCTACGGTGGCCGCTTCTCCGGCAAGACGAGCCCCGTCCACCTGTTCTGGCACGGCTTCGACCTGGCCGTGACCCGCTTCTCGGGGCGGGCCGTACCGGTCCCGCCCGAAGCCACCCTCCTCAACCGCGAGGGCTACTCGCACGAGGTCATCTCGTTCGGCTTCTGGCCGGGCGACGCCAACGTCCCCGACCCCGCCTTCTACGCCTACGCCGCGCCGGCCCCGGCCGGGCTCGACCAGCAGCCCCTCCGCCCACCGGCCGCGGCCTGGCAGCCGGGCGGGATG
This sequence comes from uncultured Thermomicrobiales bacterium, assembly GCA_902806345.1. GTDB lineage: Bacteria > Chloroflexota > Chloroflexia > Thermomicrobiales > UBA6265 > CADCWF01. Next base: position 47,340 of record CADCWF010000276.1, read on the forward strand.
GCCGTGCTGATGTACGAGGAGGTGCGGACCAGCCCGACGCCGGAGGAGACGCTGCTGGAGTTCATGGAGAGCGTCTACCAGGCCGGGGCCGCGGCCGCGAACTGGGACGCGGCGGCGCTGCGGATCGAGCCGGCGCGTTGGCGCGTGGCGGAGACCGGGGCGGCCCGATGACCGCCGCCGCGGCGGCGGTCGCCCGGCCGGCGACCGCCGCCGCAAGCACGGGCGAGGCCGAGGCCGAGGGCGACGACGCAGGCGAGCAGCGCGTCACGTCGCTGGAGCTCTTCTTCGACCTGGTCTTCGTCTTCGCGCTGACCCAGGTGACCGGGTTCCTCGCCGCTCACCTGAGCTGGACGGGCATGCTCCAGGGCGCGGCAATCCTGGCGACCCTCTGGTGGGCCTGGGCGGCCTACTCGTGGCTGACCGACGCCGTCTCGACCGAGGAGGCGATTCCCGCCCGGATCGTCGTCCTGACCGCGATGGCCGCCATGCTGGTCGCCTCGCTCGCCGTCCCCGACGCGTTCGGTCAGAACGGCCTCCTCTTCGGCCTCGCCTACTTCGTCGTCTGGGCGCTGCAGGTACTCCTGTTCGTCGTCGCCAGCGGCGACACCCCGGCGGCGCGGCGGGCGATCCTGCGGCTGGCGCCGGGGTTCCTCAGCTCCCCCGTGCTCCTGATCGCGGCCGGGTTGACCGACGGCCCGCTCCAGGCGGCGCTGTGGGTGGCGGCGATCGCGTTCAATGTCGGGGTCGCCTACGTCGGCGGGGTGGCCGGGTTCCGGGTCCACGCGGCGCACTTCCACGAGCGGCACGGCCTGGTCGTCATCATCGCCCTCGGTGAGACGATCGTCTCGGTCGGCGTCGGCGCGGCCGGGCTGCCGCTCGATGCCGGCGTCGTCGGCGGCGCCCTCCTCGGCATCCTCCTCGTCGCCGGGCTCTGGTGGGCCTACTTCGACCTGACGACGCACTACGCCGAGCGGGACCTGGTCGCGGCGACGGGCGAGGAGCGGGCGAAGCTCGCCCGCGACGCCTACACCGGGCTCCACCTGCCGCTGATCGCCGGGGTCATCTTCGCCGCCCTCGGCCTGAAAAAGACCCTGGCCCACGTCGGCGACCCGCTCGAACTGATCCCAGCCGTGGCCCTCTGCGGCGGCGTCGCGCTTTACCTGCTCGCCCACAACGCGTTCCGGTTCCGCCTCGTCCGCTCCGTCAGTGGCGCCCGGCTGGTCGTCGCTGCCCTCTGCCTGGCGTTGATCCCGGTGGCGGGGTCGATCGCCGCCCTGTCGACCCTGGCCGTTCTCTGCGGGCTCGTCGTCGGCCTCAACACCTGGGAGACGGCGCGCGCCGGCGAAGAACGCCGGGCGATGCGGGCCCACTGACGCGGGTCGGTCGCGACCGTCCTTGCCGGACCGCTGGCGCCGCCCTCGGCTCGGCCGAGCCTGGCCCATAATCACCCCGGCGCGGGCCACCGCCGGCCCTCGGCTGGTCGTGGTGTCGCCCGGAGGCGGCGCCTCGCGGATGGGCTACGCGGCGAGGAGGTGCGATCGATGGGTGAACGCGACGCCGACGAGAACGCGCCCGAGCGCGAAACCTCGACGCAGCGGCGGGCCAGGATCCACGCCGAGCGGGAGGCGGAGCGAGCCGAACGCCGGGCCGCGCGGAAAGCGGAACGAGCGCCCCTCCAGGAAGAACGCGCGGCCGAGCGGGCGCCGATCCGCGAGGAGCGCGCGGCCAGGCGGGAGCCGGTGCGGGCCGAGCGCAAGGCGGAACGGGAGGAGCGGGATGTCGAACGGGCGCCCGAGCGGGCGGAGCGGCAGGCGGCGCGGGACGAACGCCGGGCCTCGCGGGACGCGGCGCGCGGCTCCGGCCGGGCGCGGCGCCGAGCAGACGGGGAGCCGGGCCGGGCGGACCAGCCTGGGCCGTCGGGGGAGCAAGCGGGCCAAGCAACCGCCGCCTCGCCGCCAAGCCCTGCGCCAGCAGCGTCTCGGGAGTCGCCGGCCGAGCCGTCGGCGTCCGCCAAACGCCCCTGGTGGCGGCGGATCGTGGGCGAGCCCTAACGGTGCGTCCCCGGGGTCTCGGTGATGGCCTCCGGCTGTCAACGGTCGGGCCGAACCGGTCCAGAAACGAGTCCCGCCCTTCGATTGCCCCGTGAGCCAGGGTCCGGAAGCCCCATTCAGGTCGACAGCGACAATCCCGCCCACAGGTCGGCCTCGTCCGGCAAGGCCGTTCCCGGGGTGGGCGGCGGGTCGAGGCGGACGAAGAAGTCGACCGCCATCCAGTTCCGCACCACGGTCTCCGGGAGCTCGACGAACGGGTTACCCGGCCCGTACTGGGTCTGGTGGGCGCGGAGGGCCGCCCACCGCCGGGGCCAGAGGTCGTCGACCGGCACGGCGGTCGTGATCCGCTCGTCGGGGGTGCCCATCTCCGCCGCCGCGATGCCCTGGACATCGCCGAAGTCGAGCGCGGGGAAGCCGTGGCGGACCAGGTCGGCGTTCATCCGCGCCATCGCCGAGCGCGGGTAGCCGGTCGCGTAGAGCTTGTCCGGGCGGTGACCGGCGGCGGTCGCACCGTCCTCCCGCGGCCCCGCCTCGGCAGCGGCGGCGACGGCGGCGAGCGTAGCCCGGTGGATCGCGATGTGGTCGGCGTGGCCGTAGCCGCCGTTGGCGTCGAAGGTGACCACCACCCGCGGCCGGAGGGACCGGATCGCGGCGGCAACCCGACCGGCCAGTTCGTCCTGGTTCGCCGCGGCCAGGCGGCCATCGCCGTAGTCGAGCAGGGTCGGCTCGGCGAACCCGAGGAGACGGCAGGCTTCCCGCAGCTCCTCCTCGCGGACGGCGGCGAGCGTCTCCAGCGTCGCCAACGTTGGGTCGGCGATCTGGCCCGCGTCCCCCCGCGTCGCGCACAGGACGTGGACGGTCACCCCACGCTCGGCGCAGCGGAGTAGTGCCCCCGCGGTCCCGAACTCTTCGTCGTCGGGGTGGGCGAAGACGGCCAGGAGCACGGACGGTTTCGGGTCGTCGACGGTGGTCATCGGTGACACCCCCGGTTCACGGACGGGTCGAGCGGGCGCGTCTCGTCGCGAGCATGACCGGGGTTGGTCGCGATCCTGGTCGCGCCAAGCCAACGAGACGTCCGGCCGACCAACGACCGCCACTCCTTCCGGCCCATGGTAAACTCGCCGGCACAATTGGTTGGTATGCGGCGCCATAGCCAAGCGGTAAGGCACGGGTTTGCAAAACCCTGATCGGCGGTTCGAATCCGCCTGGCGCCTCCGAGACGGCACCCCCAACGGGTGCCGTCGCCGTTTCCGGCCTCCCCTCCCCGCTTGGCCACCTATCAGGAGCCGCCGTGGCCGGCCGTGACGGTGACCGTGCCAACCCCCCAACCCCGATTCTGCCCGAGCCGGATCCGGACTCGGGGTCCGAGCCGCCCCGCCCCGTCACCCTCGCCAGCCGCCGTGGCTTCGACGGCAAGCACCTCCACGTCCGGGTCGATGCCGTCCGCCTCCCCTCCGGCCGCGAGAGCGTTCGCGAGGTCGTCGAGCACCCCGGCTCGGTCGCCGTCGTCGCCCTGACCGCCGCCGACGAGCTGATCCTGATCCGCCAGTTCCACCACGCCATCGGCCGCGCCCTGCTTGGGTTGCCGGCTGGCACCGCCGAGCCGGGCGAGCGCCCCGAGGAGACGGCGCGCCGCGAGCTGCGGGAGGAGACCGGCTACGCCGCCGCCGCCATCTCGCCGCTGATCGACTTCTTCGTCTCCCCCGGCTACACCGACGAGCGGATGACGCTGGTGCTGGCCGAGGGGTGCGCTCGCGTCGGCGACATCGCCGGCCCGGACGAGTCGCTGGTGCCGACCCTCGTGCCGATGGTCGAGGCCGAGGCGTTGCTGGGGGCAGGGCCGGAGCGGTTGGCCGAGACGAAGACGCTGGTCGGCCTCCTCCTGCTGCTGCGACGACGAGCTGGCCGCGACGCGAAGGGGAGCGGGACCGCCGCCGGCTGATGCATCCGTTCCCGGTCACCGGGCGTATGTCGGATAATCCGTCCCCGCGCGGCCCCGGCCGGTGCTTCGGATTGCGCCCGCCCCTCCCGTCGCACCGCTCCGTCCCGGTCACGATCTCGCCGGTCCCCGCGGCGGTTCTCGGAGGACGCCATGGTCCAAGATCGCACCCGCATCCACCACCCCCGCCCCGAGGCGGTCCCCCCAGCTCGTGCCGGTGGCGCCTCCCACGCGGCGATCGATCTCCACGCTGCCGAGGCGCTCGCCGCCGCGATGACGGGCTGGGACGACGACGAGGTGGAATGCTACCGGGAGGCGGTCGCCGCCGAGGTAGCCCGCCTCGGCGCCGCAGCGCCGGACGGCTTCCTCGCCGCCGAGGTGCTGGCGCTCGCCTGGATTGACGCGGCCACCGAGGCTCTCCCTGCCTGAGCCCCGAGGACGTGCCCTCGCCCTCCGAGATTGGTCCGGCCCCGTTTGTCGCCTACCCGTCCGGCGGCTGCGCGGCCGAGCCCGGCGCTAGAGCACCGGCTGATGCCATGAAGCCCCATGAATGGGGAGGACCGCGGAGCGGTTGCTGCAGTCCGCACCGGCGAGGCAATCGCTAACAGGGTACCGAGGGCGACCTACGCTAGTCGGACAATCCGGCCTGACCGCGCTCATCCAGCATCGCTCTCTCGCCCGGGAGGGGTAACACCGGTAGCTCTGGTCACGCACTCCGTAGCCCAATCAAATGTCACCCGGCCACAGGGACCAACTCGATCGTCCGCTCGATCCGAAACGAGAGCGCGGCGTGCGCCTGCCGCAGGGATGCTTCGGCCGCTGCCGGCGTCGCGCCGCGGGCGAAGAGGAAGCCGAGGTAGCTCGACGCCTCCGGCAGCGCGGCCAGCGGTTGGTTGGGCTTGGCGGTGATCTCCAGCCCCGTCACCCCGGGGACGGCGCGAGCGGCGTCCTCGCCGCTCCAGCCGCGCAGCAGCCCCGCCCGCGGGATCGGGATCATCATCACCCCGGCCGCCTCCCCAGCTTGCTCCGACGGCGGCGGCAGATCCCAGCCGACCGCGTGGCGGAGGATCAGCGCCTCCAGCGTCGTCCCCAGCCCGAACTCCAGCACGCTCGAGCAGAGACCGCCGATCGAGCGGCCGGCCAGCTCGATCGGCCAGATTCCCTCGTCGTTGATCCGCAACTCGGCGTGGACGGGGCCCTCGCGCAGACCGACGGCGGCGGCGGCCTCGGCGGTCCGAGCCGAGATGGCGACCTGGGTTCTCGTCGGCAGGCGTGACGGGGTGACGTAAATCGTCTCTTCAAAGAAGGGGCCGTCGAGCGGGTCGGGCTTGTCGAAGATCGCCAGCGTCCGCAGGTCGCCCCCGGTCAGCAAGCCTTCGACGGCGACCTCGACCCCCGGCAGGTACTCCTCGACGAGCAGGTAGGCGGCCTCGGGTGGCGGCGCCTCCGCCTCGACGATTCGCCGCGTCCTCGACCAGGCGGCTGCGAAGGTGGCGGCATCGTCGGCGCGGATGACACCGCGGCTGCCGGAGAGCCGGAGCGGCTTGACCACGCAGGGAAAGCCGGGGCTGGCCGCGACTTCCCGCGCGACCTCCTCGGGGGCGGCCTCGAGCGGGAACCGGCGGTAAGCGGGAACGGGCACGCCGGCCGCGGCGAAGCGCTCCCGCATCACCCACTTGTCGCGAGCGGCCAGCGCCGCCCCCGAGTCGTTGGCGGGGAAGCCGAGGCGGTTGGCGGCGCGGGCGGCCAGCAGGGTCGCCGCATCGTCAACTGCCAGCACCGCGGCGAAGGGGTCGGCGGCGTGGAGTGTGGCGATCGTCTCGACCGCCGCCTCCGGATTGGCGAAGTCGAGCGCCGCCTCGACGCCCCACTCCTCGGCGAGGGCATTCGGCAGATCGAGCCCGCGGACCACCTCAAGGCCGAGGCGCTCCGCGGCGGCCACGAAGGCGGGGGCGCGGTAGGAGGTCGGGCCATGGAGCAGCAGCACCCGGGGCCGCAACCCCAGTCTGGCCAGCTCCCCGCCCCCGCCCCGGTCCATCCGGTCAGGCACCCTCGCCCGAAGAAACCGCCTCACGCGGCACCCCGAGGTCGCAGACGACGAGGGTGTAGACGCCGCCGGCGCCGTCCGGGGTGACGCTGATGTCGACGACCCGCAGGTTCGGGAAGCGGGAGCTCGCGCGATCCTTGGTCAGCCACTCGTTGACCGGGTTCATCGCCAGGCCCGGGTCGGCACTGGCGCTCGGGCTGTGGAACAGGAAGACGCGGGAGTTGGCGGGCACGAGGTTCATCACGGCAAGACGCCTCCGGGTTCACGGTTCGGGGTGCGGTCGGTCGGATCCGGCGAGGAGTATACGGGTCCGGCCGGACCGGACCGCGGTCGGAGACCGGTTCTGGCCGACACTGGCCAGGGGTATCGATCTGACCGATCACGCCGAGCCGGCGAACGGGCTGGCCTCCTATCCCTTCGCGACGATCCGGTCGTCCCTAGCCGCCGGCACGGCCCAGCGCCACCGCTAGCAGGAGCGCCGCCACGACGAGGGCGATGTTCAGGCCGCGGGCGGTGGGACGCAGCGTCTCCAGCAGCCCCATCGTCGCCTCCGGCTCCAGCTTGCGGGCGACGGGCCAGAGCGCCGTCGCCTGGCGGGCCAGGCCGAAGAGGGCGCCGGTCAGCAGCCCCCACCCGGGACCAGAAGTGAGTTGGAGCGCGAGCAGGACGAACAGCGCCGTGTGGTAGACGGGGGTGTAGAGGCCGCACCCCATCATCAGGCCCCAGATGGCGTAAATCCGCGACGGGGAGACCCCCCGCGCCCAGCGGCGCGGCACCTGCCGCTGCCGGCCGAGCTGGTAGACCGGCCGCGCCACCGCCACCGCCAGCGCCGCCAGCGCGACGGCGCCGACGATCACCGCCCGCCAGGCACCAAGCCCAAGCAGGCTGCCAAGCAGCCCCAGCCCGAGGCCGACCGTGGCGCCGCCGACGACCGCGCCCAGCACGTGGACTGCGCCGTAGCGCCAGGCCCGGACGGCGTCTCCCCGACCGAGGAGACCGAGGCTCAGCCCCATGTTGACCGTTCAGGGGACGTGGGCGTTCAACAACCCGACGAGGGCGGCGAAGAGGGGGAGCGCGACCACGGTCATCGGGCGGAGTACCTCAGCCTTGAGCGCGTTTGGAACCGCGGCGCCGGACCCCGCTCGACGACGAGACCGCCCCGGCCCAGCACCCGTCGTCGCATCGCCCGCCCGACCATCGGGGAACAACCGGCCGAGCGTGCTCGTCACGAACGCGGCGGCGAACGCCGGGAAGTCTAGGCGATCGGGGGACAGGAGGCCGCCCCAAGTCGTTGGCTCTGTCCGGGGCAGGCGCCTCCGGCCACGGGCTGAGTCAAACGGCCGGATGGCCTCATTTGCCGATGGGGATGCTCGGCCAGGGAGCAGACTCGCCGGCAGTCCCGAACTTCCCGCGGCGTCAGGCGACCGTGCGGCGGGCCAGAGCTGGCCGGTTCGGGTCCGCCAGCAACCACTCCGCCTCGGCGCCGCCCGGCGGGCCGATCTCGACCCAGCGGTGGCGGACGGCGTGGAGGATGGCGCCGACTCGGTCGTCCACCCCCAACTTCCGGAGGACCGAGGTGAGGTGGTTCTTGACCGTCTGCTCGGTAACGTAGAGGGCACCCGCAATCTGCTTGTTGGAGAGCCCCTGAGCGGCGCAGTCGAGCACAGCCAGCTCCCGTGTGGAGAGCGGCAGGGCCTCCAGGGCCGGAGCCTCGGGATGCCGACCCGGCAGCAGGCGGACATCCGCCCGCACCCGGTGGGCGAGCCCCGGCCGCCGTCCGAGGAGCGCCAACAGGGGCTGCTCGCCGGCGACGACCCGGTCGACCGTCTCGACGAGGGCGGCCGGCGGCAGGTCGCGCGGTAGCACCGCCGCGACGCCGGCGTGGTAGGCCTCCAGGAGCCGGGCATCGTCGGCGAAGAGCGAGACGAGGAGCAGCCGCGCTCGCGGCTCCTTGCGCCGGAGGATGCGCGCCGTCTTCAGCCCGGAGATGCCCGGCAACTGGACGTCGAGCACGATCACTTCCGGGCTGTGGACGTCGGCGGCGTCGATCGCCTCGTGGGCGCACGCCGCCTCGGCCACCACCCGGTAGCGCCCGGTCCCCTCGAGCGCCCGCCGCACCCCCGTCCGGAAAAGCGGATGATCGTCGACGAGCAGAACCCGCCTGCCTCCCCCCAACACGGTCGCCCCTTCCCTCCCCGCTCTCCGGGCCGTCCCCCGGTGGTCCCGCCAAGGAGGCTCCCGGCCCTCCCCGGCGCCGCCGGGCCTCACCCCGGCCGGGACCGTTCGGCCCGTAACACCATCGTAGGGGGCGGACGGGCGAACCGCAACGGACAGTAAGGCAATGCCTCTCTCGCACCGCCAGGAAGAATTAGCTAGGGGCGAGAGACTTTTGATGACACGGTGTCACTGATCGCTGGCGTCCGAAGGCCACCAATGGCCACGTTGCCCCGCCGGATCGTGCCAGCCTGGCCACGCCGGTTGTCATAACCCGGTGACGCGCGGGAAGGACGCACCGGTACCTCGGAACTCGGGCACGCCCCGGCGACGGCGGAGGACGGCGCGGCCGGCGATCCGGCGGCGCGGCGCGTGGCGGAATCAGACGGTCGGGGAAGTGGCGTCCGGCCCAAAACCGAAGGCGGCGCGGACAAGGCGCTGGGCCAGCGGCACCACCTCGATCGGGCTCCGGTCTGGACCAGCGAGGGCATCGAAGGTTTCGAAACCGGTCAGCACCCAGAGGACGGTCGCCGCCTCGTCGAGCGCGGCGGGGTCAGGTCGGCCATGGCACTCGGCCAGACGCCCGACCACGACGCGAGAGCCGTGGAGCCCCCGCTCCTGGCGCGCCCGGTTGCCCATGGCGATCTCGGGGTCGAGGACGGCCAAGGCGTTCAGCCGCCGGACGAGGAGCCGGTCGGCCGACCAGAACCGGCCGAACGCCGCGACGAAGGCATCGAGGGCTGCAAGCGGCTCCGGTTCGGCGAAGGCGGCGGGGAGGCGGCGGGCGAGCTCGCCCCGCTCGGCGAGGTCGTCGACGAGCGCGTCGAGCAGGCCGGCGCGGGAGCCGAAGCGGTGGTAGACCGTCATCCGGGCGACGTCGGCGGCGCGGGCCACGGCGTCGATGCTGAAACCGGCGGCGCCTGCGTCCGCCCCGAGCAGGTCACGGGCGGCGGCAACGATCTGGGACCGGGTCTCCTCGGCGGCGGCTTGGCGCTTGCCGAGGGTATAGGGTCGTGGGGTCACGGAGATCTGGGCTCCTTGCCGGCGACGTATTTCGTGTTACAGTATATCTAGTCAACACGATGAGAGCGGAGGCCCTTTGGCCGGGCGGAGCGGCGACGACCTCGGCCCCTTCGCCCCACCCATGGATTTGTATGGTGTGCTTGGCCAATGTTGGCCAAACGGGCGACGGGGGTCACCGATGGACGCGCTCTACCTGCTCCTGAAGTTCGTCCACATCGCCGCGGTCGTCGTCTGGATCGGCGGCCTCCTCGCGCTCGCGGTGATCACCGCCCGGCTGGCCCGTGCCGGCGAGGGCGACGCCCTCGCCGCAATGCGGCGCCAGAACCGGTTCTTCGGGCAGGTGGTCGTCGGCCCGGCGGGCGGCGTCGCGCTGCTCGCCGGGTTGGCGATGGTCGGCCAGGCCGGCTGGGGATTCGGCTCCCTCTGGGTCGTCTGGGGTCTGGTCGGGTTCGTCGTCTCGATGCTTCTCGGGGCAGTCCCGATCCGCCGCGCTGGCGAGGCGGTGGACGCGTTGGCGCCCGACGATCCGCGCCTGGCTCCGCTCCAGAGTCGGCTGGCGACCTTGAGCGCGGTCAACCTGCTCGTCCTGGCCTCGGTCGTCTGGGCGATGGTCTTCAAACCCACGCTCTGATCGTCACCCGCGGAGGAACGCCGTGAAGCTCGGGTTGCACTTCAATGACTTCGCCTAGCCGGTCGCACCCGACCGGATCGGCCCGACCATGACCGAGACGGGCGGGCGGGCGAGGCGGCCGGGTTCGCCGCGATCGCCTTCATGGACCACGTCTAGCGGCACCCGATGATGGGCGGCGCCGAGGGGCCGGTGTTGGAGGGCTACGCGGCCCTGGCGTTCCTGGCCGCCCACACCAGCCGCGCCAAGCTGCTTGCCCTGGCGACGCCCGCGTCGTACCGCCATCCGGGCCTGCTCGCCAAGACGGTAACCGCGCTGGATGTCGTCTCCGGTGGCCGCGCCTGGCTCGGCATCGGCGCCGGCGACTACGAGGCCGAGACGCGCGGGCTGGGCATCCCCTACCCGCCCCTCGCCGAGCGCTACGAGCTGCTCGAAGACGCGGTCCGGGTCTGCCGCCGGATGTGGAGCGGCGAGCAGGGTGACGAGCGGCCCTTCGCCGGCATCCCCGCCCGGCTGGAGCGGCCGCTCAATCTGCCGCATTGCCTGTCCCGGCCGCACCCGCCGATCCTGATCGGGGGGAGCGGCGAGCGGCGGAGGCTGCCCCTCGTCGCCCGCTACGGCGACGCCTGCAACCTCCGCCCGAGCCCGGAGATCCCCCGCCAATTGGAGCTGCTCCGCGGCTCCTGCGAGGCCGAGGGGCGAGACTCCGACGCGATCGAGAAGACCGCCGTCTTCCGCTTCGACGTCGGCGAGGACGGCGCCAGGGGGGGCGAGCTGATCGGGCGCCTGCGCTGGCTGGCCGGGATGGGCATCCAGACCGTCTTCGGCCGGCTCGTCGGCGACCACCGGTTGGCACCAATCGAGGCCATCGGTCGCGCGGTGATGCCGGCGGGAGCCAACCTCTGAACCCCGTCGCCGACCTCGGCGTTCGCGCCGGGGCAGACCGCTAGCGGAGCGCCCCGGCCAGGGTCTCCGCCACCGCCGGCGACGGCGCCTGGAGGTAGAGCACGTCGGCGCCGACGCGGACGATGCGGGCGGTCACGTCGGCGGTCTCCAGCGACGCCTCGTCTGGGTCGGCCGCCTCCAGGCTGCCGCCGAACCGGGCCTGGATCCGCAGCGCGAGGGCGCGGGAAAAGGCGCGGGCGTCGTCCTCGCTGTCCCAGGTGCTGCGCCAGGCGAGCACCTCGGTCTGGCCGTCGGCCCAGAGCTGGTAGCGGTCGCCGTCCCAGCCGGCGGCGGCGTTGCGCGCCGCCTCGGGCAGCGCCAGCATCCCAGTGAAGGGGTCGATCCCTTCGCCGGGTCCGAGGTCGGCGAGCAGGAGGGCGACGGTCAGTTCCCCCAGGGTGTCGTCGTCGACCAGCTCCCAGCCGTCTCCCAGGACCGGTGCGAGGTCGGGCAGGGAGACGGGGGTCGGGACATCGCGCTCGGCGAGGTACTTCTCCGGGTGGAGGATCTGTTCGGTGGAGACCGGGAGGTCGGCGTAGGCGGCGTCGACGGCGGCCCAGCCGCCCTCGGCCCGCAGCGCGGCGACGAACTCGGGGCCGGCGGCGTAGGGGAAGATCAGCCAGACGACGAGGGCGCCCGGCGCCGCGTCGAGCACCGGGCTGGCCGGCACCCCGCCGAAGGCGATGCCGGTGGCGAGCTGGGGGTTGGCGGAGAGGTAGTCGAGCGAGGCGATGGTCGCGTCCCCCTCGATCAACGCGGCGATCGCCGTCGCCTCGTCGCCGTTGCGGTCGGTCAGCGATTCCGTGATCGCATCGAGGCCGAGGCGGGCGTCCTGGAGGGCGTGGACGACCTCGTGGGAGTAGGTGAACTCCTCGACCGGGCCGAGGTCGGCGTCCTCGCCGAGGACGACCATCTCGTCGGTGAGGGGGTCGAAGTAGCCGGCCACCTGCTCGCCGAGGAGGTCCAGGTAGAGCGCCAGGAGGTCGGTCCCCTCGGGTAGCAGGCCGAGCGCGGCGTAGGCGCGGCCGTCGGCGGCGGCGTCTTCCGGTGGGTAGTCCTCGGCGATCAGGCCGGGCAGCCGCGCCCGCAGCTCGTCGGCGGAGATGAAGATGTCGTCAATCTCGGCCAGCGGCGGCAGTTCGCGCAGGGCGGCGGTCTCGCCGGCGATGGCGTCGAGTTGGGCCTCGTCGGCCGCACCGGCGAGGGGCGTCGCCAGCAGCAGGGCGGCACCGAGCGCGGCGGCGAGGCGGGGACGGCGACGGTTCGACACGGACAGGCTCCTCTCGCGACGGACCGCGGTGGCGGGGCGGGTAGGCCGCGGCCGGATCGGTATCCGAGCCGCCGGCCCGAGGGCACGGCCCCCAGGATTGGACGCCGGCCGAATGATCGGCCGCGGGGTCGGCCCGAAACAACCTCGCCCCGCCGTGGGACGGCCGAGCGACCGGGCGTTCTCTCACTCCCGAGACGTTTGGCTACCGGCGGGTCCGAGCGGCCGCAAGGGAGCGAGCCGTAGTGGCACCCCGTTTGCGTAGCCGGCACCTATATGCAATCGGCGGTGCGGGCATTCGGCACGGGCGGCAGCGCGTAGGAGGGGTCACGATGAGCGATCGAGGTAGCGGGCAAGGCAGTTCGGGGTCGAACCCGCCGGTTCCGACGTCCGGCGGCGGCATCTCCGGCGGTGCGGGCAGCCTGGGAAGCACGGGCTCTAGCACGAACTTCCCCTCCCCCGGCGCTTCCGCGAGCGGTGCGGGGGACTCGGGGGCGACCGCCGGTTCCGGCTCAATGTCCGGTTCCGGCTCATTGTCCGGTCCCGGATCGACCGGCACCGGCGCGGCAGGCGGCATGGGCGCCAGCGGCGGCATGGGCGGGTCGTTCGGCTCCGGTGGCGCGGCTGGCTCGGCCGGCGGCGACAGCGGATTGATGGGCGGCGAGAGCGGCTCCGGCGGAGCCAGCGGACTCGGCGCCGCCAAGCAGAAGGCGGCCGAGGCAGCCGGTACCGTCAAGGAGCAGCTGGCCGGCGCCGCCGCCAAGGCGACCGGCGTCACCAGCCAGGCGACCGAGCAGGCAGCGGGCGGTCTCCACAAGGCGGCCGACATGCTTCGCGAGCGCGGGGGCGAGAGCGGTGGCGCGGCCGTCACCGTGGCGGACAAGCTCGAATCGGCATCTGGCTACCTGCAGGGCGCCTCGGGCGACGAGTTGAAGAGCAGCCTGGAGTCGATGGTTCGGGGCAGGCCGGCGCAGACGTTGCTGGTGGCCGCGGGCCTCGGCTTCCTGCTCGCCAAGGTCACCCGTTAGGAACGGCCGAGGGGGCGCAGCGATGGATCAGGAGATGCGCGGCGGCGCCCGGCCCGTCGGGGGATTCCGGAGCGACGGGGGATCAGGGGTACCAAACGACAACCCGGGCGCCCGTTTGACCGACGAGGCGCAGGGTATCGGTGCCCTCGTCGGCGGGGTGATCAAGGACCTGCAGGAACTCCTGCGGTTCGAGATCCAGTTGGCCAAGACCGAGCTGAAGGAAGACGCGACGGCGGCCGGGAAGGGCGCTGGCGCGATGGTGGCCGGCGGCCTGATCGGCCTGATCGGGTTCATCTTCCTGATGCTGGCCCTCACCTACGGGCTGGCGACCCGGCTGCCGATGTGGGCCAGCGCGCTCATCGTCGCGGTGCTCCTGTTCGTCGTCGCCGCCGTCCTGGCGCTGTGGGGCAAGAAGGAGCTGGCCGCGACCAAGCTCGGCCCGGAGCAGACGATTGCCACCCTGAAGGAGGACCAGCAATGGGCCAAACAGCAGATCAGCTCCGTCAAGAAATAGAGCACAAACGGGACGACGCAGCGGCCAAGATCGGTCAGATCGAGGCCAGGGTGCAGGATATTCCGAACCTGGCGCGGGCAACGGTCAAAGGGTCGGTCGACCAGTCGATCGGCCAGGTCCGGGAGTCGGTCGACCAATCGCTCAGCCAGGCACGGGTAGCGGTGGAGGCGAAGGTGGAGAAGCTCAAGGAGCAGACGGATATCCAGGGGCAGGTCGGGCAGCGGCCGCTGGCCGCGCTCGGCGTCGCCTTCGCCGGCGGCTACCTCCTCGGCAAGGTGCTGGGCGGCGACACGTCGTCCCAGGGCAGCTCCTCCTACCAGACGGACTGGAGCCAGGCGCACTCGTCCGACCAGGCCAGCCATGGCGGCGGCCAGGAGTCCGGCCGGATGGGCATCGGCGCCGGCCAACGCTCCGGGAGCCAGGGTCCGAGCCAGCCGAACGCGGTCGTCGTGGCCCTCAAGCAGGCCGCCCGCGAGGCCGGGCTCGACAACACGCTGTCGGCGCTCTCCGGGGCCCTCGTCGCCACGCTGACCGACCAGTTCAACCGGACGATCCGCGAGACCTTCCCCGACTTCGCCAAGCACCTTGAGCAGCAGGGCGGTCTGGGCGCCGCAGGCACGGCCGGCGGCTCGTCGATGGCGGGGGGCCGCTCGGGGATGGGCGGTTCGGCGGCCGGCGGTTCGGGCATGGGCGGGTCGTCGATGAGCGGGGCAGGCTCGGCCGGCTCCGGCTCGGGGATGGGGAGCTCCGCCTCGAGCATCGGCGGCACCGGTTCCGCGGCCGGCGGGGGCACCACGTCGACCTACGGCCAGAGCGGGGCGAACACCGACGCCGCCTCCCGCACGTTCGGGGCGGGCGACGGCGGCTCCTCCCCAGCCTCGACCGACGCGTCCGGCCGCCCGACCTCGTACTTCGGCAGCGGGTCGTCGACGGCGCAGTAACCCCGCATGCGTCGACTCCCCGCGAGCGGGGCCGCCGGCTGGTGCCGGCGGCCCCGCTCCGCGTCCTCCGCGGTTCCCGGCCCGGGGACCTACAGCCGCTTCGCGCCGTTGACCATCACCTTGACGCCGTAGAGCGAGGTGGTGCCGCAGATGTAGAGGTAGTTGCGCTTCGGCCCGCCGCCGAACTCGACGTTGGCGACGACCTCGGGCACCTTTACCTTGCCGAGCAGCGTCCCGTCCGGGTCGTAGCAGTGGACGCCGTCGGCGGCGCTGACCCAGAGCCGACCGCCCACGTCGAGCCGGAAGCCGTCGAAGAGGCCGGCGGTACAGACCGCGAAGACCTCGCCGCCGGTGAGGGTGCCGCCTTCGCCGACGGCGAAGCGGCGGAGGTGGCGCGGGCCGTCCTCGGCGTGGGTCGCCCCGGTGTCGGCGACGTAGAGCAGGTCCTCGTCAGGCGAGAAGGCGATGCCGTTGGGGCGGGCGAAGTCGGTCGCGACGGCGCGGAGGTCGCCGCTGGCGGGGTCCAGTCGGTAGACGTGGCAGCCGCCGATCTCCGGCTCCGCCAAGTGGCCCTCGTAGTCCGACTCGATGCCGTAGGCCGGGTCAGTGAACCAGACCGTGTCGTCCGACTTGACCACCACGTCGTTCGGGCTGTTGAGCCGTTTGCCCTCGTGGCGGTCGGCCAGGGTGACGACGACCCCGTCGTGCTCGGTGCGGCTGACCCGGCGGCCGCCGTGCTCGCAGGTGACGAGCCGGCCCTGGCGGTCGACGGTGTTGCCGTTGGTGTAGCCGGCCGGGTACCGAAAGACGCCGACGGTCCCGCTCGCCTCGTCGTAGCGGAGGATGCGGTCGTTCGGGATGTCGCTCCAGACCAGCGAGCGCCAGGCCGGCTGGTAGGCGGGGCCCTCTGCCCAGCGGCACCCCTCGTAGAGCTTTTCCACCTTGCCGGTGGTGTTGATGCAGCGGCGGAAGCGGCTGTCCAGGATCTCGTAGTCGGCGTCGGCCATCGCGCCCGTGTCCCTCCCGTCGTCGCGGTGCGGCGAGCGGAGCCGGCCGTGGCGCCGGTTCGCCCTCCTCGTTGCCGCGGTCGCTTCGATCCGGGCGGGACGGTAGCACGACGCGGGGAAGGACGGAATCCGTTGAGGTCTCCCCCGGCCCTCCGTCGTTCGGGCGACGCAGCGGCAGCCCGTTTCGGGATACAACGACCCTATCGGTCTCGTTCGGCCGCCCGCATGTGACCATCCGCGATGGAGGTTCCCCCAATGACCTTGTCCGACCTTTCACTCGACATCGGGGCCGCCCGAGACGGGAAGCGGTCGCTGATCGAGCAGACCGCCGGCCTCGACCCCGCCGACCTGCGGCCGCTGACGACCGAGATCTACGACCGGGTCGAGGAGATCGTGGCCGGGGCGCCGGACGCCGCGGTCGGCTTTGTCCCGGACGACCCTGGGGCGGACCCGGAGGAGGGGCCGGGGTGGACCCTCGGCCACGTCGTCGTCCACCTGACCGCCGGGCTGGAGGAGAACGCCGCCCAGGGCTGCACCCTCGCCCGTGGCTCCGAGATCACCGGGCGGCCCCGCTACGAGACGCCGTGGGAGGAGGTCACCACCGCGGCCGAGGTCGGGCAGCGCCTGGCCGAGAGCCGCCGGATGGCCCTCGCCTTCCTCGCCGCCTGGCCGGACCGGCCGCACCTGGACGCCGTCCACGAGCACCGGGCGTTCGGCCCGATGAACGCCGTCGCCTACCACGCCCTCGGCCTGAACCACGCCAAGAGCCACCTCGCCCAGCTCGCGGAGATCGTGCGGCAGGCGGCCGCCGCCGGGAACTGATGCGGGCTCCGGGAGGGGAGGCGGTGGGAATCCCCGGCCGCCCCCTCTCCCGTGCCGCCGGGTTCTGTCGCACCTGTCGCATCTGATGCACCTCTGAGGGCACGGGATCGGTTGCGACAGATGGGGGGCATGGCGCTGCGTCGCCGCGACGCACCCCGCCACTGGCGACGTCCGAGACGTGGACCTGGGAGTCGCGGTCGAGCTGGTCCGCGACCGGCAAACCAGGGAGGCGGCGCCGGACACCCTGGATCGGGTGCTCGACGGGGCCAAGGAGCGCGGCATGGTTGTCGGCCATGGAGGCCTCTTCGCCAACACGCCACCGATCTGCCCGCCGCTGGTCGACTCCGAGGATGACGTCGACACGGCGGTGGCGATTCTGGACGAGACGCCGGCGGCGACGTGAGACAGCACGGGTGGTGCGCCAGGCCTGCTGGCCGCGCCTTACCCGCACCCCGCGAGAGGCGGTCCGGCGGCTTCGCCGCCGAGCCCGGCGCTCAAGCACCGGGCTGAAGCCACGAAGCCCGCTGAAGCGGGCTGAGCCGGTCGGCGTTGAGGCTCACCTACTGACCGGCAGCGGGCTTTTCCCGTCCGTCGCGTCGGTCGATCGCGTCGCGACGCCCCTTGTGACCTGCCCCCTTGGTGTGGTCCAGGAATCATGAGGGGCACGTCATTCGACCAACCGCGCCGCCATCATCAAAAGGTAGGCCATCGTGTCGTTGGAGCCGACGAACTGGCGCAGCGCCGAGACCATCTGGGCGACGTTGGCGGGCGCCTCGGCGATCAGGTCGTCGTAGGTCTGCTCGGTGGCACGGTCCAACTGCCAGGTGTCGGTGAACGCCTCGATCTGGGCGGGGCTCGCCTCGCCGCTCTTCTCCTTGAAGAGCACGTTGTCGTCGCGCTTGGAGTTGAAGGGCGGGTCCAGGTAGACGAGGTCGACCGACGCCGCCGGGACGTGGTGGCGGAGGATGTCGAGGTTGTCGCCGTAGAAGAGGGTGTTGCGCTCGATCATGCGGCCATCCTGGGGATGCGGCGCGCGACAGTCTCACGATGAGATAGCACAAACCCCGACGACGGACGATAGCCTGAACGGCCGAGAAGTCCGGGCCGGGGTTGGTGCCACTAACCATACCGCCGAGCGCAACGGGCATCGCCATGGCCAAGGCGAACCACCAACCCCAACTCGGAAGCGGATGAGGACGATCCA